>PMOG01000277.1 GCA_003161555.1 Vulcanimicrobiota bacterium | reverse complement strand
TCTTTTTCCGAGATGATGAGGTACTCTTTGCCTTCGAGCTTGATCTCCGAGCCCGAATACTTCGAATAGATGATGCGGTCGCCGGGCTTGACGTCCATGGCGAGCTTGGTGCCATTGTCGAGCGTGCGGCCGGAGCCGACGGCGAGAACGCGGCCTTCCTGCGGCTTTTCTTTTGCCGTGTCGGGAAGGAAGACGCCGCCCGCACTCTTATCGGCTTGTTCCACGTGCTCGACGACCACACGGTCGCCCAGTGGCTTGAGATTCACAAAAACCATCCTCCGCGAGCCTAATGCTCTAACGGGTTGAAAGGGGAGTTCGCGGCCTGGCACTATCAGCACGAGAGTGCCAAACCCAGAGCTTTACATTAGCAGACTCGACTCACGAGTGCAAGGGGGCTGCGCTTGGTTCGTCGGCCGCCAAACGGTCGCTGATCTCGACTCTTAAGAAGAGTTCCTACGCGTAGGGGTCCGGCGGCGTTCGCGGTACGGTGGGAGAGTGGCCCCGTACATTTCTCGTGTCGTCGTGGAGCGCGTTGCGCAGTGCCCGTTTTCGGTCGCGCATGACTACGCCGAGGACTTTTTTCGTGCCGCCGAGCGCGAGGTAGAGGTAAACGCGCGCGTCCCGCTGCGCGACTTCGTGGTCGGGTTCGGCGGTGTGCGGCGGCCGGTGAAGCTCGTCTTCGGCCTGCACCCCGATGACACCGAAACCGGCCGCATCCACGACGCGATGCTGCTCGAGTGGCGCGCCGGCACCCGCGTATTTCCGCAGTTTCACGGAACGCTGCGGCTGCGCATCGAGACGGTCGACAGCACGCGGCTGACGCTGGAAGGCGCGTACCGGCCGCCGCTCGGCCTGGCAGGGCGGGCGTTCGACCTGCTGATCGGACGGCGCATCGCGCGTGCGACGATGACCGACCTCATCGATCGCGTCGCGCGCGCGCTCGAACGGCGTGAGGACGAATACCGCGCGAGCATGGCGACGTGATCGCTCCGCCGCTGAAGATGCAGCTTGCGGCGGGTGCCGCCGCGGGGCTCACCGGCGCAATACTGCTAGACGCGTTTCTGTTCGTCACGCAGATCGTCGCGGGCGCGCCGCCCGGCCAAGTGATCTCCGGCGCCTTCACCTTCATCGCTTCGGTGCTGTTCGGCCCGGGCATCGCGGCAAATCCCGCCGCACCGGCAATCGGCGCCGTCATCCACCTCTGCGTTTCGATCGGCTGGGCGCTCGGCTACGTGTATCTGGTCCGCACCCAGCCCCAGCTGCTGGTGCGACCCTGGATCTCCGGTGCGGGCTTCGGGCTCGTGGTCTATGTCTTCATGCTGATCGTGCTGCTCACCGCCGGCATGTATCATCGACCGTCGCCGCAGCGGCTCGAGAACGAGCTGATCGCGCACATGCTGTTCTTCGGTATTCCGGTGGCGCTGGTCGTCTCGCGGGTGCTCGCGCGGCCGGCCGCCGCGTGATCGCCGAACTCACGATCGATCTCGACGCGATCGTCCGCAACGCGCGCGCGCTCGCGGCGCTGGTCGCGCCGGCCCGCCTGGCGGCCGTCGTCAAAGCGGACGCGTACGGTCACGGTCTGGTGCCGGTCGCGCGCGCGCTCGCACCGCATGTCGATCGGTTGTGCGTGTACGCGCTCGAAGAAGCGGTGGCACTGCGCGATGCGGCGCTCGACGCGCCGCTCCATGTCCTAGGCCCGGTGCCGGCGTCCGATCTTGACGTCGCGCACGCCGCAAACGTCGCGCTCACGCTGTGGGACGACGGTACGTACGCGCGCCAGGCAGCAAGCGTCGCGCGGCGGCGGCGGAAACCGTTTGCGGTTCAAGCCAAAATCGATACGGGCGTCGCGCGCTTGGGTTTACCGTACGCGCGCGCCGGCGCGGCGCTCGCGGCCTACGCGGCGACGCCGGAGTTCGACCTGCGCGGAGCGTTCACGCACTTCGCGGCGGCGGAAGAGCTCGACTCGTCGTTCACCGACGAACAGCTCGCGCGTTTCCTGAGCGCCGCGCGCGAGCTCGGCGGCGACATCGAGCGGCATGCGGCCGCGACGGCGGCTGCGATGCTCTGGCCGCAGACGCGGCTCGATCTGGTGCGCGCGGGGATCGGCCTGTACGGGATTTGGCCCAGCAGCGAGACCGAGCTGACGATGCGCGGCCGCGGGCTGCGCCTCGAACCCGCCCTCAGCTGGCGCACGCGCATCGTCGCCGAGCACACGGTGGACACTGGTGGGAGCGTCGGCTACGGCCGCAGTTGGCGCGCCGAGCGCCCGACGCTGGTCGGCACGCTGCCGATCGGCTATGCCGAGGGGCTGCCGCGCAACGCCGGAGAGGCGGCGAGCGTGCTCGTGCGCGGCCGGCGCGCGCCGCTGATCGGGCGCGTCTGCATGGACATGGCGTTCGTCGATCTGACCGACGTCGCGGACGCGGCGGCAGGCGACACGGTGACGCTCATCGGCCGCGACGGCAGCGACGCGCTTAGCGCCGACGACCTGGGCGCCGCCTGCGGCACGATCGGATACGAGATCGTGGCCCGTCTGCCGGCCGCGGTGCCGCGGCGCTACGAAGGCGCCGCCGCCGGCTGAACGCGGCTACGCCAGCGCCGCCAGCGCCGCCGCGAGGTCGAGCGTGCCGGCGTAGAGCGCGCGCCCGACGATTGCAGCGTCGACGTTCTCGGGGGTGCCGTCGCGCAGCGCCAGCAGATCCTCGAGCGTGCGTGCTCCGCCGCTGGCGGTGACGTGCAGCGCGGCGAGCGATGCTACGTGCGCGAGCGCGGCGATGTCGTAACCTGCGCCCATCCCATCGCGCGCGATCTCCGTATACACGACCCGGCGCACGCCCCATTCCGCGACGGTCCGCACCAGCGCATCCCGCGAGACGCCGCCGCTAGCCTGCCAGCCGCGCGTCGCAACCTCGTCGCCGCGCGCATCGATGCCGGCTACGACGCGCTCGCCGTTGCGCGCGATGATCGCGAGCGCTTCGTTGGGACGTTCGACCAGCAGCGTACCGAGCACGACGGCGTGCGCGCCGGCGGCGAAGCGCGCCGCCGCGTCCTCGCGGCTGCGGATACCGCCGCCCGTTTGCACCGGAACATCGACGGCCGCGCAGATGGCGCGCAAGGCGGCGCCGTTCTCACCGGTTCCGAACGCGCCGTCGAGATCGACGACGTGCAGGCGGCACGCCCCCGCGGCGACGAACGCGCGCGCGCGTTCGA
>PMOG01000011.1 GCA_003161555.1 Vulcanimicrobiota bacterium | reverse complement strand
CGGGCGCGGCAGCCGCCAGTATCGTGACTGGGCGCGCGGAGCGCAAACGGGTCCCATCCCTGGGCAAGTTCCGCCGTGGCAAGGTCAACCATATGTCGCGCCTCAACCGCAGCCGGTCTGGACCGGGGCCGACGACGACGCGCAGAGCGCGCTGTACAAGGGTATTCGTCTGGCGCTGATCGGCCTCGCCATCCTGATCGGACTGGCGTTCATCGGCGGCACGCCTGGCTCGCCGGATTTCCGTGGCGGTCCGTGGCTGCTGGGCGGCTTGATCCCGATGTTCGTCGGCGTCGCACAGATCATCATCGCGCTGCTGTCGGGCGCGCAGTTTCCCGGGTCGCAGCGCACGACGTTCGGCCCGCCCCCGAGCGCTGCGCCGCCGCCGGCACCTCCTTCCGGGGCCTGGGAGCAGCCGCGGGGGCCGCGCCTCGAGGAACTCTCCAAGCCGGTCCAGCCGCCCGACCTTCGCTGACGAGGGCGGGGAAAAGGAAAGGGACGGGCCGCCTGAGCGGTCCGTCCCTTTCGCCTTTTCCGTGGTTGGAGTCGTTCGCTAGCTGCAGACCACCACGGCCATTGCCCAGCCGTTTGCGGTACGTGCGCGAACGAGATAGCCATCGGACGTACGGTCGTAGACTTGATAGCCCGCTCGTAGCGCGTCGGCCAGCGTCTTGAAGACCTGAATCCCGGGCATCTCGGTTCTCCTTGCTCAGCGTCTGCGACGACGCTGTTTCCTAGCAACGAAAAGTGCGGGCAAGCCGTTCTCGCGAAGATGAGCTCTCATGCCGCCTTCACGTCTGGTCGTCGCACTCGACGTCCCTGATCCCGCGCGGGCCGTGTCGCTGGTGGAGCGCCTCGCCCCGCTCGGGGTCCTCCTCAAAGTCGGCTACGAAGCCTTTTATGCCTTCGGCCCGACGATAAAGAATGCGTTACGCGCGCAATCGGCCGGTTATGCACTCGATCTAAAACTTCACGATATCCCGCGCACGGTCGAGGCGGCGGTGCATGCGCTGGTCGAGCCGGGGGTGCGGCTGCTGACCGTGCATGCGCTCGGCGGTGCCGCCATGCTCGACTCAGCGGTGCGAGCGGCCACCGAGCGCGCCGCGGAGCTGTCGATTCCGGTGCCGGAGGTCTACGCCGTGACGGTGCTGACCAGCCTGGGCAACGACGATCTCGGCGAATTGGGATTGATCGGCGGCCCGGGCGAGAACGCGATCCGGCTCGCGGCGCTGGCGCGCGACGCCCGCTGCGCCGGCGTCGTATGCAGCGTCCGCGAAGTCGCCGACTTGAAGAACTTCTTCGGCACCGACTTCGGGACGTTCTGCCCGGGCATTCGGCCGACGGGCAGCGCGCACGGCGATCAGAAGCGCGCCGCCACGCCGCGCGAAGCGCGCGAAGCGGGCGCGGACTATGTCGTTGTCGGCCGGCCGATCGTCGATGACGCGGATCCGGTCGGCGCCGCGCGCGCGATCTTGGCGGAACTCGAAGGATGAACGCCGCCACGCCGGCCGATCTCGAGCGCGAACTCGGTGCGCGCGGCGCCTTGCTGAGCGGACACTTTCGCTTGTCGTCCGGCCGGCACTCGAATCGTTTCGTGCAGAAGTTCCGCATTCTCGAAGATCCGCGTCTGGTCGAAGACGTGGCCCGCGCGCTGGCCGAAGCGGCGCGCCGGTTTTCGCCGACCGTCGTCGTCAGTGCGGCGGTCGGCGGAATCGTCCTCGGGTACGAGACGGCACGGCAGCTCGGCACGCTCGCGATCTTCGTCGAAAAGGAAGCCGGCGTACCCGTCCTTCGGCGCGGTTTCGTGCTCGCGTCCGGCGACCGCGCGTTCGTGGTCGAGGACGTGGTGACGACCGGCGGTTCGGTGCGCGAAGTGATCGACGTCGTGCGTGCTGCCGGCGCCGAAGTGGCCGGCGTCGGCATCGTCGTGCGGCGTGCGCCGATCGATTTCGGCGTCGAGACGATCGCGCTGCTCGATCTTCCGATCGCGTCGTACGATCCGGCGGCGTGCCCGCAATGTGCCGCCGGCGAGCCGATCACGGAACCGGGGTCGCGCTTCCTCGGCGCGAAAGAACGAACCGGTTAGCATGGACGACGCCGCGCTGATCCGGCCGCAGGTTGCCGCGCTCAAACCGTACACGCCCGGCACGACCGTTGCGCAGGCAAAGAAGGCCTACGGTCTGTCGACGTTCGTCAAGCTGTCCTCGAACGAGAATCCGCTCGGCACCTCGCCCCGCGCTCTGGAAGCGATCCGCTCGCTGCGCGACTTGCACATCTACGTCGACGACGATCACGCAGAACTTCGCGAGCGGCTGGCCGCGCCGTACGGGCTGGAGGCGCGGCACGTGATGGTCGGGCACGGATCGAACGATGTCGTGCGGACCCTCTTCACCACGCTGATCGCGCCCGGAGATGAGGTCGTGCTGGCGGATCCGACCTTCTCGCTGTTCGCGAAGGACACGCTGCTGTTTGCCGGCGTGCCGGTGAAAGTGCCGCTTCGGGACGGCGTCCACGACCTCGATGCGATGCAGCGTGCGGTGACGTCGAAGACGAAGCTGGTTGTCGTCGTCGATCCGAACAACCCGACCTCGACGCGGGTTGAAGAGGAGGCATTCGAGCGGTTCGTGCGCGCCTTGCCCGAAGGGGTCGTGCTGCTGGTCGATCAGGCCTATCGCGAGTACATGCCGCCGGGGTCGGTCGAGGCGGCCGGCTACGTGGCCCGGCGCCCGGCGACGATCGTGCTGCGAACGATGTCGAAAATCTACGGCTTCGCGTCGCTGCGCTTCGGCTACGCGCTGGGAGACCCGCAGCTGCTCGCCTACGCGGAGCGCGTGCGCGTGCCCTTCGGCGTGTCGCGTCCAGCGGCCATTGCTGCGCTTGCGGCACTCGACGATCGCGATTTTCTCGAGCGTTCGGTGGCGACGAACGAGGCCGGAAAAGCGATGTTGTATCCGGCTTTCGAACGGCTCGGACTGCAGGCATATCCCACCGCAGCAAACTTTGTCGCACTGAGCGTGCCGCCCGGAACGCGCGACCCGTACGAGGAGATGCTGCGGCGCGGCGTCGTCACGCGCAGCGGCGCAGCGCTGGGCATGCCGGGACGCCTGCGGATCACGATCGGTTCGCCCGACCAGAACGCGACCCTCGTGGCGGCCCTCGAATCGCTGGTCGCGGCGGCGGCGTGAAGCTTGCCGGCGCAACGGTGCGCCGCGGCGGAGCGGACGACCGTGCATTCGTGCTCGACCTCGGCCGGCGCAGCGCATCGAGCAGCGTCTCCGCGGTGCGCACTGCCGACGAGGCGGACGTCGTGCTGGCGTTCGAACGCCTCGTGGCGTTCGTCTACGAGCGCGAACACCTCGCGCTGATCGCCGAAGTCGATGGCCGGCGCGCCGGTTTCTTGCTGATGATGTACGATATCCCCGATGAGGTCACGCTGGCCGAGCAGGCATTCATCGCCTACACTGCCGTCGAGCCCGAGGTGCGCCGCAGCGGCGTCGCCCGCGCGCTGCTGGACGAAGCCGAGCGCTACGCGCGTGCTGCCGGTCTGGGCTACCTCAGCCTGATGGTGACCGAGGACAACGCCGCGGCGCGCGCGCTCTACGACGGGGCGGCGTTCGCCACCGAGCGGCGCATGATGACCAAGCCGCTATGACGGGTTTGCTGGTGCGCCGCACGGTAGTCGCGGTCGTGGTGGTCGCGCTCCTGATCGCCGCGCTGCTGCTGGCGGTGCACATCCCCAAGACGATCGCGCTGTTTCTGATCGCGGCGTTCGTCGCCTTCGGCGCCTATCCGCTGGTGAAGCGGCTGGAGCAGTGGATGCCGCGGCCGGCGGCGATTACGATCGTGTACGCGGTGCTGATCGGGACCCTCGTCATCGTGGCGCTGGTGGTCGTGCCGATCACCTACGACCAGGTCGTGCTGCTGATCGGCGGGGCGCCGCAGTACGTCGCCTTCGCGCAGGATGCGATCGCCAAGGCCGAAGTCGCGGCGCGGCATCTGGTCGGGAATCGCGTCCCGCTGCCGTCGTTTACGCAGATGGAAGCCGAGGTTGCCGACCGTGTCTCGGCGTTGGGCGCGGTCCTGATCGCGCAGCTCGGCGCGATCGTGGTCGGCGCCGTCAGCGCGCTGATCATCGGTACCTCGGCGCTGATCCTGTCGGTCTTCTTCCTGCTGCAGGGCGGTCAGGTCCGCGACGGCATTCTGAACTTCGTCCCGCCTGTCCGGCGTGCGAAGGTCGACGCGCTGCTGCGCGAGTTGGCGGGCGTGTTCGGCCACTTCGTCGCGGGGCAGGCGCTGCTGTGCGCGATCGTGGGCATCAGCGTCTGGGTGCTGCTGGCGCCGGCCCACTTCCGGTTCGCGCTGCTGGTCGCGGTCTTGTGCACGCTCGGTTACGCGATCCCGTTCGTCGGGATGCTGGTGGCCCAGGTCGTCGCGGCGCTGCTCGCGGTCCCGCAGGGCACCGGCATCGTGATTTGGGTGACCGTCGCGATCTTCGTCGTCTCGCGCATCGCCGACAACATCCTGGTGCCGCGGATCATGGCGCGTTCGGTCGGCGTCTCGCCGATCGCGGTGATGTTTGCGGTCTTCGCGGGCGGCGAACTGTTCGGTCTCCCCGGGCTGATCCTCGGCATCCCCGCCGCCGCGCTGCTCAAAGTGCTCTTCGGCTATTTCGTCCAGCCCTACGTGGTCCGCATGCAGTCCGGCGCGGTATCCGATGAAGTTGCGGTCGAGGTCACCGTCGCCGCGCCGGCCGCCGAATCCGTAGTCGTCGCCGTCACCCCGACCACCGCCGGCTGAAGCGCGCGGCTCAGCTGCGCGTCATCGACTCCCTCGCGTCGACGCCGCAGAGCGCGAGCGTGAGCGCCAAGGCGGTCTTCGTCGCGATGCACAGTGCCAGCCGTCCGGTCGTTACCGCCGCATCGTCGCCCAGGACGCGGCAGACATCGTAGAACTGGTGAAATTCGGCGGCCAGGTCGCGCGCGTACTTGGGGAGGCGGTGCGGGGCGCGGGCCCGGGCCACGCCGGCGACGGTGGCGGGGAATTCGGACAGGCGGCGCGCGAGCGCCAGCTCCGCCGGCTCGACCAACGCGTCGAGGCCCTCACGCCGCTGCGCGGCCGCCAGCGCATCGGGATGGCTTTCGCCGGCGCGGCGCAGCACCGAGGCGATGCGGGCGTGTCCGTACTGCACGTAATAGACGGGGTTGTCGTTCGACTGCTTCTTGGCAAGTTCGAGATCGAAGGTCAGCGGCTGGTCGGTCGAGAGCATGACGAAGAAGAAGCGGGCCGCATCGACGCCGACTTCATCGATGACTTCGGCTAAGGTGAGCAGCGTGCCGGCGCGCTTCGACATCGAGAGGATCTCGTCGCCGCGTTTGAGCGTGATCTGCTGGGCGAGCACGACCTCGATCGTGCCGCTGCGGCCGTAGGCGTCGGCCAAAGCGTTGAGGCGGCCGATGTAGCCGTGGTGATCGGGGCCGAGGATGTCGATCACCCGGTCGGCGCGCTGCAGTTTGTCGTAGTGGTAGGCGATGTCGTTCGCATAGTAGGTCGGCCGGCCGTCGCTGCGGATCGCGACCCGATCTTCGTCGTCACCCGACGCCGTCGTCCGAACCCACACCGCGCCGTCGCGTTCGAAGACGACGCCTGCCTCGCGCAATCGCGCGATGCCGCGTTCGATCGCGCCGGCATCGTGCAGCCGCTGCTCCGATTGCCACAGATCGAAGTCCGCGCGAAAGCGATGCGCAACGGCTTGCTGTTCGGTGAGCAGCGCGTCGAGCGCGAAACGCGCGATCGGTGCGATCGCCTCCGCTTCCGACACGTGCATCCAGCGGTCGCCGTCACGCGCGCGCAGCTGCTCGGCGACCGGGATCACGTAGTTGCCCGGATAACCGTCGTCCGGAAACGGAGCGGCCGGATCGAAGAGCTGCCGATAGCGGGCGTACACCGAACGCCCGAGCGCGTCGACCTGCGATCCCGCATCGTTGATGATCCACTCGGTGAAGACGTCGAACCCCGCGTGGCGCAGCGTACGCGCGAGCGTGTCGCCGACCGCCAGCGTGCGGCCTTGCACGACGACCAGCGGTCCGGTGGGGTTCGCGCTGCCGAACTCGAGTGAGATCCGTTCGCCGGCCGGCGCACGGCGTCCGTACGCCGCCCCCTCGCGCAGGACGTCGTCGACGACCCGCTGCCAGAACGCCGGCACCAGCTGCAGGTTGATGAAGCCGGCCAGCGGGGTGAACGCGGCGACGGTCGCGCGCACGGCAACGTCGTCGCGCACCTTCGCAACGATCGCCTCGGCGATCTCCTGCGGCTTGCGGCGCGCGGTGCGCGACAGCGCGAAGGCGACGTTGGTCGCGACGTCGCCGAACTCGGCGCGGCGCGTCGGCTCGAATTGCACCACCGGCTCGGCTTGCGGCCACAGCGCGCGCGCGGCCGTCGCAAAGCGCTCGGCGAGCTGTTCGAGCGAGAGCAACGTCGGCTCAGTGGTGGTAGGGTTCATTGCGGGCGATCTTCGCCGCGCGATACAGTTGCTCCAGCACGAGCACGCGCGCCCACACGTGCAGGAAGGTCAGCGGCGAGAGCGACCAGCGCACGTTCGCGCGGGCGAGCAGTGCCCCGGAGGCACCGAAGGTGCCGGCGATGACGAAGGTCAGGCGCGCGATCCCTTGGTGCGGGAGCCGTTCGATGCGTCGCGCGAGCTCTTCACTATCGAACAGCTCGCCGCGCCGGTCGAGCAGCCACACCTGTTCGTCCGGCTGGAGGAGCGCCAAGATTGCCTCGCCTTCGGTAACCACGGCGCGGGCCGGCTCGGCGCCCTCGGCGGCACGAAGCTCAATTTCTTCGAGCCGATGGTAGGGGCGCAGCCGGGCGCGAAAATCGGCCAGCGCGGCGGAGAGATAGCGCTCGCGGACCTTGCCGACCGCGATGACCCGAACGTGCACGCCTGCGCGTTCGCCGCACGGGCTGCTAATCTCGTCAGCGTATCAGTGCGTAGCCGTCGCTCCCGCGCTCGATGCGGCCGGTCGCCTCGAGTTCGCCCAGGATGGAGGAGAGCTCGGAAGGCCCGAGCGCGACACGGTCTGCCAAGCTTGCAGCTTCGCGCGTACCTTCCGCAAGTGCGGCGAGAACGCGACGAACGGGAGGCGGATCATCGGCCTGCGATGCCCGCGCGCGTTGCGGCGCGGCCGGCGCAAGCGCCGGAAGTGCGGACAGCACATCGGCGGCGTCGCGCACGAGCGTAGCGCCGTCGCGGATCAAGGCGTTGCAGCCGGCGGCTTTGGGCCGTTCGACGTCGCCCGGGAACGCGAGCACCGGAACGCCCAGGTCGGCGGCATGACCGGCCGTATTGAGCGCGCCGCTGCGCGCGGCGGCCTCGACCACCACGACCGCGTCGGCGAGCGCCGCGATGACGCCGTTACGCGCCAGAAATTGCCACGGTTGCGGCACGACCTCGGGCGCGAACGGTGAGACGACCGCGCCTCCGCCGGCTGCGATGCGTGTTGCAAGCTCGCGATGGCGCGGTGGGAACACGTGATCGTGGCCGCCGCCGAGTACCGCGATCGTCGGCGCGCGCGCCGCGAGGGCGCCCTCGTGCGCTGCCCCGTCGATGCCCAAAGCGAGTCCGGAGACGACGCAGACGCCCGCGCCGGCGAGTTCTTCGGCCAGCCGGCGGGCACGGCGGCGCCCGTCGTCGGACGGCGCGCGCGTTCCGACGATCGCGACGCACGGGGCGTAGAGCCCGTCGAGTGCCCCGGCGGTCCAAAGGCCCGGCAGCGAGGCGCCGCTCAGGCGCGCTCCGCAGAGTCCCTCCAACTCCTCGCGGCCGACCCAGCGGCGCCCGGCAGCCTCCACGGCGGTCGATCACGACGGCGGCTGGGCACGGCAAGGGGCGCGGCCCTCCAAGGGATTCGGGCGTACCCTCCGTAACGGCCCTCGCGACCGCCACCCCATCAGGGGTTGGCCGTACCGAGGGAGAAACCGAGCAAGCCATGGCTGCCGAAGCGTACTGCGTCAAATGCAAGACCAAGCGCGAAATCAAAGACGCGCAACAGATCCAGATGAAGAACGGTCGCCCGGCGACCGAAGGTAAGTGCCCGGTGTGCGGAACGAAGATGTTCAAGATCGGGGCCTCTTCCTAGGAGGTCCCCCCGCGCGCGGGCGCGGTTTCGTTTTCGGGCCGATCCGGGCTATACTGGACTCGCACCACAACATGTAGGGGTGCCGCCACCGGAGAGGACCTAGCCGAACTGCTCTGCCCGCACTGCCGCAAGAACGAGACGCGCGTCGTCGATTCCCGCGACGACGACAACTCCGTCCGCCGCCGGCGCGAGTGTCTCGGCTGCAAGCACCGCTTTACCACCTACGAGCGGATGGAAGCGCCGCGTCTTTTCGTCGTCAAGAAAGACGGCCGGCGCGAGCAGTACAATCGCGACAAGGTCCTCAGCGGACTGCGCCGGGCGTGCGAAAAGCGCCCGGTCGCCGAATCGGCGATGGAAGAGGTCGTCGCCGGCATCGAGCGGGCGCTGTTCGCGCGCGGCGAGAGCGAAGTCCCGGCCGCGCTGATCGGCGAAAAACTGATGGAAGCGCTCAAGCGCGTCGATGCGATAGCCTACGTTCGATTCGCGAGCGTGTACCGCGACTTTCGCGACGTCGCGAGCTTCCGCGCCGAGCTCGAAGAACTGGCGAAGTGACGGCCGATCGTCCGGTCGTCGGCGTGGTGCGACTGCCGGAGGGCGCGAATCTTCCGCTCCCGGCGTACATGAGCGCGGGGGCCGCCGGTGCCGACGTTGTCGCCGCGGTAGCGGACGAGTTCGTGCTCGCGCCCGGGACGCGGGCGCTGGTGCCGACGGGGTTCGCGCTCGCGGTACCGCCGGGCTTCGAGGTGCAGGTGCGCCCGCGCAGCGGCCTGGCGCTCAAAGCGGGCATCACCTGCCTCAATGCGCCCGGCACGATCGACAGCGACTACCGCGGGCCGGTCGGCGTCATCCTGGTCAATCACGGCAGCGAGCCGTTCGTCGTCCGGCGCGGCGACCGCATCGCCCAACTGGTGGTCGCGCCGGTCGTGCAGGCCGCGTTCCGGGAAGTCGAAGCCTTGGCCGCCAGCGCGCGCGGCGAGGGTGGTTTCGGCAGTACCGGCTGAACCGGCAGGGCCCGCCGGGTTCGCTCCCGGAGCCCTTCGCTCGTGAAGGTCTACATCGTGGGGGCAGGGGCGGTCGGGACCTACCTGGGCGGCCTGCTGCGCGGGATCGGCAACGAGGTGACGTACGCCCCGCGCGATCTCGATGCGGTCGTGCCGGTCGACGCCGATCTCGCGATCGTGACGGTGAAGTCGTACGACACACTGTCTGCTCGCGACACGCTGCGGCGCGCGCTGCGCGATCCGGCCACCACGACGATCGTCACGCCGCAGAACGGCNNGGCCGAGGCGTTCGGCCGCGACGCGATCGTCGCGGCGGCCTTGACGGTGCCGGTCGCACGTGACGAAACCGGCACCGGCGTCGCGGCCAAACGCGGCGGTATCGCATTCGCGCCGGTCGGCGCAAACGCGCACAACTGGCTCTTGGCGGCCTTCGCGGCGACCGGGCTGCCGACGACGGCGGTGTCGG
>PMOG01000276.1 GCA_003161555.1 Vulcanimicrobiota bacterium | reverse complement strand
TTCGCCTTCGTCGCCGAACCCTCACCCCTCCGCATGGCCGCCACCGCCTTCGCCGCGCTACGCGGGTAAAGATTTGCCTTAGGTGCCCGCAGGTTCGCTCGGGCAATTTTTCTCGGCTTGACCTTGATCAAGGCCTCCGAGATGAGCGTTGCAGACTTCGGCCGTGTTGACGCCCAGGGCAAATGCGTGTTATGTAGCGATATTGGACAGCTCGCCTTCCTATACAGGACAGGACTGTCTAGGTATTTGAGGTGGCAATGACTTCGAGGGACGTTTGGTCGTCCATAGCCGCGGCTCTATTGGCCTTTGCTGTTTGCGGCTGCGGGGCGGGACATGCGAGAGCAGTCGTTCCATCGGCTGACCACAGCCATGACCTGGCGATCAGAAATTCGACCGGCCTTCCCGACGAATCTACGGACCCGGCCAACGCCCTGTGTGGGAGCTCGCTGGTGTGCGTCATTCAGGGTGGCGTAAACTCCATAGGACCGTACGACATCGATCCATGCCCCTCGAACGAAGATCCGGCCATTTGCGCACTGACGACGTTCACTGTCGCTGCTAGCTCCGTACCGACGCAACTGACCGAATCATTCTCCGTTCCTTCCGGGCCGGTCAATACGAGCGATACGTTTACTTTGTCCACGGGCTCATCGACTGCCCCAGGTTTGTACGCGGGCAGCGTATGGACGCTCACGATTAGTGGCACGCCGCCTCTCGTAGATAAGCCGAATATTCAGGTCCTTTGCAGCGTAAATCTCGGAACGTGTGCGACTCCGCCCGGGCCGAATGCGGTGTACCAGTGCCTGCCTCAGCCGCCGGAGATTTCAGAATCGACGGGCGTCTTCGCCATACGACGAAAGCCGGCTAGCGTAGTGGGTGCCCCCCTACCCAACACGACCTCGTCACCAACTCCGACACCACCCCGACGCCGCAGCTTGTCCTCGTGCAATCCCTCGCTGATGGCTCATGCACAATACCGACGCCAAAGTCTTCTCCTACTCCAACCCCCCTCCGTCAGTTAAGATCGTAGATATCAGTCCAGATAACACCAATACGACAAAGGCGGCCGGGCAGAGCGTCATACTTTCTGCCCAGCCAGTCCCCTCATCCGCTACGATCACAAGTGTTTCATGGACAATCCCCGGCTCTATAGCAGCATCGTATGTACGAACCTTAAGTAGTGGCGCGGAGAGCCTTGTTGTTGACAAAACGGCAAATCCGATTCAGTTCTATTGGATTGGTCCCGTGGCATCTCAGCCCGTTTCAGTCAGCGCGGTTGTCAATCAAGTTCCCGTTTCAGCAAGCGTGATCTACATAGCCGAGATGCCGACGATCGCATCGCCATCAGCGGTATATGGACCGAGAGTAGTGGCTGCCTTTCCCCCTCCTACCCCGCCAGCGACGGTGAACGACGACGTTGATGTACAATACGCAAGCTGGCCGACGCCCGGACCAGCAAATCCGAACCCCACGGCGATACCGGCCATCAAAATCCAGGCGAACCTCAGCGCCCCGGCTCATGAATCGGGCTATTTCAATGCCACGCAGCTCGTGAACGCTAATTTCTTCTTGCAACCGGGTGCCGTTTATCTCACGGACGTGAACGGTGTTCAGTGGTCCCCGTCGAGCGGTACACGACTCGATACATGTACTTTGTATAACCCAACTCAAACAGTCGGATCAGGTTCCCAAGTCGCCTTTTCACTCATTGATGCGCCGTCGTGGGGGTTCGATAAGTTTAACTACACGAACCTCAATAGTTCCGGGGCGTTCTCTACCTACATAATGTTTCGACCGGCGGGCACTCAGTCGATCTGAGTTCCAGTGGAAGTTGTAAAGTGGGGATTCTCTATTATCGCGAATCAGGATCCGCTAATAATTAAGGGCAAGAACCCTCTGCCGCGGTGGGATCAATACAGTCTAACAACGACTCCCACGACACCGACGCTCTCGGCGAATCCGAGCGCTCCATCCTGGACAGCGTACTATTTGAGTGAGGACAACGCACCATGTGGGACCGAGCCGCAATCATGAAAGTCAAAACCCGATCAACATTTGCCTTTGTTGCTGTCCTTCTCTTCCTGAGCCACGAGCCTGCGTCAGGCGAGACTGTTACCGGCACCACCCAGATTTTGTCCATGCCAAGCACAATTGAGGCAAACGGCTCGCACGGCGTTCAACTGCGATTGTCGTCGTCGCAATCCGTTTACCATGCCAGCCAAGATGTGCGAATCACGCTCGAACTGAGGAACGTCAGCGACGAGAACCTACCGCTTACTTGCTATCACCCCCCAATCTTTATGACGTTGCTCATAAGCAATACTGAGGGCGCAGTATCACCGCGCGCCGACGTCCCTGGAAGGGCTCAGGGCTTCTCGGTGCGTTCTGCTACGCCGATGCCGCCAGGTACTACAAAGATCTGTTTTGCCAACGAGACCATCGCGGCGTGGCGTTATAAGCTGGCTCCCGGAGCCTATAGTATTCGAGTTGCTTGGCGGGAAAATATCGTAGGAGTACTAGTAGGCTCGAACACAATCAGCGTTACCGTATCTCCGTAAGCACAGTCGCTGTGCAACTTGCAAGCATCGACGGTGCCAGTTGCAGTGAGGCGCGAGCGTTGGGCGGGGAAAGACAAACGTCGATAAGCGTTTCCGGCTACGAGCTACGTAGCCCGGCACCGCGCGTTCTCGCCCCGTACATGTGATGGCTCTTGAGGCCTATGGCAGAGGCAAAAGTGAGGCTGGTGGGACGAGGTTTTCGGCGCCGTATTCGGGGACGCCGGATTCGACGAGCTGACGATATTGGGTGAGGCGGCTCG
The DNA here is from genome assembly GCA_003161555.1 of Vulcanimicrobiota bacterium. Taxonomy (GTDB): domain Bacteria; phylum Vulcanimicrobiota; class Vulcanimicrobiia; order Vulcanimicrobiales; family Vulcanimicrobiaceae; genus Vulcanimicrobium; species Vulcanimicrobium vanleeuwenhoeki. The sequence goes on along the minus strand of PMOG01000276.1, from coordinate 8,423 downwards.
TTAGGCGCGTCACTTCTTCGTTGAGCGCGTAGCTCTGGCGGATCGCATCGCCGAGGTCGGCGGTGTCGTAGGTGTAGTCGAACTTCTGGAATGCGGCGAGGATCTGCGCGTTCTGGGCTGCGAGCTGCGAATAGGCGCGGCGTAATCCACGGCCGGTTACCTTATAGAGCGGGTAGTTCGAGACCACGATGTCGCGCTTGATCTCGGCCTGCTCGATAACCGCCCGAAGCCCGCCACGCGGTCGTCATGCGGCGAGTACTTCGAGGCTTTCGCGAGCGCGTCGATCGCCAGGTCGAACTTCGAGCCCGCGAACAAGCCGTCGGCGATCCGAATCTGCACGTTGACCTGGCGCGTGCGCGCGTGGACGTTCGTCGGGTCGATCTGCAGCGCCAGTTCAAAGGGTGCATCTTGGCGGCTTGCGAGACCGGGCAAAATTACGGGTGCGGCGGCTCAACGTGGAAATCAACCTCCGGCTTGATCCCACTTACCAGTGTCTGGTAAACGACGCAATATCGTTCCGTCAATTTTTGAAGTGTGGCAACCTCGTCGGGCGTAGTATCCCCGTCAAGGTCGAAGCGAAGCCGAATATTCTTGAAACCGACCGGCGCCGCGCGGTCGGTGCCCAAGGTGCCGCGGAAGTCCAAGTCTCCCTCTGCGTGTACGGTTCCGCCTCGCAGCCGAATGTTTGTCGCCGTGGCGACCGACCGCAGCGTGACGCCTGCACACGCGACGAGTGCCTGCAATAACATATCGCCTGAACAAGCGAACGTTCCATCGCCGCCCGTTGCCGGGTGCAGGCCGGCTTTCACGAGTGCCCGGCCGGTTTCAACCGTGCAGCTAAGCCCTTCCGGATCATCGACCCGGCCACTTGCCGTTAGCGTGATGAGCGCGGCGGCCGGCTCAGAACGATACCGATCCTTAATCGGCGCCTGTAAAGCGCGCAAGCTTTCACTATCCATTTGCGGTCCCTCCCTGGGCAACTTACGAGTAAAGCACGCGCGACATGAGAAGCGCGAGCCCTTGCCGGAGTTGAGCCGCGACGCCTGGCTGCTGGGCCTCGTCGATTTTCCGCAGCGCCAGCTCGATCCAACGGAGCCCCTCCGCCTCGACCCCGCCATGCCACCAAAACATCTCTAAGGCAACAACAAGGGAGGCGCCTAGCGCCACATCTTGACCCTTGACGAGCGCCCAGTCCATCGTCGCGCGAAGATTTTCCAGCTCCGGTTCGAGTCTTGCGAGCCATTCGCTCAGCGGTATGGCGCCAAAGCCTCTCTCCGGCTGCCGTGCGAAGCTGCAAAAGTAGTCGGCATACCGGCGCGCGAGGCGCTCGTGTTCACCGCTGGCCGCGAGTTTTCCCAGCGCGTACTGGCGCGTGGACTCTTGCACGCGATAACGTTCCTGGTTGCCGCTTGTATCCACGACCATCAGGGACTTATCGGCAAGTGAAGCAATCAGGTCGAGCACATCTGCCGGTTCGGCGCCATCGTCGGCGCACACAAAAGCCGCGGCGTCATCGGTAAAGCTGCCTGCAAAAATCGATATCCGATTGAACAGTACCCGCTCCTCGGGCGTGAGTAGATCGTAGCTCCAATCGAAGAGGGCACGCAGCGTCTTCTGGCGCGGGAGAGCCGTGCGGCTTCCCCCAGTAAGAAGCTTAAAGCGCTCGTCTAGCCGCTGCGCGAGGTTGGGGACGCTCATCACGTTTACGCGCGCTGCGGCGAGTTCGATTGCAAGTGGAATGCCATCGAGTCGACGGCAGATGTCCGACACGATGAGCGCGTTGTCGCCGCCGAGCCGAAAAGATTGATCGACGAGCAACGCGCGATCGGCAAAAAGGGCCACTGCACCGAATTCGAGTGCTGCCGTTGGATGGATGTTCGCCAGCTTATCGGGTACCGCGAGCGAGTCGAGCCGTACAACTTTTTCCCCGCGCACCCCGAGTGCTTGGCGTGAGGTGGCGAGAATGCGCGCGTCGGGGCAATGGCAATGAATCGCATCGGCGAGAGCAGCAGCGGTCTCAAGCACGTGCTCGCAATTATCGAGAACGAGGAGAAGCTGCCTGCCTTTGAGAGACTGCGTTATCGACTCGTCGGTCAGGCGGACTTGCGCTTGGCTCACACCCAATGCTTTCGCAACCACGCTCGACACCAACTCCGAGTCGGCGATTGGCGCAAGATCAGAAATCCATACGCCGTCGGGAAAGCGATCGAGCACCTCGGCGCCAAGTTGTACCGCCAATCGCGTCTTGCCGACACCTCCGGCGCCCACGAGCGTGATGAGCCGGTGCTCGACGATGTGCAGCTTCAGATCTTCAAGGTCCCGTTCGCGGCCGCGGAAGCTCGTAACTTGAATGGGCAGGTTATTGGGCAACGCGTCCAGCGACTTTAGCGGTTGGAAATCGCTCTTGTGACCGTTGAGCGTCAGCTGCCACACGTGCTCGGGCTGGGCGAGGTCCTTAAGCCGGTGCGAGCCGAGGTCGGTGAATATCGTATCGGGCGGCGGCTCGTTTTTTACGAGCGCGTGCGTGGCGTCCGACAGGAGTACCTGTGCACCGTGACCGACGGACATCAGCCTTGCGACACGGTTGACGGCTGGACCGAAATAATCGGCGTCGCGTTCGTCTGCGGAACCCGTATGCAAACCCATTCGGACACGCAGGCCGTCCACTGCTGAGAAGTCTTCCGTGCCGAGCGCTCGTTGCGCCTCGACTGCGGCATTCAGGGCGTTCGATGCCGTGGCGAATGCTGAGCAAAAAGAATCGCCCAGCATCTTGAAAATGTAGCCGTCATATCGGGAGATCGCCTGCCGTACCAGCTTTTCATGGCGGCCGACAGCGGCCTTCATTGCCTCGCCATGGGTTTCCCAACGCTCGGTGCTGCCTTCGATGTCGGAAAATAGGAAAGTAACCGTACCCGTGGGCAACACCGCGTGCCTGGATCGCACTTCCTTTGCCCGATCTCTATCGTCCGCTGTCGGAGCCCTAGCCATGCTTGCCAAGGCGGCGGGTGCATAGCATTGGCGTACGAACTACTAGTGGTAGAAGTACGGATCTAAAACGGTGACTTCGCTAATCGCGTCGACCGGGAGTCCGTTACGTTCGGCCGCTTTGCGGATAGAGCCGTCGCTCGGACCATCATAAATGCAAAACGTCTTTTTATGATCTTTTGAGACGTATGAATGGACCCATGTCACGCCGAGCTCTGCATTTGTTCCGACGACACCTCGGCACGTGTCGGCGCCCTCGCTTGTGGCCGGAATTGCTAATCCGTCCTTGAACGTCCGTTCGACGACGTATCGAGGCATGGCTCTTGCTCCTTTGAATGTAGCTGACGGTCTTCCAGATGACCGCGACTTTTCGACGCCGGAGTGCTGCCTTCCGGGTCAAGATGCGGGGCCCTGTGCTCTGGCAGCCAGGACGTGGGTTTCGGCACCGTGTTCGGGGATGCCGGATTCGACGAGCGAGGGCCGCCGCAGCTTCGCCTTCGTCGCCGAACCCTCGCCCCTCCGCATGGCCGGTACCGCCCTCGCCGCCATGCGCGGCTAGAGGTATACTAGCAACAGCACAGCAGGAGCACGACATGATGCGTTCGTTGTTTGCTTTCATCGCAGCACTGGCCGGGCTCGCCGCCGTCGGGGCCGGGGCGCTCGCGGACCAGACAGGACCGGCGCCGGCGATTGTCCATAACGTCGACGAAGCGCTGCACGCGGCGCCGGGTGCGAACGTCGTTCACGGCGGCAGCATCTCCTTTGGCGGCGGTACCGCCGCGGTGCTCGCTTTCGATTTCGGAACAGAGACGCCCAGGGACGCAGCCACCGGCCAGGCTTCGGGAAGACGGCAGCACGCACCGATTACACTAGTCCGCCAGACAGACTCGGCATCGCCGCTGCTTCTTCAAGCGTTGGCAGGAGGGACGGTCGGCCTGGTAGTGGGCACAGACACGTTCATACTGCACGGTGTAAGCGTCGTCTCGTCGAAGCATGTCGTGGTAAAGGGACCGACCTCTCTAGACACGCACGAGCTCGAGCAGATTATGTTCACGTTCCAAAAGATCGAAGTATCGAACGTGTCCCGCGGGAAGAGCGCAACCGATAATTGGCTCGCCCCGGGTGCTCCCACACCGTCGCCGTCACCACACCCGAAGCCGTAGCCTTGGATCTACGGTAGCGGCAACAAAGAGGCTGGCGGGACCAAGTTTTCGGCGCCGTGTTCGGGGATGCCGGATTCGACGAGCTGACGATATTGGGTGAGGCGGCTCGTTAGACGCGTCACTTCTTCGTTGAGCGCGTAACTTTGTTTTATGGCGTCGCCGAGGTCGGCGGTGTCGTAGGTGTAGTCGAACTTCTGGAGTGCGGCAAGGATCTGCGCGTTCTGTGCCGCGAGCTGGGCGTAGGCGCGCCGCAGGCCGCGGCCGCTCACTTTGTAGAGCGGGTAGTTCGACACCACGATGTCGCGCTTGATCTCGGCCTGCTCGATCACAGCGCGCAAACCCGCGACGCGGTCGTCGTGCGGCGAGTACTTTGATGCTTTCGCCAGCGCATCGATCGCCTGGTCGAATTTCGAAGCCGCGAACAGCGTGTCGGCAATCCTGATCTGCACGTTCACCAGGCCCGTGCGCGCGTGGACGTTCGTCGGATCGATCTGCAGCGCCAGCTCATACGCGACCGAGGCGTCCGGAAAGTTCTTGTGCTCGAGGGCGACGTCGCCTTGATGGTTGCGCGTGCGCACGATCCAGTCGGCGACGGTCGAGCCGCAGCCGGTAGTGGCGACGGGCAATATTGCACACGCCATTAACAGGATCGCGAGACGGAGGATGCGCGTCATCAGTGTTTCCAATGGACCCAAGCGTTGGCGACCGCGGCGATGTACTCCGCCGCCGGGAACAGGATCAGCTGTGCCAGGAGCGTTCCGATGAACGCCGTGACGATCAGCCAGAAGATCATCGCCGTCACGTCGCGCTTCGGGCGCTCGCCACGCACGGTTTGGTCGACGATGAAGGCGGTCGTCGGATCGATGAAGAGCGAGAACAGCACCGTGCCGACCCCGTTGACCAGGCCGGAGAGGCCGGTCGCGGTCGTGCGCGCGTCGAGCACGAGAACGCTCGCGTAGTACGACGAGACGACGCCGACGGCATAGAAGGCGAACAGTATCGTGTTCGCGATTAGCAGCTTGCGCGGCACGACGCTGATCGGGAAGTCGCTCAACCGCAGCCGGCGCGGCCGCAGTTCGCGCACCAGCGAAACCGCGACGCGAGGGTCGAACAGGCGCGTCAGGGCGTGCGGCACCGAACCCAGGCGCTCGAACGCGCCGATCCCGCGTACGAACATGACCAGGAACATCGGGAGCAGCACTGCGCCGAGCAGAATGCCGGCTGAGCCGGCGCCGACGATGATCCGCGCTTGCGCGTCGAACACGTGCAGGGCTTCGGGCGAGATCGAGGTCTGGTGCGCGGCGACGGCGAGGTTGGCCGGGCGATCGGCTAGCGCACCAAGCGCCGGCGTCATGAACAGCGACGCCAAACGGCTCGCGGTGACGAGCAAGCTGAACAGCGAGATCGCCGTCGCGATGCGGCCGGTCGTCACGCCCGCGTAGCGCGCCGCGTAGGCCCCGATCTGAATCGCCTGCGTGAGGAAGTTGAGACTCGCGGCGAGGATCAGATTGCCGGCAAGGACACCGCTCACGCCGCAGCTACGCCGGGCAGCTGCACGCCGCGCACCTCCGCGGGGCCGAGCACGCACAGCCCGCGCTGCGAAGGGACCAGCAGTTCGCGCGCCAGCGCGTCGACGGCGGCGTCGTCGACGGCGTCGAATGCCTCCTCGACTTCTTCGGTCGAGATCTGCCGGCCGTGCACGAGCTCGTTACGCGCCAACCGCGACATGCGGTTGAAGGTGCCCTCGAGCGCCAGCGTCAGGTTGCCCTTGAGATGCTCGCGCGCGCGCTCGACCTCGTCGCTGCGCACGCCGTCCTGCAGCAGCCGGTCCAACTCGTCGACGACGACGTCGACGCACTCCTGCGCGCGTTCCGGCGTGCAGCCGGCGGTGACGCCGAACAGTCCGGCCTCGCGGTACCCCTGCTGGAAGGTGCCGATCTCATAGGCCAGCGCGCGCTGCTCGCGGACGGTCTGGAACAGCCGGCTGGACATCCCGCCGCCCAGAATCGTGTCGAGCACGGAGAACGCGTAGCGCCGGTCGTCGCGCATCGAGAGTCCGGGTGTGCCCAGCAGAACGTAGGCCTGCTCGGTATCGTCGATCGTCACGTCGAGGCCCGGCGTGAACCGCGGCCGTTCGGGTGTCGACCCTTGCGCGTGACCGCTGAATGAGCCGAAGGCGTCGGCGGCGAGCGCGACGAGCACATCGTGATCGAGGTTGCCGGCGGCGGTGAGAAAGACCGTCGTGGGTGCGTAGCGGGTCGCACGCCACGCCAGCAGATCGTCGCGCTCGATGCCGGTGACCGTATGTGCGTAACCGATCGTCGGGTCGCCCAAGTTCGCGCCGCGCCAGAGCGTGCGCGCGAAACGGTCGTGCACGACCTCGCCCGGCGAATCGTCGTACATCTTGATCTCTTCAAGCACGACCTGACGCTCGCGGGCCAGATCGTCGGCAGCGAAGAGCGCGTTCTGCAGCAGGTCGGCGAGAATGTCGACCGCCCGCGGGAGATGCCGGTCGATCACGTGCGCGTAGAAGCAGGTCGTCTCTTTGTCGGTCATCGCGTTGAGCTCGCCGCCGACCGCGTCCATCTCTTCGGCGATCGCGCGGGCCGTCCGCCGGCGCGTTCCTTTGAAGACCATGTGCTCGAGCAGGTGGGAGATCCCGCGGCGTTCGGCCGGTTCGGCCGCCGACCCGACATCGCACCACACGCCGACGGTCGCCGAGCGTACGTGGGGTATCGACTCGGAAAGGACGCGCAAGCCGTTGGGGAGGGTCGAAATTCGAATCATCCGCCCGTCCCCTTCGCCAGCGCCGCTCGGAAGGCCGGGTCCCAGAAGACGCCTTGGCCGTCGTGCAGCCGGAGCGGAAGTTCCGCCAGCGCGCCGCGCGGCACCGTGACCGAAAAGACCGTGGCGGAGGCTGGTTTGGCGAAGTCGCCCGAGACGACCGTTCCCCGGCCGGTTGCCAGCGGGACGGTGGCCCAGCAGTCGATCTCATCGACGGTGGGCGCGGCGGCGTAGGCGACGGCGATCAGCTGCTCGATCTCCGCATTCCAGCCGGCGAGGTCGAGCGGCTGGTGAAACTTCACCCCGCTCACGACGAGGCCGCAATCGATATGCGGGCCGACCCGCTCGCAACGCACGTGGAGCAGCTGGGCCGCGAACGGACGCGCGAGCAGCGCCGCGGCGATGCGGCGCGCCGTCGTGAGGTCGCTGCCGGCGCTGCGCGCGGTTACGCGCGCGTCGTCGGCGCGGACGGCGACCGCACCCAGTGCGACCAGCACGACCGCTGCGAGCGCGCTAGTACGCTTGCGCAAAATAGGCCTGGTAGCGCGCCGGCTCGCCGCAGACGATGCAGATCGGCGCACGTGCCGGCTCGCGCAGATTGCGCGTAGACGCCGTAGTGTTCTCCTTGACGACCGCTTCGCAGGAGGCCAGCCCGCACCAGGCGATCTCGATCATCCCGGCGCGATTGCGGCACAGTTCGAAGAACGTCTCGCGGTCGGTTGCGCCGATCGTGTGCTCGGTCAGGAACGTTTTCGCTTGCGCGAAGAGGCGCTGCTGGATATCCTCGAGCACGCCGGGGATCGTGCGCACGACGTCGCCGAGCGGCACCTGCTGCTTCTGGCCCGGCTCTTTGACGGCGAAGTCACGCCGCACGAGCGTCGCGACGCCGGCCTCGAGATCGCGATTGCCCAGCTCGAGCCGAATCGGCACGCCGCGCATGTCCCACTCGTTGAACTTGTAGCCGGGCGACTGACCCGGACGATCGTCGAGCTTCACGCGCAGGCCGGCGGCCTTGCACTCCGCGTACAGTTCCTTGGCGCGGTCGGTCACCTCCGTACTCTCGCCGCGCGGAATCGGCACGATCACGACCTCGACCGGCGCCATGCGCGGCGGGATGCGCAAGCCGCGATCGTCACCGTGGGTCATGATGAGCCCGCCGAGCATCCGCCACGACATTCCCCACGACGTCGTCCAGCAGTACTGTTCGGTCTGATCCTCGGCGCTGAACGTGATGTCGTAGGCGCGCGCGAAGTTCTGCCCCAGCTCGTGCGAGGTCGCCGACTGTAGCGCCCGTCCGTCCGGCATCAGCGCCTCGATCGAAAAGGTATGGTTCGCCCCGGCGAAACGTTCGGACGCGCTCTTCTCGCCCTTGTAGACAGGAACCGCGCACACGTCTTCGGCGACCTCGCGGTAGATCTCGAGCATCCGCGCCACTTCTTCCGCCGCTTCGCCCTCGGTGGCGTGCGCGGTGTGCCCTTCCTGCCACAGGAA
>PMOG01000197.1:303-6641 GCA_003161555.1 Vulcanimicrobiota bacterium | reverse complement strand
GGTGCCTCGGCGAACACAACGACGTTGCCCTGGGAGCGCGATTGGCCGCCGACATCGCGCCGGCATTGATGCGCTTCTCACCGCCGCAGGAAGCGATCCGGTGGTGCGAAGCAGCCCTGGCGGAGCCTGTTGAGCAGACACCCGAACTCCAAGCGCGGCTGCATTACGCCCTATCGATGCTTTATAACAACCAGGGATCTTCGAGGAACGCTCTTGCTGCCGCCGAGGCAGCGGCGCACATCTACGAAGGGCTCGCCGACGAGCGCGGTCGCGTTCGTGCGTACTCGCAAATAGCACAACAATACGCCAAGCAATCTCGCCATGCGGAAGCACTCAAGTACGCGGACAAAGCGCTGACTGATGCCCGCGGGCGCGGCGATCAGCGGTTGTTGGCAGCAACGCTGCAGCGTTGCGCGAGCGTGTTTCCCCCTGCCGGAATCGAGCGGGCGCGACAGCAATTCACCGAGTGCGTCGATATATTTCGCTCGCTGGGCCGCATCGAAGATACCTCGCGGGCCCTGGTCTTTTGGGCGGGTGCCGAGTCGCGCGCAGGGTGCTTCGAACAGTCAATTATCGTTTCGAATCAGGCACTGTCGCTCGGCGTCGAAGAAACGAAGCTCTACCTGACGAATAACCTCGCCTGTTCGGCGGTCGCCTCGAATCACGACGAGTTGGCGTTGCCGGCTGCGCGCGACGCGCTGAAGATGGCTGCGGACGCCGGTCACGCGACGATCGTCGTGAACGCCATCATCTATCTCGCTACCGTCTCAATTCGAGACGACTCGGCCCGAAGCGCCAAACTCCTCGGTTACGGGTTAGCACGTCGCGCCCAGGCCGCATATGAACTCGACGACGCGGACAACTTAATCGACCGCCGCGCAATGGCCGCGCTGCGTGGCCAGTTCGACGATGCGACCCTGCAGCATCTGCTCGCTGCCGGCGGTTTGTGGACCGAAGCCGAGGCCCGCAGCGCGGCGTCTGAGATCTAGAGCTCTAACAAGGCGAAATGATGCCGAGCGCGCGGCGCTTGTCGGAGGTGGCAGGGTCGGTGCACTGCTGGGTGAGCGCGTAGGAACCGGTCGTGCCCGCACATCCGGTTACGGCCGAATAGGTGCCGGTAATCTGATTGGTCGAGGCGCTGTACGTGCCGGTCATCGCGAACGTACACGTGGCCGCCCCGACGGTCTCGGTCCCGGTGCCGCTCAGCCCCTTCGCGGTCGTCAAGGTCCACGCAACGGCTTCCGTGTTCGGCACGCCGGCCGTCGTCAGCGTGAGCGTGCCGCCCACTGACGAGCCGTGCTGCGCTAACGTCGTCGTGACGGTCTGCGCGCCCGCAACGCTGTCCTGGGCGGTCCCGCTGTACTCACCTGAAATCGTCACGAGCCCCGGCGCCGGCGAACTTTTCGTGGTGCAGCCTGCAACGGCAAGCACTCCTGCGAAGCAGAGACACAGGAGACGACCATGCGAACGGCTGACCATGGCATGCCCGTTGTACGGGCGTTCGGAGCCACCCTCTCGCTTGCGGAGACGGCGGCCAAGGACGATCGGTTCCCGACGCGGCATGAAATCGCGCGATGAGAATTCGGCTCTTCGGCGACGGTCCGATCTGCGAGGGGGTACGCGAGGTGTGCGTGCGCCGTCGACACGAGGTGGTCGATCAGCGGCCGTACGACCTGATCGTGCTGGCGAACGTGACCCGCATTCTCAAAGGGCCCGAGATCGCCGAAGCGGGCCTCGGCGTGCTCTGCTTTCATCCGAGCGTGCTGCCGCGGCACCGCGGCGGCGATGCCGTCTACTGGACCTTCAAAATGGGTGATACGCAGAGCGGCGTCAGCTGGTTCTGGGTCGACGAAGGAATCGACACCGGACCCGTCGCGATCTCCGAGGCCGTGCCGATCCCCGCCGACAGTTCGCCGTCCAAACTCTACTTCGAGACACTGGTTCCGCTCGGCGTCCGGCTGTTCGACGTGCTGCTCGCGCAACTCGAAAACGGCGAGCGTCCGCGCACGCCGCAGGACGAGTCCGCCGCGACCTTCGAGCCGCTGCGCCCGCCCAAGCCGAAGGTTCCCTAGCGAACTACTACTAGTTGCAGGCCAACCGCCCGTTGCGGTTCGCGATGTCGCCGCCGCGGCAGCTGCGGGCCACGATCTGCGTCGTATAGCGCGTGCCGTTGGGACTCGGGCACGTCGCCGTCAAGACGCCGCCGTCCATGTACGCGTTCGCGCAGCTCTGCTGATACGAACCGGGCGGTAAATAGCTGTAACCGTTGTTGTTGGACGGCCCGCTGTAGGCGCCGCAGGCCAGATATCCGTTCTGGTTGCGCACGTTTCCGCCGCCGCACTGGGTCACGTCGAGCGACGAGTAGATGCGGTTCCCAGCCGGTGCCGTGCAGCTTGCCGCGAGCACCGGGCCGCGCATGGTGGCATTGACGCAGCTCTGCTGGTACGAGCCTTGGGGCATCATCATGCCGTTACCGCCGTTGCGATTGCAGTGCAGGTAGCCGTTGCGGTTGGCGATGCTGCCGTTCCGGCAAGCCGCGGCGTTGACGCTGCTGGAGACCCAGCGCCCCTGTGGGTCAGTGCATTGGGCCGAGAGTTGATTGCCGGTCATGGTGATGTTCCGGCACGACGACGGATACGAACCGGCGGGGAGATACTGGGCGTTGGCCGCGACCCCCGTCGCAAGCGACAGGACGGACACGAGCGTGAGACCGGCGAGCAAACGGCGCATACGAAGCCCTTTCGGAAGGTGATTGGTCGGCCGCTTCGCCAAGCAAGCCGCCTCATACCGCTTTCGAGAGCTGCTGCCTCATGAACATCGGATTTTTTGCTTTGTCGCTGGCCTTGGCTGCCACGACGGGGCCTTCACCGGCGTGGCTCGACGCCCGCGTGCCGGCGAATTGGAACGTCTCGGGTGCGGCGATCGCCGCGGCGCCCCCATGGCGTGTCGACGGTCGGATCGTCAAAGGTGGGAAGGACCCCGAGCTGCTCGCCGGCGGCCGGTGTGCGAGCACCGTACGGCCTGCAGCGGGGTCCGCTGATCGCGCGGTCGCGGGGCGGGGCTGGCTGGTCGCGCGCGTCGTACCGGCTCTGCCGTCGGCCATGAACGCGGGCGGCTGGACGGTGGTCATGGGCATCTCCGGTGCCGACGGCATGTGCCGGCCGGTGGGATATCAGCTCTTCGCGTTCCACGGCGGCGCGTTCGTCGGCACGCTCTCGCCGCAGCGCATGGACTCCCGCACGGACGGTTCGTTCGTCGCACTTCGGCCGAGCGGTCCGAACACGCTCCAGGTCGATTTCGTACGCTACGCGGACCAGGATCCACTCTGCTGTCCGCACGCGACGACGCGCGTGTCGTACGCGATCGCGAACGGTGTGGGTGCGGTCGTCAAGCCCATCGCGTCGCGCACGATGCCCAACTCGGGCTAGGGTCGCTACGGGAGCGTGAGCGGCCGAAAGCGCAGGCGGTGCGGGCGTGCCGCTTCCTCTCCCAGGCGCGCCTTCTTGTCCGTTTCGTAGTCCTGATAGTTGCCCTCGAAGAACACGACCCGGGAATCGCCCTCGAACGCGATGATGTGCGTCGCAATGCGGTCGAGGAACCAGCGGTCGTGACTGATCACCATCACCGTGCCGGCGAATTCGCTGAGCGCATCCTCGAGCGCGCGCAGGGTTTCGACGTCGAGGTCGTTCGATGGCTCATCGAGCAGCAGCACGTTGGCGCCGGCAAGCAGCGTCTTCGCAAGGTGTAGGCGCCCGCGTTCGCCTCCCGACAGGTTGCCCACCAGCTTCTGCTGGTCGCCGCCCTTGAAATTGAACCGGCCTAAATACGCGCGCGTCGGGAGCTCGAATTTTCCGACGTTGAGCAGATCGCGGCCGCCGCCGACGTCGTCGAACACGGTCTTCGTGTCGTCGAGCGACTCGCGGCTTTGATCGACGACCGCGAGCTTGACGCTCGGCCCGATCCGGATCTGACCGGCGTCCGGTTGTTCGCGCCCGGCGATCATGGAAAAGAGGGTCGTCTTACCGGCACCGTTCGGACCGATGATCCCGACGATCGCACCGGCCGGGATCTCAAAGCTGACGTCATCCATCAGCAGGCGGTCGCCATAGGCCTTGCGGACGCCCGCGAACGTGATGACCTGATCACCCAGACGCTCCGCAACCGGGATGAAGATTTCGCGGGTCTCGTTGCGCTTCTGATATTCGAAGCTCGACAGTTCGTCGAAGCGCGCGATGCGGCTCTTGTTCTTCGCCTGGCGTCCCTTGGCGCCGGAGCGGACCCAGGCCAGTTCGCGCTTGAGCGCCTTCTGCCGCGCGGACTCGGCGGCTTCTTCTTGCGCCAGACGTTCCTGTTTCTGGTCGAGCCAGGAACTGTAGTTGCCTTTCCACGGAATGCCTCGGCCGCGGTCGAGTTCCAGAATCCACTCGGCGGCGTTGTCGAGAAAATAACGATCGTGGGTTACCGCGACGACGGTGCCGGGGAAGCGACCGAGAAACTGCTCGAGCCACTCGACGCTTTCGGCGTCGAGGTGGTTCGTCGGTTCGTCGAGCAGCAGCATGTCGGGTTTCGACAGCAGCAGGCGGCACAGCGCAACGCGACGCTTCTCACCACCCGAGAGCGGACCGATCTTTGCATCCCACGGCGGCAGCCGCAAGGCGTCGGCCGCGATCTCGAGCTGCGCTTCCAAGTCGTCGCCGCCCTCCGCGAACAGCACCGCTTCGAGACGCGCCTGCTCGTTCGCGAGCGCGTCGAAGTCGGCGTCGGCGTCGCCGTAGGCTGCGTAGACTTCGTCCAGCCGCTTGCGAGCCGCGAAGAGCGCACCCAACGCCTCTTCAACCGCTTCGCGGACGGTCTTGGAGGCGTCGAGTTTCGGTTCTTGTTCCAGAAACCCGATCGTCAGGTTGGGCATCGGCAAGGCGTCGCCGTCGATGTCGGTGTCGATGCCGGCCATGATGCGCAAGACCGTGGATTTCCCCGAGCCGTTCAGGCCGAGGATGCCGATCTTCGCGCCGGGCAGGAAGCTCAGCGAGATGTCCTTGAGGATTTGACGCTTCGGCGGCACCGTTTTGCCGACGCGATGCATCGTGTACACGTATTGCGTCACAATCGCGCTGCCCCAGTCAGAGGAAGACCGCCGGCCCCTTCGGCCCGGCGGTCTTGCGTGCTTGCTCGGATTGCGCTTAGTCCATCGCGCAGACGAGCTGGACGCCGCTGACGTTGGTGGTGCTGTCGATCGCGTAGACCGACAGGTTCGAACTGACGGCCGTCGTCGTCGTACCGGACGTCGTGGTGTACGGCATGAAGTTGTTGGTGTTCCCGGCGGCGGTGGCACCGCTCAACCCGACCGTCGCTTGGCTGGGCGACGTCGTGGCGAGAACGCTCGCGGGCGGCGTTCCGGTCTGCGGGGCGACATAGACACCGAGGCCGGGCGCGGTCTGTACGGCCGGCAGCAGCACGTTGACGGCGGTTCCGAGCGCCGTTCCGCTGGTCAGCGTCGCCTGGAAGGTCGCCACGCTGCTCGGCAACTGATAGTTGTTCTGCCCGGCGCTAAAGAGCCCGAAGGAAACGGTTGCCATCGCCGCGGCGTTCAGGGCCGGCGACGCATGATGGAAGCCCATCTGAAACTGGCCTGCCGGCAGTGAGTAGACGGTTTCCGCGAAGAGTTGACATTGCAGACCGGTCGCCGCGGTCGTGCCCGCGACCTTGCCCGCGATCACGACGGTGTAGCGCGTGTTGGCGGCCAGCGCCGGCAGCGCACAGGTGAGCTTCTGGGTGCTCGGGGAGCCGGCCGCGGTCACGATGAGCGTATACGCCTTCGAGGTCAAGTCGCCGTAGGCGTTCAGGGTTGCATAGGCCAGTGCGGCGGCCGCCGGCGTCCCGGTCGCGGCCGTCGTGTACACGTCGACGCTGCCCAAGTCCGGCGAACCGTTGAGGAAGCGTACCGCCGACGTATTCGTGGTAGTGCTCAGCAGGTTTTGATTGCTGTTGCACCCGGTGAATACGACGGCACCGACCGCACAAAGAAATCCGAGACGTCGCAGACGCATGACCGCAGGGGGACCTTTCGAGGCAGGGAAGCGGGCGCAAAAAGTGGCTCGCGTACCGTGGAGAAGTCTTATACCGGCTCCGGCGCCCGAGTTCTTTCCGGGCGGACCCGGCCCGTGCTCGCCCGTAGCAGCGGCGAAGCCAAGCGCACGTTCGGGTGCGGAGGGTCACATGCGCGCTCCCGCGGTCTCTGTGACCGTGCCCGGGCATGAAGAACCGGCGCAGCGATGCAACGATGCCGGCATGCGTCTGTTGGTGCTGACGGTGGTTGCCGTGCTCGCCGGCTGCGGCGA
>PMOG01000197.1:0-182 GCA_003161555.1 Vulcanimicrobiota bacterium | reverse complement strand
ACCAACCTGCACCCGGACTTCGGAAGTAACCCAACCTACGGTATCCCGTACGGCGCCGTCCCCTCCACGCAGCCGTTCGTGCCGGTCACGTTCGACGATCCCGCGGAGAGCGATCCCGGGCCCTATCCGATACCGGCGAATGCGCCGGTCGAAGGGGGACCCGGCGCGACCGGCGACCGTCA
>PMOG01000167.1 GCA_003161555.1 Vulcanimicrobiota bacterium | reverse complement strand
CGGCGTCGTCGAGCGCGCGCAGGTACTCGGCGAGGTGCGCGATCTTCTCGCGCTTGCTCGCGGTCGCGGCGATCGCGGCGCAGGTACGCGCAAAGGCGATCATGCGAATCCGCGTTCGCGGTTTGCCGCGTCGTCCTTGCGCGCGCGGGCTGCGCGTCGCGCGCAGGTGAGCGCCATGCCCTCGCGGTAGGGCGTCGCGTGATCACCGCGCTGGTCTTGATGAACGTCGAACCCGGTCGCGTCCGTTCGCTGGCTGAGGAACTGCTGGCGATCGACGGCGTGACCGAGTGCTACAGCGTCGCCGGACCGTACGATCTGGTCGCCGTCGTGCGGGTTCGCGAACACGACCAGCTCAGCGATCTGGTGACCGAACGCATCGCGTCGCATGCCGGCATCAACGCGACCGAGACCCTGATCGCCTTCCGCGCCTTCGCGAAACGCGATCTCGGAATGGTGTGGGATATCGGCGTCGACTGATGTTCGACGGCTTCACCTTGGACCGCATCGACGTCCCGGAGGCAACGCTGCGGGTACGCTACGGCGGGAACGGACCGCCGCTGCTCTTGCTGCACGGCCATCCGCAAACGCACGTGATGTGGCACCTTATCGCGCCGCGGCTGGCACGGGACTTCACGGTCGTGGCGATGGACCTGCGCGGGTACGGCGAGAGCTCGAAGCCGCCGACGACCCCCGATCACGAGCCGTATTCGAAGCGCGCGATGGCGCGCGACTGCGTGGCGCTGATGCGGCAGCTCGGCTTCGAACGGTTTGCGGTCGCCGGACACGATCGCGGCGGGCGCGTCGCCTATCGGCTTGCCCTCGATCATCCGGAGCGCGTCACCCGCGTGGCGGTGCTCGACATCATTCCAACCGGCGAGCACTTCCGGCGCGCCGACATGAAGTTCGGCTTGGGGTACTGGCATTGGTTTTTTCTCGCCCAGCCGTACCCGCTGCCCGAAACGCTGATCGGCCGCGATCCGGCCTGGTTCTTGCTGCGCCGTCCCAACCGCCCATCGGTGTTCGCGCCGGAAGCGGAGGACGACTACGTGCGCTGTTATGAGAACCCGCAAACCGTCCACGCGGCCTGCGAAGACTACCGTGCCGGAGCGACTTACGACTTCACGCTCGATGAAGCCGATCGCGGCAACAAACAGATTGCGGCGCCGTTGCTAGCGCTCTGGGGCGGCCGCGGCGAGGTCGGGAAGTGGTACGACATTCTCGGCATCTGGCGCGACTGGGCCGTCGATGTTCGCGGACACGCGATCGACAGCGGGCACTTCCTGGCCGAAGAGGCGCCCGACGCCACCTACGAGGCCCTGCACGCCTTCTTCGCGGCCCCCGCACCCTTTGGGGGAGGCGGCGGGTTCTGAGGATTTCCACCACGTATTCAGGGGAGCGAAAGCACGATCGTGCGCGTTTACGACAGCATCGCCGACACGTTCGGTAACACGCCGCTGGTTCGGATTCCGCGGCTGAACAAGGGCCTCGGTGCCGAGATCCTGGTCAAGCTCGAGTCGATGAATCCCGCCGGGTCGGTGAAGGATCGCATCGGCGTCGCCATGATCGAAGCGGCGGAACGGGACGGGAAGCTTCGTCCGAACTCCATCATCGTCGAGCCGACCAGCGGCAACACCGGAATCGCGCTGGCGTTCGTCTGCGCCGCGAAGGGCTACCCCTGTATCCTGACCATGCCCGAGACGATGACGGTCGAACGCCGCAATCTGCTCAAGGCCTACGGCGCACAGCTCGTGCTGACGCCGGGGAGTGAGGGCATGAAAGGCGCGATCGCCAAGGCCAAAGAGATCGTCGCATCGGATCCCGCGCGCTATTTCTCGCCGGGCCAATTCGATAATCCGGCCAACCCCGAGGTGCACTATCGCACCACCGGCGAGGAGATCTGGCGCGACACCGACGGGAAAGTCGACATCCTCGTCGCGGGCGTCGGCACCGGCGGGACGATCACCGGTGCGGGTCATCTGCTGCGCGAGCGCAAGCCGAGCGTCACCTGCGTAACGGTCGAACCCGACACCTCGACCGTGCTCTCGGGCGGTTCGCCCGGACCGCACAAACTTCAGGGCTTCGCGCCGGGTTTCGTGCCGTCGATCCTCGACACGCATGTTTACAGCGAAGTGATCAAGGCCAGCTTCGACGATTCGGTCGCGATCTCGCGCCGGCTCGCTCGCGAGGAAGGCATCCTGGTCGGCATCTCGGCCGGCGCGAACGTCTGGGCCGCGATGCAGCTCGCCGAACGACCGGAGAACGCCGGCAAGCTGATCGTGACGATCGGCTGCGATACAGGCGAGCGGTACCTTTCGAACCCGCTGTTTGCCGATCAGGAAGCCAACGTCTTCGAGCCCGCCCTAGCCTAGGGATCCTGCGGCCGAGGTTCTCATCGATTTCACAAGAAGATCTCCTACGCTCGATGGTGCGCCGCGGGCGGGGCGCACCCAGGGGGGTCGTATGGCACACCGCATTCACCGTTCCGTGACCACCAGCGCCGTCTTGGCGCTCGCGCTGCTCGCCGGTTTCGCGGTCGCCCCCGCCGTGGCGCAGGACCTGCCGTCGTATGCGCGGCCCACCGCGACCCAAGAGACGATCCAGGGACGCATTCTGTCGGTCGACGGCACCTTCCGGATCAGCCTGCAAGACGCGCGCGGCTTCGTCGACCAGGTGCAGTTGAATCAGAACACCATCATCAATCCGCTCGGCCTCACGCTCGCGCCGGGAATGGACGTCACGATCGTCGGCAGCAATGCCGGCGACTACTTCGCGGCCGGCGAGATCGACACGGCGTACGCCTACGACGGCGACATCCCGCCGCCGGTCTACTACGGTCCGGGATGGTGGTACCCCGGCTTCGGGTACGGCTACGGTCCGGCGTTCAGCCTCGGCATCATCGGCGGCTCGCCGTTCTTCATTCACCGTCCGTTCTACGGGCACGCGTGGCGCGGCGCGTTTCACCCCTACCCCTACGGCGGCACCGGTCGGCGCACGCAGAGCGCGTCGCGGGTAAGCACGACCGGATCGCGTGACGTGCGGCGTTCGTTCGGGGCCGATGGCACGCCCACGCGCATGGACCAGGTATATTCGGGCAACGGTGGCTCCCACCACGCCGAACCCCAAGTCTACGAGGTCGCGCCGGCATCGCACGCAGCGCCGGCGTCGCACTCCTCCTCCTCCGGGTCGTCGCGGCACTAGGTCCGGATTGGTCGTTTGGCCATTCCTCGAATCGGCCGCCGCGGGTAGGATACGTTCATGAGCATCAGGGCCGAAACCGGGCCGGACGCCGTGCAGTGCGTGGAGTGCGGACACTCCGGTGACGCCTCAACGATGATCGTTGCACTCGATGGCGTGGGCCGGCGCTGCGCGGATCAGGACAGCTGTCACGACCGCAAGGAAGAGCGCTCCGGCTTCGTCGTCGCCTAAGCGGCCGATAGTCGAAAGCTCGCCCCGGGAGGGGGGAACGGACGCGGCCCCGTACGCGCCGACCCCGACATGTTCTGGGAGTTGGCCGGTGTGCCGGCGGTCGCGGCGCGGCGCGGAACGCGCGTCGAGTCCGTGCACAACGTTGCCGCCTGCGTCGTCGACGCGGACGGCGCGATCGTTCTCAAAGTCGGCACCGTCGAAACTCCCGTCTTCGTCCGCTCCGCAGCGAAGCCGTTCATCGCTGCAGCGTCCGTGCGCGCGGGCGTGCTCGAGGAGTTCGGCTTCGGCGAGCGCGAGCTCGCGATGATGGCCGCCTCGCACAGCGGCGAGCCGGGCCACGTCGACCTCGTCGCCTCGATGCTCGAGCGGATCGGCGCGCGCGTCGACGACCTGCGCTGCGGCCCGCAAGTTCCCTCGTACGGCCCCGCCGCCGCGGCGCTCGCAGCGCGCGGCGAAACGCCGAGCGCGCTGCACAACAACTGCAGCGGCAAACACGCCGGCATCCTCGCCTTGGCGAAGGTCCTCGGGGCGCCGTTCGCCGGCTACCTGGAACCGGCGCACCCCGCGCAGCGCGCGATTCTTGCGCTGTGCGAGCGCGTCAGCGACGACGTGTTCGAAGGCGATAAACTTGCCGTCGACGGCTGCGGGATCCCGGCCTACGCCACCACCCTGCGCAAGGCCGCGCTTTCGTTCGCGCGCTTCGCAACGCTGATGGGGCTGGAGGATGATGATGCCGCGGCCCTGGCGCGAGTCGCCGCGGCGATGGCCGACCAGCCGTGGTACGTCGGCGGAACGGGCCGCTTCGATACCGACCTGCTGCGGGTCACGCGCGGCCGCGTCGTCGGCAAAGCCGGCGCCGAGGGCGTCCACTGCGACGCCCTCCTCGATGCGGGACTCGGTCTTGCGCTCAAGGTGGTCGATGGCGCCCGCCGGGCCGTTCCGCCCGCGACGATCGCCGTGCTGGAGGCGCTGCACGCCCTCGAGCCCGCTGCGCGCGAGGCCCTCGAGCCGCACGCGCGGCCGCCGATCGTCAACGCCGGCGGAACGACGGTCGGGGAGATCGCCGTTCTGGCGGACTGGCTTCCGCCGGACGTCGCCCTGCCCTAAAAAACCAGCCGGCTCCCCCAGCAACCCCTCGCCGCCGGCCGTTGTCGATATTCGCGTGACCGAGTTCTTTCTGCGACGCCCGATCTTTGCATCGGTCGCGTCGCTCGTTATTCTGCTGCTGGGCATCATCTCGATTCCGATTCTGCCGATCGCGCAGTATCCGAACATCGCGCCGCCCACCGTGACGGTTTCCGCCGAGTACACCGGCGCCAGCGCTGAGGCTGTCGAGTCGTCGGTCACCACGCCGCTCGAGCAGGCGATCAACGGCGTCCAAGGCCTGCGCTACATCAGCTCGCAGAGCGGCAGCGACGGCAGTTCGCAGATTACGTGTACCTTCAACCTGGATCGCAGCCTCGACCAAGCCGCAAACGACGTGCAGAATGCCGTCAACCTCGCCCAAGGGCGGCTGCCCAACGAGGTCAAGCTGACCGGTGTGACGGTCGCCAAGAACTCGGGGACCTTCGTCATGGCGATCGGCGTCACGTC
>PMOG01000094.1 GCA_003161555.1 Vulcanimicrobiota bacterium | reverse complement strand
CACGACATCTATTCGATCGAAGACCTCGCCCAGCTGATCTACGACCTGCGCCGCGCGAACGCCAAGGCCAAGATCGCCGTCAAGCTGGTCGCGCAGTCCGGCATCGGTTACGTCGCCAGCGGCGTCGCCAAAGCGCGCGCCGACGTCGTGCACATCGCCGGGCACGACGGCGGCACCGGCGCCTCGCCGCTCGGCTCGATCAAGCACGCGGGGCTGCCGTGGGAACTCGGCCTGATCGAAACGCATCACACGCTGGTCGCCAACGGACTGCGCGGCCGGGTCGCCTTGCGCGTCGACGGCGGATTCAAAACCGGCCGCGACGTCGTGATCGCGTCGATGCTCGGCGCCGATATGTTCGGCTTCGGCAGCGCGCTGCTGGTCGCGCTCGGCTGCATCTACGCGCGCCAATGCCATCAGAACACGTGTCCGGTCGGAATCGCGACCCAGGATGCCGCGCTGCGCGGAAAATTCCCCGGCACCGCGGAGGAAGCGCACACCTTCTTGCGCTTCGTCGCTCGCGATGTGCGGCGCCGGCTGGCCGCGCTGGGCGCGCGCTCGCTGGCCGAGATCCACGGCCGCAGCGACCTGGTGCGGCCGCGCTACGACCGCGCGCAGGGCATCGACTTGGACGAGCTCCTGCGCTTGCCGGAGATCCGCTCGCCCTACGATTCAGCCCGCATCGATAACGCGCACCTCGACGACGAAGCGATCGCCGGCGGCACGCAGCGCATCACGCCCGCCGACCGCGCGGTCGCTACGCGCCTCTCGTACGACGTGGTCGTGCGCAAGGCGCGCGGAGAGGTCGTGACCTCCGCGACCTATCGCTATGCCGGCAGCGCCGGCCAGAGTTTCGGCGCCTTCTTGAGTGCGCCGCTGACGCTCGAACTCGACGGTGAGGCGAACGACGGCGCCGGCAAAGGGATGAGCGGCGGCACCATCGTCGTGCGGGGAGTCGGCACGCCCGAAGAACCGGCGATCGGCAACGCCTGCTTCTACGGTGCGCGCGGGGGTGAGGCGTACGTCCGCGGCACGGCCGGCGAACGGCTGGCGGTGCGCAATAGCGGCGCGTCGATCGTCGTCGAAGGCGCCGGCGATCACGCCTGCGAGTACATGACCAAAGGCACGGTCGTCATCCTCGGACCGACCGGACGCAACCTCGCTAGCGGAATGACCGGCGGCGAACTCTTCGCATTGCGCGAGCACGCGCAGCGTCTGGGTCCGACGCCGCTGATCGCGCACGACCTCGACGACCATGCGCGCGGCCGGCTGCGGCTGCTGCTCGCCGAGCACGCGCTGCGGACCGGTTCGCTGCAGGCGCGCAGAATGCTCGACGAAGATCTGCAAGGCTTCGTGCGGATCGCCGTCGAGGTCGAGCAACCCGCCGCCCTCGCCGCTTCCGGCTAGGTGGGTTCGGCTTCGACCGAACCCTTCGCGTTTCGGCTGCGGCGAAGCCGCCAAGAGGAAAGGTTCTAAGCAGCCGTTGGTGGGTCGGGAGGGCCGGGCGGTTTGGGCTGCTTGGCGGCGTTGACCGCGGCGATCGTCGCGTCGGCAACGCGCTTGGCCTGATCCGCAAACGTCGTGAGGTGCTGCTGCGCGGCCGCGGTTCCGGCCTCGAGCACGGTCTTGCCCGTTGCGATCATCGTGCCGGCATGCTGCATCGCGGCGTTGTAGTGCTCTTGTGCGGCAGCCGTCACGCCGGGGGTCTGCTCGACGATCGTTTTCTGAAGATCTTGCGCCTTGGTGACCGCGTCCTTGACCAGCGGCTGCGCCTGCTCCATCGTCTTCTGCATCGCGTCCGCCGCGATCGCCTGGAGCTGCTTCGCCTGCTCCATCGTCTTGTTGAAGAAATCCATCGGGTCGTCTCCTTAGGGCGCGGTGTCGTCACCGCTGACGGTGAGAACCCAACGCAGGGCGCGGGCGTATTGGTCGAGCTCACGCGCGGTACGGCGCAGCACGCGGAATGCGGGATCGGCTCGTTCCTCGTTACCGCACGTCCGTTCCACCTGTTTCACGTAGGCCAGAATCGCGCCGAGTTGAATCTCGACGGCATCCCAGCGCTCGGTGAGGGTGGTTTCGGAAGCGTCCGGCAGACGGCTGAGCATGGGGGGCGCAGTGAACCGGTCGAAGCGCATCGCGAACTCAAGCCGGGCTAGCGCGTAATCGCTCGAACCGCGGATGAAGCTCGCCAGCAGGTTCACCAACCGGGGATTCACGGAGCCGCCTGACTCGGCCCTGCGGGCCTCGCGCTCCTCCCGGAACCGGTCCGCTAACCGAGGATTGACGATTCGGTGCGGGCCCGGGCGCCGGCGGTGCGGAAATAGGCGGCAATGGGAGTCCCGATATCGGCTCGCAGCCTCGTGCTGCGGGCGTTTGCCGCGTGCGCGGTGTTCGCCATGCTGGCACCCGCGGCCGCGCCGGCTCAGGAACTGAGCCTCAATTCGCGCTACGCCGCGGCGATCGGCGGTTTGGCTCCCTGGACGCCCGCCGCATGGCGCGCCGACTTCGCCGACCACGTCTTGCTGATCGGTTCCTACTACCGGGTCGATCCGCGCTTGCTTACGGCGTTGGTCGCGGCTGAGTCGGGCTGGAACTACGCGGCCGTCTCGCCGGCCGGTGCGCGGGGCCTCGGCCAGCTGATGCCGGGTACGGCCGCCGGACTCGATGTGAACCCCGACGTGCCGACCGAGAACCTCGACGGCACCGCCCGTCATCTGCGGCGCCTGCTCGACAAGTACGACGCCCATGGTGACCGGCAAGGCTTGTCGCTGGCGATTGCGGCGTACAATGCCGGCGCCGGCGCCGTGGACCGGTATCACAACATCCCGCCGTATGCCGAAACGCAAGCCTACGTGCCGCGCGTCCTCGGCCTCTATGACCGCCTGGCCTCGGAACTGCCGCTCCCAGCGGCGGGTCAGATCGTCGCCGAACGCGCGCACCATCAGGCCGCCGTTGCGCCTGCGAAGAAGAAAAAGACCAGCGGCGTCCACCAAGGGCAGCCGTACATCATCGACGTCGACCCCGACGGCTCGTTCACCAAAACCGCGCATTAGGATTCGGCTGCGGCCGAATCCGTAGCGTTTTGGTCTACGCCCAAATCCGCAGCTGTTAGGAAGAAGCCGACTTTACCGGCGTGTCGTAGAGTGTGCGCAAGGCGCTGTGATCGAGTTCGCCTTCGCCGCGCGCGAGCAGCTCGTCGAACCGTTCGCGCACCAGCGCCGCCGCGGCGAGCTGCAGTCCAGCTTCTTGGCCCGCGTTGACGGCGATGTTCATGTCCTTGCGGTGGAGCTTCGACTTGAATCCGGGCGTGAAGGCGCGGTCGATCATGCGCTGACCGTGGACTTCGAGCACCTTGCTCTGCGCGAAGCCCCCGAGCAGCGCGGCCCGGACCGCCACCTGGTCGACGCCGGACGCTGCGGCGAGCGCGAGCGCCTCGGCGACGGCTTCGATTGTAACCCCGACGACGATCTGGTTGCAGGCCTTCGTTACTTGGCCGGCACCGTCGGGGCCGACGTGCACGATGTTCTTCCCGAGCAGCCGCAGGATCGGCTCGGCGCGCGCGAATGCTGCGTCGGTGCCGCCGATCATGATCGAAAGCGTCGCGTCGGTCGCGCCCTTCTCGCCGCCGCTGACCGGTGCGTCGAGCACGTCGACGCCGCGTTCGCGCAGCGCTGCCCCGACCGCACGGGCGGTCGCCGGTGCGATCGTGCTCATGTCGATGTAGAGCGCGCCGGAACGAATGCCGGCCGCGACGCCGTCGGCTCCGAGCACGACCGCTTCGACGTCGGGTGAATCCGGCAGCATCGTGATGACGATGTCGCTGGCGGCCGCGACCTCGCGCGGCGTCGCCGCGGCGCGCGCTCCCTCGGCGGCCAGTTCGTCGACCGGTCCGCGCGAGCGATTAAGGACGACCAGCGGATAGCCGGCGCGCAGCAGATTGCGTGCCATCGGCTTGCCCATGATACCGAGGCCGATAAAGCCGATGGTCGGCGAACCGTTCATGATGCCACCTCATGCGGACGCAGCGCGTCCAGCCAGGAAAGCGAGTCGAGCGTTGAACGCGACGGCTTGTATTCGAGCCCGACCCATCCCTCGTATCCGAGCGCGTCGAGCTCCGGTAGGATTCGCTCGTAGGCCAGTTCGCCGGTGCCTGGTTCGTTGCGCTTCGGGCTGTCGGCGATCTGCACGTGGGCGATGCGTCCGATCTGGGCGTGCAGGGTGGCGAGAATATTCCCCTCGCTGCGCTGCGCGTGATAGCAGTCATACTGCAGTTTGAGGTTGGGCGCGCCGACTTCGTCGATCAGCGCCAGGGCTTCGGCGGTCGTACCGATCAGAAAGCCGGGTGTGTCGATCCGGTTCAGCGGTTCGACCAGCAGCGTGATGCCCGCTTCGGCACAGCCCCGGGCTGCGTAGTGCAGGTTGCGCACCAGCGTTTCGCGCGCCAGCGCGGGATCGAGGCCCGCAACGGCGATGCCGGTCAGGCAGTTGATCCGCGCGCAGTTCAGTTCCCTCGCGATCGCGAGCGCGGCCCCTACTCCGCGCCGGAATTCGTCGATGCGGCTCGGATCGGACGCGTACCCGCGTTCGCCGGCCGCAGCGTCGCCCATCGGCAGATTGAAGAGCACTTGCTCGAGACCGCCGGCGCGCAGCCGGCGCGTGATCTCGGCGAGGTCGTGCTCGTACGGCGAGGCGTACTCGACGCCGCGGAACCCGCTTTGGGCGGCCGCATCGATGCGCTCGAGAAACGTTAGCTCGCCGAAAAGAAACGAGAGGTTGGCGGAATAGCGCGGCATGCGAGGCCCGTTCGCTGCCGGCGGCGGTCCGACCGCTCGCGACGGGGCGCGCCTTGACGGCCTTTCCTCCCCGGGCTATCCTGGGGTGATGCAAGCCCAGCCGCTGGCACCGTCGCCGAACCTGCGCGAGCGGTTTGCGGCGATCGTCGGCGAGCGAAACACGATCACCGAGCCGAGCGATCTGCGCACCTACGAGTGCGATGGCCTGCTCGGCTATCGCGTGCGGCCCGGCGTGGTCGTCCTGCCGGCGAACACGGCCGAAGTCGCAGCCTGCGTGGAACTGGCGCGGGAATTCGGTCTCCCGATCGTGCCGCGCGGTGCGGGCACCGGGCTCTCCGGCGGCGCGCTGCCGACCGACGGCTGCGTGATGATCGGACTCGCACGCATGCGGGCAATCCTCGCGGTCGACTTACCCAACCGCGCCGTGCGCGTGCAGCCGGGCGTGATCAATCTGGACATCAGCCGCGCGATCGGCGCCGTCGGCTACTATTACGCACCCGACCCGTCATCGCAGAGCGTCTGCACGATCGGCGGAAACGTGGCGGAGAATTCCGGTGGTGCGCACTGCCTCAAATACGGATTCACCGTCAATCACGTGCTCGGATTGACGCTGGTGCTCAGCGATGGTTCGGTCGCCGAGCTCGGATCGCGCAACGGCGAACCGGATCCGCTGGGCTACGATCTGACCGGCGTCGTCGTCGGCAGCGAAGGAATGACCGGCATCGTGACCGAGGTGCTGGTGCGCGTGCTGCGCACGGCCGAACGCACGCAGACGCTGTTCGCGACCTTTCCCTCCACCGACGAAGCCGGCGACGCGGTCTCGCGCATCATCGGCGCCGGCATTTTGCCGGCCGCGATCGAGATGTGCGATCAGTTGGCGATCGAAGCGATTGTGGCGGCTACCCACGTCGACTGGCCGCTCGACGTCGGCGCGCTGCTGCTGATGGACGTCGACGGCCCCAACGCCGACGTCGAAGAGACTGCTGCGCGGGCGCAAACGCACTTGCGCGCGGCCGGCGCGCTCGAGATCCGGGCACCGAAGGACGAAGCGGAACGCCAACTGGCTTGGAAGGGCCGCAAGTCGGCATTCGCGGCGATGGGCCGCATCTCGCCGAACTACTACGTGCAGGACGGCGT
>PMOG01000179.1 GCA_003161555.1 Vulcanimicrobiota bacterium | reverse complement strand
TTTGCGGATGCCTTTTCCGCCGCGTTCCTCGCGACGCCCGGCTACGCCGCCGACGACCTCGACGCAAGCCTGGACAACATCGTCGCGCTCGGCATGGGACATCCGCTCGACTTTCTCGACGTCGCGACCCACGGACTCATCGGCGGCGCCTCGCCCGACATCGTCTACTACTGGCTTTCGACGACGCCGGATAACCCCACGACCGAGCAAACCTACAGCGCCGATCTGACCGCGGGCCGCGTCGTCTCCGCCATCACGCTCACCCTGACCCAGGGGCAGCAGTTTTCTCTGCCGGCTCTGGCATTTACACCGAATTTCTTGACGTCGCGAGTGACGTTCAACCCGGGCGCGATCGTCGACAATGAATCGTGCTTCGGCCAGAGTCCGTTGGTCGCGGTCACCGTGCAGGGCATCTTTCAGGCAGCCGGCGTCGGTCGCTATCTGGGTTGGACGAAAGAGGTCGATGGAGACGACGCGGACGAGACCGACGCGTTCATCTTCGACCGGCTCCTCGGCGAGCAGTCGCCCAGCTTTACCGGCCTCGATACGTACATCTTCCAGTTCACGCCGCCGCAGCGGCCCTTCCCGCTCGACCAGATACAAACGGTTCTCGCATCGGAGACGCGCAGCACCAAGGTCCAAAGCGCTCAAAGCGAGTCGTATCTGGTTTCCGATAAGGGCTTTTCGATCAATCTCAGCGCGCCGCCGATCGGCGACAAGACGGCGGCGAAGATGATCATCACCGATTTCGGCGGCGAAAGCGTGACCAACGCGCCGATCGAATATGGCTTGCCGTCGATCGCGCAACTGGATGTTGAGGAGAACCCGGCCAACGGACAACTCATCATTCTGGGCACGTTCGGGGCCGCTCAGGGCACGGCGCAGATCACCGACGGCGCCGGTACGCACGCGCTGCCCGTCACGTTGTGGACGACCGATCACGTCGTCGCGACCATCCCCGGGGGCGGTGCCGGGTCGGCCGGCGCGGTGCAAGTGCTCTCGAGCAGCGGCATCGAGAGCAACTCGGCACCGCTCACCCAGTGGAGCGGCCAACTCGTCTACACCGAGAACGATTCGATACCCGATCTGGCGGGACAATCCGGCAGCGGCTCCGGCACGATTGGGGCAACCTATAACGTCACGTTCCGCTCCGACGTGCATCCGACGGTCGGCACGATCGACACGGCTGCCCAGCCGCAGAATCTCTACTTCAACGGTCCGCAGGCCGTCTCGTCGGGGGCCGTGACCGCGTTCAACGGTACGTTCACCACGTCGGATGGCATGTACACGGCGACGTTCTTCACCTTGGCGAACGCTCCGCCGTTGACTCCGGGCGTGCAGCCGCTGCCGCCATCGACCTTCGATATCGGCGCCGTCGGGGGGCAATCGGCACCCTGCAACAATAGTATGCCCGGCCCGCAGGCCGGATCGTTCAACGTGTTCTGTCCCGGCTCGGGCTTCGTCTCGCTAAACGTCGGTTCGTGCAGCGATGACGATTCCGGGATGCTCTGCGGCGGCTCGTACTCCCCCTCGGTCAAATTCGGCTTCCCGGCCGGCGGCGAAGGCGGGCTCTTGATACTGACGATGGATCCGGCCAGTTACGCCATCAGCGTTTCGTCTAATGCGGCCTCGTTCAGCGGCGGTCACTTCCAAGGCACCGGACGCCCGTCGACGGCATCGATGACCGGGACGATCGGAGCGCCCGTCTTTGCACCCACGAGCGCGACACCCGCCTACCTGCGCCGGCGCGCTCGCTAGCGCGCAGCGTCCGGGGTCGCGTTTTCGGACCCGGTAGTCGTCGCACAGCCGCGCTGTGGACTACGCCGGCTGGGGTGAGGCGATCCAGCTCCGGAAGTAGTTGACGTCCTCGACCGGGGTTGCCGTTTCGGCGAGACGGACGGGGTTATAGAAGTCGATTGCGGCCGCGAGTTCGTCGGTGGCTTTTTTGCCGAGCGACGCTTCGACGGCACCGGGCTGCGGGCCGTGCGGGGCGCCGGCGGCGTGCAGGGTCACCGAACGTTCTTCGA
The DNA here is from genome assembly GCA_003161555.1 of Vulcanimicrobiota bacterium. GTDB lineage: Bacteria > Vulcanimicrobiota > Vulcanimicrobiia > Vulcanimicrobiales > Vulcanimicrobiaceae > Vulcanimicrobium > Vulcanimicrobium vanleeuwenhoeki. Next base: position 11,072 of record PMOG01000179.1, on the reverse strand, counting down.
TGCCGCGGCGCGACATGAAGTTGCCCGAGGCGTAGTAGATGATTTCATCACAGTCGACCGACGAGTGGTTGTACGGCGCCGGGATCGCGAGCGGATGATAGTCGAACAGCCGCGGCGCGAACAGGATGAACGCCGCACCCGGCGCGTCCCAGATCTGGTGCGACGACGGCGGCTGGTGAAGCTTGCCGGTGATCGGCGCGTACTCGTCGGCGCTGAAGGCCCACGGGTAGCAGTAACCATCCCAGCCGACGACATCGAAGGGATGGTTCGCAACGGTGTACTTCGCGTACCGTCCGCGGGCCGACACGCGGATCTCGAACTCTCCGACTTCGTCGATCGGCTCCGGCAGCACCGGGGCGCGGAAATCGCGCTCGTAGTACGGCGCCCACTCGGCGAGCTGCCCGAAGTCGTTGCGGAATTTGCGCGGGATCGTGATCTGACCCGAAGATTCCGCCACCAGCAGCGCCGTTTCGGCGGCCGGCTGGAGGCGGTAGGCCGTGCCCATCGGCACGTAGAGGTAGTCGTGCGCGCGATACTCCAGCCGCCCGAACGGCGATTCGAGCACACCCTCGCCGCGTTGAACGAAAAGCATCTCGTCGCCGCCGGCGTTGCGGAAGAAATACGTCATCGGTTCGGAGACGACCGCGGTCGACAGCACGAGGTCGTCGTTTCCCACCAGTGGCACGCGTGCGTCGACGGCGTCGCCGCGCTGCGCGAGACGGCCGGTGAACCAGTGCCGGTTCTTGACCGGATCGTTGGGCAGAAACCGGATCAGCGGCCGATCCCAAGGCTGCACGTCGAGCGTCGCAGTCGGCGGCCGCAGATGATACGCCAGCGAATAGACGCTCTCGAACCCCTTGGTCGAGATCAGTTCTTCCGCGTAGAGGCCGCCTTCAGGCGAGCGGAATTGGATGTGGCGTTTGGCGGGCAACCGGCCCGCGCGAACGTAGGATGCCATCGTTTAGGCCCGGACTTCGCTCATCCCTCAGAGATTACCGCGTTTGGCCTGCTCGTGTTCGATCGAGACGAACAGCGCCTTGAAGTTGCCCTTCCCGAACGAGAGCGATCCGCGGCGCTGGATGATCTCGAAGAACAGCGTCGGGCGGTCCTGGAGCGGCTTGGTGAAGATCTGCAGCATGTAGCCGGCGTCGTCGCGATCGACCAGGATGCTCAGCCGGCGCAGCTCATCGACGTCCTCCCGGATCGCGCCGACGCGCCCGGCTAAGTCGTCGTAGTAGGAAGCGGGAGCCTCGAGCAGCTCGACGCCGTTCGCGCGCAGCGCTTCGACCGTCGCGACGATGTCGTCGGTCGCGATCGCGATGTGCTGGATGCCGGGGCCGCCGTAATAGTCGAGGTACTCTTCGATCTGCGAGCGCTTTTTGCCGTGCGCGGGCTCGTTGATCGGCAGCTTGATGCCACCGCCGCTGCTCTGCATCACGCGCGACTTCAGCGCGGTGAACTCAGTCGAGATGTCGTGGTCGTCGAAGGAGATAAGCGGCTGCAAGCCCAGCGTGCGTTCGTAGAAGCCGCACAGATCATCCATCTCGCCCCAGCCGACGTTGGCGACGCAGTGGTCGATACGGGTCAGCCCGACCGGCCGCGACGGAAAGGCGTCGGGCAGGGCGACGAAACCCGGCAGCCAGGCGCCGTGATAATCGCCGCGCTGCACGAACGTGTGAACGGTGTCGCCGTACGCGCCGATCGTCGCCAGCGTCGCCGAACCATCGGCATCCGTTTCGACGGCCGGCGCCGCCAGCGGTTCGGCCCCATTCGCGACCGCGTGCGCGTAGACGCGCGCGGCGTCGTCGACCGCGATCGCGACCGCGCGCACGCCGTCGCCGTGCCGCGCGACGTGTTTGCCGATCGTATCGTCGGGCCGCAGCCCGGAGGCCACGACCAGCCGCACCTCGTTTTGCCGAAGCGCGTACGACGACGACTCGGACCAGCCGGTCTCGGGGCCGCGGTAGGCGACCGTTTCGAACCCGAGCGCACCGCAGTAGTAGTACGCGGCCTGCCGGGCGTTGCCGACCCACAATTCTAGATGATCGAACCGGAAGCTGCTGTTGTCGATGGTGTCGGGGATGGTGAGCGACTGCACGGCGGACAAACTCCTGGCGGCGCGGCGGTGTTGCCGCACTCCAGATATACGCGGCCGGAGTGCCGGTCCACTCGACAGCCGCGCAACGGCGTGCCAATTTATGGTAGTCTAGCGCTACGTTATGACGAATCCGGAGCTCGACGAGACCGACCGGCGCATTCTTGCCGCCCTGCAGCGCAACGCTCGCCTGCAGAACGTGGAACTGGCCAAAGACGTCGGCCTCTCGCCGTCGCCGTGTCTGCGGCGCGTGCGCCGGCTCGAGCGCGACGGTTTCATCACGCGCTACAGCGCCGTGCTCGACCGCAGCCGGCTCGGTTTCGGCATCACGGCGTTCTGCAGCCTCGAGATCGAGCGCAATCGCAAGGCGGAGACGGAGCTGCTGCGCGAGCAGATCCGCAAGCTGCCGCAGGTCGTCGCGTGCCACATCGTCACCGGCGACGCCGACTTTCTGCTCGAGATCGTCGCCGCCGATCTGGCGCAGTTCTCCGAGTTCGTACTCGACGTGATGAACAAGCTGCCGGGGATCAAGGGGATCCGCACCAGCCTCTCGCTCGAGGCGGTGAAGGCCGAGGCGCCGCTGCCGCTCGGCGCGCCGCGTCAGACCCGTTCGAAAAGGGTCGCGATCCCCTGACCCATGCCGATGCACATCGTCGCGAGGCCATAACGTCCGCCGCGGCGGCGCAGTTCGTGCAGCAGCGTGGTGGTGATGCGGGCTCCGCTGCAGCCCAGCGGATGGCCGAGCGCGATCGCGCCGCCGTTGACGTTGACGATCGCGGGATCGATTCCCAGCGCGTTGACGCAGGCGACCGACTGCGCGGCGAATGCCTCGTTCAACTCCACCAGATCGAGATCGTCGACGCCGACGTTCGCTTTCGCGAGCGCCTTGCGGGTTGCGCCGATCGGACCGATGCCCATGATGCTGGGGTCGACGCCGAATGTCGCCGAGCTGACGATGCGCGCCATCGGCGTCCAACCGAAGCGCTCCGCAGCGGCTTCGCTGCAGACCAGCAGGGCGGCGGCACCGTCGTTGAGCGGCGACGAGTTGCCCGCGGTCACCGTGCCGCCTGCCCGGAAGGCCGGCTTCAGTTTGGCGAGCCCTTCGAGGGTCGTGTCGGGGCGCGGCGGTTCGTCGGCGATGACGTCGTAGCGCTGCTTCCCCTGCTCGACGGTGATCGGTACCAGTTCGCCGCCGAAGCGGCCGGCCGCGACGGCCGCTTGGCACTTCATCTGGCTCTCGTACGCGAACCGGTCCTGCGCTTCGCGCGACACGCCGAACCCTTCGGCGACGTTCTCCGCCGTTTCGCCCAGGGAAATCGGCGGGTACATCGCGGCCAGGCGCGGATTGGTCATCCGGTTGCCGAGCGTCGAGTCGTGCATCTCCGGCGCCCGGTCGTAGGCCTTCTCCGGCTTGAGGATGACGTACGGCGCGCGCGTCATCGATTCGGCCCCGCCCGCAATCGCTACATCGATCACGTCCGCGGCGATGGCGTGAAAGGCGCCGTTGATCGCCTGCAAACCGCTGCCGCACAGGCGATTGACCGTCGTCCCCGGGACGCTCGTCGGAAGGCCGGCCAGTAAGGTCGCCATCCGGGCGGCGTTGCGGCAGTCTTCCCCGGCTTGGTTGGCGGCGCCCCAAAAGACGTCCTCGATGACCTCGGGATCGACGCCGGTCCGCGCCACCAATTCGCGAATTGCGTGCGCACCGAGGTCATCGGGACGCAGCGGCGCCAGCGCGCCGGCATAGCGTCCCATGGGTGTGCGAAGAGCGTCGACGATAACCGCGTGAGCCATAACAGCCGGATTCCGTTCGCCCCCGCCGGGCCTGCGCCTCGCGGGCGGGGAATCCACTCCGAGCCGGGTACAGATGAGCTGATGAAATCGCTGATCGTGTTCGATCTCGACGGCACGCTTGCCGAAAGCAAATCCGCGATCGATGCGGAGATGGCGACGCTGCTGGGCGCGCTGCTCGCGGTGGTGAAAGTCGCGATCATCTCCGGCGGCGACCTGCCGCAATTCGAGAAGCAAGTCCTCGCGCATCTTCCGCAAGACGAGCGGCTGGACAATCTGTCGCTGCTGCCGACGTGCGGGACGCGCTTTCTGCAGTACACGGGCGGTTGGCACCAGCTCTACGCCGAGGACCTGAGCCCCGCACAAAAACAGAAGATCGAAGCGGCGTTGAACGCCGCCGTCGCAGCCGCCGGCATTCACGTCGACAAAACGTGGGGCCCGCAAATCGAGGATCGCGAGAGCCAGATCACCTACTCCGCCCTCGGTCAGCAAGCACCGCTCGACGCCAAGTCGAGCTGGGACCCCGACTTCGCGAAGCGCCAGAAAATCAAGAGTTTTCTCGACCGCTCGCTGCCCGACTTCTCGGTGCGGCTCGGTGGCTCGACCTCGATCGACGTTACCCTGCCCGGAATCGACAAGGCCTACGGCATTCGAAAGCTGCGCGACATCCTCAGCATTCCGATCGGCGACATGATCTACGTTGGCGACGCTCTGTTTCCGGGCGGCAACGACTTCCCGGTGCGAAGCACCGGCGCCGCTTGCATTCAAGTCGCCAATCCGGACGAGACCAAGCGCGTGATCGAAACGGTGATCGCCTGTCTCGACGGTGCGGTTCCCGCGGCGACGGCATGACGACGCTGCGCGCCCGCGTCTGCGTCGCCGGCGGCGGTCCGGCCGGAGTGATGCTCAGCTATCTGCTTGCACGCTCGAACATCGACGTCGTGGTGCTCGAGAAGCACGCCGATTTCTTCCGCGACTTCCGCGGCGACACCGTGCATCCGTCGACCCTCGACGTCATGGCCGAACTCGGCCTGCTCGATGAACTCTTAGCCATTCCGCACACGGAGATCCACGAGGTCACGGCCATGATCGGCGCCACACCGGTCACGATCGGTGATCTCACGCACCTGCCGACGCGTTGCAAATACATCGCGCTGATGCCGCAGTGGGACCTCTTGAATTTCTTAGCCTCCAAGGGGAAGCGCTATCCGGCATTTCGCGTCATGATGCAGACCGAAGTCACCGGTCTGCTCGAGGAGAACGGAACGGTGGTGGGCGTGCAGGCGACGTCACCCGATGGTCCCATCGAGATCCGCGCGGAACTCGTCATCGGCGCCGACGGACGGCGTTCGACGGTTCGCGAGTCCGCCGGGCTGAAGGTGCGCGATTTTGGCGCGCCGATCGACGTCCTCTGGTTCCGCATCGACAAAGACCTCGGTGACGCGAGCGCGGCGCTCGGCCACTTCATCGGCGGGCGGCTAATGGTAATGCTCGACCGCGGCGACTATTGGCAGTGTGCGTACGTCATCCCGAAGGGGGGATACGACGCCGTGCGCGCCCGTGGGCTGCCGTCGTTCCGCGCGGAGCTGGCGCTGTTCGTGCCGCCGCCCGCCGAACGTCTCGAGCAAATTCGCAGCTGGGACGGCGTCAGGCTCCTGACCGTCACGATCGACCGGCTGGACTGCTGGTCGAAGCCGGGGCTGCTGTGCATCGGCGACGCCGCGCACGCGATGTCGCCGATGGGCGGCGTCGGGATCAACCTCGCGATCCAGGACGCCGTCGCAACGGCCAACATCCTGGTGCCCGTGCTGCGCACGCGGAGGGCGCGCGAGGACGACCTGCAACGGGTCCAGCGCCGGCGCACGTTCCCGGTCCGCTTCATCCAGGGTCTCCAGCTGTTCGCGCAAGACCGCATCTTCCGCAACGTCGCACTCACCGCACCGACGGCGGACACACAGACGCCGGTGCCCTTGCCGCTGCGCCTGCTGAAGATGTTTCCGATTCTGCGCCGGATACCGGCTTACGTCGTGGGGGTTGGACCGCGCCCCGAGCACGTGCGCACGCCCGAGGTGCCGGCCTAGAGGCGAGCCGGCGGCGCGATCCCGAGTTCGCGCGCCAGTCCATCGATGTCGTCGGCGACGTTTTCGAGGATCGGAATCCCGTCGCGCCGGAAGGCGATCTCGTTCTCGTGTTCGATCTCGCCGGCGACATAGACGCGCTCGCCGCCCGGCGCCAAGGCGCTGTCTTTGAACGTGCGCAGTTCACGGTCGAGATCGCGCTTGAAGTCGGCGACGTCGCGCAGCGCGTCGATGCGGATCGCGCCGAAGAAGTGCGACGTGATCCCCGACGGCGCGGTCGGGCTCTCCGTCATGGTCAACGCCGCACCGAACCAACCGCCCGCGAGCACACCGGTCAAGATCTCGGAGAGCGCGCCCAGGCCGTAGCCCTTGTGTCCACCGTTCTCCGTACCGAAGCCCCCGAGCGGCAGCAGCGCGCCGGAATGCCGCACCGCCGGGTCGTCGGTCGGGAGCCCCTCGGCGTCGACCGCCCAACCGGGTTTCAGCCGCCAGCCTTTGCGCTCGTAGACCTCGAGCTTACCGTAGGTCACCGTCGTGGTCGCGAAATCGAGCACGAACGCCGGCTCCTTGCCGGCCGGGATCGCGAACGCGAACGGGTTCGTTCCCTGCATCGGCGTGCGCCCAAAGGTCGGCACGCCGAAGTGCGCGGAGTCCGTCGACGAGATCCCGATCATGTCGTGCTCGAGCGCCATCATCGCGTAGAAGCCCGCGATCCCGTAGTGGTTCGAGTTGCGGACCGCCGCAAAGGCGAGTCCGCTTTCGCGCGCCTTCTCGATCGCCAGCGTCATCGCGCGGTGCGAGGCCGGATGGCCGAGGCCGTTTCCGGCGTCGAGCAGCAGCGACGTCGCTGTATCGCGGACGATCGTGTAGTCAGGTTTCGCCGCGATGCGGCCGTTTCTGATACGGTCGACGTAGAACCACCGCAGCCGCGCGACCCCGTGCGACTCGATGCCGCGCCGGTCGGCCGCGACCAGTACGTCGGCGACGATCCCGGCCGGATTCGGCGGCACGCCCACCGTCTCCAGCGCGCGCACGACGAAGGCGTGCAATTCCGCCTCCGGTATGCGCACCAGCGTCGTCGTCGTGCGCAGTCCCGCGGTCTGGGTTTCTTCCGGCATCCGCTGCTCCTTAGTCGAGTGCGCCGAGCCGCTCGACGACCTGCGAGAGCAGCCGATCGGCTTCGTATTCATCGTAGCGGGCCCGGTCGTAGCACAGGGCCAGCCAGCACGTGCCCTCGACGATCGCGCCCGGCGCGAGGATCGCCGGTTCCCCCGGCGCGATGAGCGGAAACGCGAGCAGGGTGCCGCTCGCGCCGACGTTGGTGACGGTCGCGGCGGCGCCGCCGACGTCGGCCGCGGTCAGCGCACCGTCGCGCGCACGCATCGCGAGATCGCCGATCGATGCCGAGATGTCGTCCAGCGACGCGCTGCGCGCGTTGGTTATGACCGGCACGACGAGGCCGCCGGAAATCGCCACCGCGATGCCGATGCGGTCGGCCGCCAGCGCCTGCGCAAAGGCTTTGACGAAGTAGGCGTTCCAGCTGCGGCCCCGGCGGTTGATTCCCGCCAGCGAGATGCGGCGCGCGCACGAACCTTGCGCGATGGTCGCGCGCGCCTCGCTCATGCGTTCCGCGATGCGTTTGCGCATCGGCGACAGCCCGCCGTTCGACGCCGCGTCAGCCGGGGTGACCGGGCGCGACATCGCCGTATGTTCGCCCGCCGGCGTCGCCGGCTGCTGCGCGCCGATCGTGGCACTGCCGATTTCGCTTGCGAACCGGGCTAGAACCTGACCGACCTCGGCGACCTCCCCGGCCGGTACCACGATCTCAGCGAGGACGCCGTCGAACGGCGACTCGACGTCGGTGTTGATCTTGTCGGTTTCGACCGCGAACAGCGGCTCGCCGCGCTTCACGCGGTCGCCGGGCTGCTTGTACCAGGCCGAAACGGTACCTTCAACGAGGGTGTCGGCCAGCCGCGGAAACTCAACCTGCATGGACGGTCTCCGGCGCGCGTGCACGTTCGAGTTCGGTCGTGAAGGCTGCGAGAAAGCGCCCCACGTCAGCACCGTCGACCGCGCGATGATCGACGCTGCAAGCGACGAACGCGCGTCCATCGCGAACCGCGCCGATGCGCAGCGCTGCCGTCTGTCCGGGCCGCACGAACGGGATCGCGAGATCGGCGCCCTCGCGACCGTAGTCGATCAGCGTGATCGTCCCGCCGCCGCGCGCCGGCGCCGCTGGTCCGAAGTCGCAGTCGACCACGACTTGGGCGTGGTTCACGATGCCGCTCCAGGCAAACGACGCGTTGCAGGCCGGCACCGCCCGGCAAGCCACCACGAGCGCATCGAGCGCGGCGCGCGTGTGCTCTTCGGGGAGCGCAATCTCGACGACGCTCGACGCCTGCGGGATCGACGCATCGTACGCACGTCGCCGCGCACTGCCCGCAGGCACCGCGCCGGCCAGCCGTACCAGCGCGGCGCGAATCGTCGCCCGGTTCGGGAGCACCGCATCTTCGAGCACGTCGTCGACCGGAATCCCCGGCAGGTCGGGCATCGCAACGCGGACCGGAGGAACCTCGAGCACGCCGGCTTCGGCGGCCAGCGCGCAGAGTTCCGCACCCAATCCCATCGTCAGCGTGTCTTCGTGCACCACGCACAGCCGGCGCGTCTTCGCCAGCGAGCGCAGGATCGTCGTGCGGTCGAGCGGGAGCAGCGTCCGCAGATCGACGACCTCGACGTCGATCCCCTCGCCCGCCAAGGCGTTCGCCGCCGCGAGCGATTCGTGCAGCATCATCCCGTAACTCAGCACGGTGATGTCGTTCCCGGGCCGCGCGATCGCGGCCGACCCGATCGGAACGACGACGTCGCCGTCCGGAACGGGGCCGCGAATCAGCCGGTAGGTGCGCTTGTGTTCGAGCACCAGCACCGGATCGGGATCGCGAATGGCAGCCAGTAGCAATCCCTTGGCGTCGGCCGGCGTCGACGGCGCGACGACCTTGATGCCGGGTGCGTGCGTGTAGAATGCCTCGACGCTTTGCGAGTGGTACGGGCCGCCGCGAAAGCCGCCGCCGTAGGCGGTGCGGATCACCATCGGGCAGGTCCAGTCGCCGGCCGTGCGCCAGCGCATCTTCGCCGCCTCGCCGACCAGATGGTCCATCGCGGCGTGGATGAAGTCGGCGAACTGAATCTCGGCCACCGGGCGTAGGCCGCGCATGGCCAAACCGACCGCGACGCCGGCGATCCCCGTTTCGGCCATCGGCATGTCGATCACGCGCTCGGGACCGAACCGCTCGAGCAGCCCTTCGCTGGCGCGAAATACGCCGCCCAGCGTCGCGACGTCTTCGCCCAACAGCAGCACGCGCGGATCGCGCGCCATCTCCTCGAAGAGCGCTTCGCGCACGGCCTCGATCACGCTCAGCTCACGCATAGGCATGCTCCGCGACCGTTTGCGCATCGCCGTGCGGCTGCGCCTCCGCCCAGTCGGCGGCGTCTTGCGCGAGGGCGGCGTTCTCGGCGTCGACCGCATCGGCGAAGGCCGCCGCCACGAGGCGGCGCGCCCGAACCAGCGGATCGCGGACCGCGAACTCCGACTCCAGTGCCGTGCGGTCGCGATAGCGCGTGTCGTCGTCGTTCGAGGTGTTGGGGAGAAAGCGGACGCACTGCGCGTCGATGAGGGTCGGTCCGCCGCCGGAACGAGCACGTTCGAGCGCGCTGCGCGAGGCCGCGAACATCGCTTCGACATCGGTGCCGTCGACCGCGATGCCGGGCATGCCGTACCCGGCAGCGCGCGCGACCAGCGAGTCGGTTGCGTACTCGCTTTCACGCTTGACCGACTGCGTCCAACCGTTGCGGTGCACGACGAACACGACCGGAAGCTGGTGGACGGCGGCGATGTTCATCGACTCGTGCACCTCGCCTTTCTGCGCCCCGCCGTCACCAAAGGCGATCACCGACGCGCTGCCGTCGCCGAGCAGCTTCGAGCCCCAGGCACAACCGACGCCGTGCGAGCAGTGGTTCGGCTGCGGTCCCTGCAGCGAGAGCACGTGCAGGCGTCGCGAGCCGAAGTGCGCGTACGGCTGACGCCCCGCGGCGTTGGGATCCGACGGGCGCGAAAAGAAATGCAGCATCACGTCGCGCGGGGCCATCCCCAGCACCAGCAGCGCGGTCAGATCGCGATAGTGCGGCGAGAGCCAGTCGATGCCCGCGCGCATCGCGAGCGCGTACCCGGCGCCGATCGCTTCGTGACCGCTGCAGGGCACCGCGAAGTGGGCGCGCCCGGCGCGCGCCAGGCGCCACATCCGCTCGTCGAGCGCGCGTGCGAGCGAGAGCGCGCGGTAGGCGCGCTCGCGCTCGGCCCGCGTCATCGCGGTATAAAGGAGATTGCGCCGCAGCATCAGGTAGTGCGTCGGATGAATCGGCATCACGATCGCCGGATACTGGCTGCCCTGGCTCTTNNTCGATCGCGTCGCGCAGTTTGGCCGGGTCCGAGCTCTTGGCATCTCGCAAGCCCTGGGCCAGCACGTAGACACCGTCGTAACCGAAACCGCCGAAGATGCTGACGGGCGCATCCTTCGGGTACAGCCGCACGAACGACGCGATGTAGCGGTCGAGTATCTTGCGCTGCGGATCGTTGGGAGCCAGCGTGTCGGGGACGTTGATCCGGGTGCTGGCGATGTACGCGCCGTTCAGCGCGGGTCCGGCCTGCTGGACGAAAACCCCGGTCGCGGCGCCGTCCGAGTACAGCAGCGGATACGAGAGCGCCAGTTCGCGATAGCCCTTGATGATGACGCCGGCGCTCGGCAGCGTCGTCCACACGACGATCGCCTGCGGGTTGGCCGCCTTGACGTGCGTGAGCTGCGTGGTGGCGTCGCTCGCGTTGGCCGCAATCGGTTCGGCGTCGACGACTTCGAAACCGAACTTCGCGCCGGCATCTTTGAAGTGCGAGAGTCCGGTCTTGCCGTAGTCGTCGTTGCGGTAGATCACGGCGACCTTCGTCCAGCCCTTCTTCTTCATGAACTCCTGCATCGTTTGGGCGGTATGAAAGTCGGTGATCGGCATCTTGAAGATCCACTTGCGGTCCGAGACCGGCTGAATAACCATCGCGCTCGAGG
>PMOG01000251.1 GCA_003161555.1 Vulcanimicrobiota bacterium | reverse complement strand
TTCGACGACGTCAACCCGCCGGTCCATGCCTGGGCCGCCCTGCGTCTGTACAAGATCGAGGCCAAGCGCAACGGCGGGCTGGGTGACTTCGCGTTCCTCGAACGCGTCTTTCAAAAACTGCTGATGAACTTCACCTGGTGGGTCAATCGCAAGGACGTCGCCGGCCGGAACGTCTTTCAAGGCGGCTTCCTCGGCCTCGACAACATCGGCCCCTTCGACCGCAGCGCCAAGCTGCCGCAGAACGCGTTTTTGGCCCAGAGCGACGGCACCTCGTGGATGGGCGTCTACGCCTTGAACATGCTCGCGATCGCCGTCGAGCTGGCCAAGACCGAGAACGTCTACGAAGACATCGCCGAAAAGTTCTTCGAACATTTTCTGATCATCGCCGACGCGATGAACTCGCAGCGCGAAGAAGATCCCGGTTTATGGGACGACGAGGACGAGTTCTACTACGATCAGCTCTTCCTCCCCGACGGCGAGCGCATCCCGGTCAAGGTGCGCAGCATCGTCGGCATCACGCCGATCTTCGCGGTCGAGACGATCACCGCGCGCACGCTCGAAGAACTGCCCAGCCTGCGCCGCCGCATCGAATGGTTTCTCAAGAATCGCCCCGAGCTGGCGGAAAGCGTGGCGCGCATCGATCTGGGCGGGATGCGCGAACGGCGGCTGCTGGCGATCGTCAGTCCTGAGCGCCTGCGGTCCATCTTGCGGCGCGTCTTCGATCCCGCGGAATTCCTCTCGCCCAACGGCGTGCGCATGCTCTCGGCGGCGCATCGCGACACACCGTACGTCCTGCGCGTGGGAGGCCAGGAGTTTCGCTGCGATTACGAACCGGCTGAGTCGACCAGCGGCCTTTTCGGCGGCAACTCGAATTGGCGCGGGCCGATCTGGATGCCGCTGGATTATCTGCTGATCGAAGCGCTGCAGAAGTTCCATTACTACGTCGGCGACGAGTACCGGATCGAATTTCCGACCGGCTCGGGCAATCTCCTGACGCTGTGGGACATCTCGCTCGAACTGCAGCGCCGGCTCTTGTCCCTGTTCCGGCGCGGTCCGGACGGGCGCCGCCCCTTTAACGGCACCGTCGACATCTTTCAGAACGACCCCCACTGGCGCGACCAGATCCTCTTCCACGAGTACTTCAACGGCGACACCGGCGAAGGGCTGGGCGCGTCGCACCAGACCGGGTGGACGGCGCTGGTCGCGAAGATCATCCAGCAGCTCGGCGATTACAGCGGCCCGATCCACCCGCAGATCGCGGCGGATTTCGACGTCGAAGCGCGCGTCTGAAGCTCGGAGGAATCAGTGGCGCGGTACGATCTTGCGGTCATCGGCTCGGGTCAAGGCGGCGTGCCGCTGGCACTCGACTTCGCCAAAGGGGGCCGGCGCGTCGTGCTGTTCGAGCGCGGCGACCTCGGCGGCTGCTGCGTGAACGTCGGCTGCACACCCTCCAAGGCTTTTCTCGCGTCCGCCCACACCGCCGGGCGCGCGCGGCGCGGCTCGGAGATCGGCGTACACTGCGAGGTGCGGGTCGACGTTCCGGCCGTGATGGCGCGCGTACGACGGATCGTCGGCGGGTGGCGCGCGGGCGTCGAGCAGAAACTCGCGCGCAGCCCGGTCGAGCTGGTGCGCGCCGAAGCGTCGTTCGAGGGACCGCACGTGCTGGTCGCCGGCGGCGAACGGTACGAGGCCGACGTGGTCGTCATCGACACGGGCGGCAGCGCTGCCGTACCGCCGATCGACGGACTGGTCGGGACACCGTATCTGACCAACGAGAATTTTTTTCTGCAGGAGACGCTGCCGCGCTCGCTGCTGGTGCTGGGCTCGGGCTACATCGGTCTCGAGCTCGGCCAAGGTGCGGCACGGCTCGGCAGCAGCGTCACGCTCATCACCCCCGACGATCGCTTGCTGGCGCGCGAGGAGTCCGATACCTGCAGCGTTCTCACGCAGTCGTTCGCGCGGGACGGGATCACGGTGCAGCTGCAGTGCCGGGCCGTCCGCGTGGCCCACGACGGCCGCGCGTTCCACGCCACCCTCGATGACGGTACCACGCGCGATGCCGAGGGGCTGCTGGTCGCGGTCGGGCGCCGTCCAAACATCCCGGCCGGTACCGAGCACGCGGGCATCGCGCTCGACGAACGCGGTTTCATCGCCTGCGACGATCATCTGCAGACCTCGCTGGCGGGACACTACGCGCTCGGCGACGTCGCGGGTCAGCCGCAGTTCACCCACGTGGCCTGGGAAGACTTCCGCCGGCTGCGCGCGATCCTCGGCGGCGACCGCTCGCGCACGCGCGCGGACCGCACGCTCGGCTACGCGATGTACACCGAACCCCAGGTCGGGCGGGTCGGCATCACCGCCGATGCGGCACAGCAGGACGGAGCGGCCCATCGCGTGGTGACGATCGCGCTGAGCGACGTCGCTCGGGGTCCGGAATGGAACCTCGAGGAGGGGTTCTTCCGGCTGGTCGTCGACCCGCGGTCGGACGCGATTCTCGGCGCGACCTTTGTGGGGTATGAGGCGGGAGAATTGATCCACGTCATCCTCGCCCATATGGAAGCCGGCTCGACCTGGCGCGTCCTGGAGCGCTCGGTCCACGTCCATCCGACCTTCGCGGAGGGTATCCCCTCGCTCGCGCGGCTCTTGCTGTGAGCGCCGTCGACCCCGGCGCCGCGCTGGCCCGCGGCACGGAAGGCGACCCGTTCGCCGTCCTCGGACCGCATGCACTGGGCAGCGGAACCGTCGTGCGGGCGTTCGTTCCCGGCGCGCAGGCCGTCAGCGTCGTCGACGAAGCGGGTGCGGAACTCGCTTCCGCCGAGCCGGCCGGCAGCGACGGGCTCTTCGAAGCACTGGTGATCGCGCTACCCGCGCGCTACCGGCTGCGTATAACGGATGCGGGCGGCGTGCGCATCGTCGACGACCCGTACCGGTTCGGGCCGCTGCTCGGCGAGCTCGATCTGTGGCTCTTCGCCGAGGGGACGCATCTCGAGCTGTACCGCGTGTTCGGTGCGCATCCCGACACGGTCGACGGCGTCGCGGGAACGCGCTTCGCCGTGTGGGCCCCCAATGCAACGCGCGTCAGCGTGGTCGGTGATTGGAATCGCTGGGACGGCCGGATTCATCCGATGCGCAAACGGCTCGAAGCGGGGGTGTGGGAGCTGTTCATCCCCGCCGTCGCGCCGGGCGCGCGCTACAAATACGAGCTGCTCGGCCCGGGCGGAAACCTGCTGCCGCTGCACGCGGACCCGTTTGCGTTCGCCGCCGAGCGGCGGCCGGCCAATGCCTCGGTCGTCGCGCCGGTCTCGACGCATACCTGGGACGACGCCGGCTGGATGGCGCAGCGCGGCCCGCGCCAGCGCCGCGACGCACCGATTCAGATCTACGAGGTTCACCTCGGTTCGTGGAAGCGCGTCCCCGAAGAGGGCGACCGTTTCTTGACCTACCGCGAACTCGCCGAGCAGCTCGTTCCGTACGCGGCGGGTTTGGGTTTCACGCATCTCGAGCTGCTGCCGATCACCGAGCATCCGTTCGACTTGAGTTGGGGCTATCAGACGACGGGCTGGTTCGCGCCCACCAGCCGCTACGGCACTCCCGACGACTTCCGCGCGTTCGTCGACGCCGCGCACCAGGCGGGGTTAGGCGTCATCCTCGACTGGGTGCCGGGACACTTCCCGACCGACGCGCACGGTCTGGCGCGTTTCGACGGCACGCCGCTGTACGAGCACGCCGACCGCCGGGAAGGCTTTCACGCCGAGTGGGGGACGTTCGTGTTCAACCTCGGCCGGCGCGAGGTCGCGAATTTTCTGCTCGCCTCCGCGCTGTACTGGCTGCGCGAATTTCATCTCGATGGCCTGCGCGTCGACGCGGTCGCCTCGCTGCTGTACCGGGATTACTCGCGCGCGCCCGGCGCGTGGGTTCCCAACGCCCTGGGCGGCCGCGAGAACCTCGAAGCGGTCGCGTTTCTGCAGCACCTCAACGCGACGGCCTACGCCGAGGTCGACGGCATCGCGACCTTCGCGGAGGAGTCGACGGCCTGGCCGGGCGTCACCGCGCTGACCAGCACCGGCGGACTCGGATTCGGCTATAAGTGGAACATGGGGTGGATGCATGACACGCTGAAATTCATGGAACGCGATCCGCTGTGGCGCGGCGACCACCTCAACGACCTCACCTTCGGCCTGATCTACGCGTTCAGCGAAAACTTCGTCCTGCCGCTCTCGCACGACGAAGTCGTGCACGGAAAACGCTCGCTGCTCGGACGCATGCCCGGCGACGAAGCGGCGCAGTTCGCGAACGTGCGGCTGCTCTACGGCCTGATGTGGGCCTATCCCGGCAAGAAGCTGCTCTTCGCCGGCGGCGAGTTCGCGCAGCGCGGCGAGTGGCGCGCGCAGGCGTCGCTGGACTGGCACGTCGTGCACGGACGGCACGCCGGCGTCCAGCGGTTGGTGATTGACTGCAATCGGCTCGGCCGCACGCTGGGCCCGCTCCACGAGCGGGACACCGAACCGTCCGGCTTCGAGTGGATCTCGGGCGACGACCGCACCAACGCGGTGCTCTCGTTCTTGCGCTGGGACGCGGCGCACGACGCGCACGTGCTCTGCGTCTGCAACTTCAGCGGCCTGCCGCACGACGGCTACGTCGTGGGCGTTCCGCACCGCGGCCACTACCGCGAAGTGCTCAACACCGATTCGGCGGCCTACGGCGGCGCGGACCGCGGCAACGGCGGCGGCGTCGATGCGGTCGAGAAAACCGCGCACGGACAGCCATTCTCGGTCACGCTGCGGCTGCCGCCGCTCTCGGCGATCTGGCTGACCGCGTGAACGGAACGCGGCGCCGGGTCGAGCCGGGGCTGCCCCACCCGCTCGGCGCGACCTGGGACGGGAAGGGCGTCAACTTCGCGATCTTCAGCGTGCACGCGGAAAAAGTGGAACTGTGCCTGTTCGACGCACGCGGTCGCCGCGAACTCGAGCGCATCCCGCTGACCGAATACACCGACGAAATCTGGCACGGCTACTTGCCCGAGGCGCGGCCCGGCACACTGTATGGGTACCGGGTCTGGGGACCGTACGAGCCCGCACGCGGACATCGTTTCAACCATCACAAACTGCTGCTCGACCCGTACGCCAAAGCGCTCGCGGGGACGTTGCGCTGGAGCGACGCGCACTACGGCTACCGGATCGGATCGCACCGCGAGGATCTCTCGTTCGACCGGCGCGACAACGCGAGCGGGATGCCGAAGTGCGTGGTCGTCGAATCCGCTTTCACCTGGGGCGCCGACCGGCGCCCTGCGGTACCGTGGACGCAAACCGTGTTCTACGAACTGCACCCGCGCGGATTCACGATCCAGCATCCCGGCGTCGCGCCTGCACTGCGGGGGACGTTCGCCGGGCTGGCCTCGCCCGACGTCATCACCTACCTCAAGGATCTCGGCGTCACCACGGTCGAGCTGCTCCCCGTTCACGCCTTCATTGACGACCGGCGGCTGGTCGAAGCGAAGCTGCGCAATTACTGGGGCTACAATTCGATCGGGTTCTTCGCGCCCGAACCGCGCTATCTGCAGGGCGATCCGAACGAGTTCAAGACGATGGTCAAGCACCTCCACGAGGGAGGCTTGGAAGTCGTGCTCGACGTGGTGTACAACCACACCGCGGAAGGGAATCAGCTCGGTCCCACCCTCTCGTTCAAAGGGATCGACAACGCCAGCTACTACCGCCTCGCTGAGGACAAGCGCTACTACGAGGACACGACCGGGACCGGTAACACGCTCGATCTGCGCCATCCGCGCGTGCTGCAGCTGGTGACCGACTCGCTGCGTTACTGGGCGGAAGAGATGCACGTCGACGGCTTCC
>PMOG01000258.1 GCA_003161555.1 Vulcanimicrobiota bacterium | reverse complement strand
AACCTGATCTTCGGTTGGGTCTGCGTCGTGGCGCTGGTGCGCGACTCGCTGATGATGATCGGCATCTACGCGCTAGCCGGGCGGCGCGTCGACGATGCGTTCCTCGCCGCGGTGCTGACCGTGATCGGATACTCGGTCATGGACACCATCGTGATCCTGGATCGGATCCGCGAGAACACCAAGGTGATGGACGGCAAGCCGTTCGACGAGATCGTCAACACCTCGATCCTGCAGACGATGACACGGTCGGTCAACACGCTGGCGACCGTCGTCATCACGCTGGTCGCGCTGCTCGTCTTCGGCGGTGCCTCGCTGCAAAACTTCGCCTTCGCCCTCTTGGTCGGCATCTGCTCGGGCGGCTACCACTCGATCTTCTACTCGGCGCCGCTGGTCGCGGTACTGCAGAAGCGCGCCAACGAACGGCGCATCCTCCGCGGTTCGTCCCTCACCCAGCCGAAAACGGTGGCGCAGGCGCGCGCGCAGAGCACCGCCGCGGCGCTGCGCGACCGCGAAGAAGTCGCTGCTTCGCGTCGCGCGCGGCGCGAACGTGAACGCGACGGAGCGACCCGCCGTACCACCGCCCCCCCGCGTTACAAGCGCACGCGCCAAGAGCAGATCGACTTCGAGAAGCTCGAGAATCGGAACTTCGGTGTCCCCGAGCGCCCGGCGCCCGCCAAGGCGGAGGACACGCCGCACGACGAGCCCGAGGCGGAGATCGTCGACCCGCTCGACGCGCAAGCGATGGGTTTGCATGACGAAGCCGCGGAGCTCGGACACGAAGAGATTCATCTGAACCTCGGTGACGATGAGCCGGCGCCGGTCGCCGAACCGAAACCGATTCCCTGAGCCGGCGTGCGGGAGAAACGACTTCCCCCGCCCACCGCATCGGAAGCGGCATTCCTGAAGCTGGTGCAGGACTTCGGCACCGCGGCAGCCGCCGCGCCGTCGGAGACACGCGCCTTCCTCGACGAGCTCTACGCCAAGGCCGCGACCTATGCGTCGCGCGATCCGTACGCGACGATCGGCGATGCGAGCGGTTTCAACACCAAGGTCGTCGGCGTCAGCTTTGAGGGGCGCCAGGATACCGTCGCCGCGCTGCGGCCGGGCGAAACGGTGGAACTGCGCCGGGATCCCGCCAATCCGCACGATTCCAGCGCGGTCGGCGTGTGGTACGGCGCGCTGCAGCTGGGCTTCCTGCGCCGCCAGATCGCGGCCCGGATCGCGCCGAACATCGACGGAGGCGAACGCTACAGCGCCGCAGTGACGGCCGTAACCGGCGGCGGCAGCCGGTCGTTCGGCATCAACATCTTCGTCACGCGCGAGCGTGCCGCGCCGCCACGGTTACGGCACGACCGGCGCGCGGTCGTTCGTGACGACGTCCTGCGGGCACTGATCGGCGAGCGTCCGCTGCGCGACGCGCAGCGCGCGGTGATCGAGCGCCTCGACGCGGGACACAATACCCTGGCGGTGTTCGGAACCGGACGCGGGAAGTCGCTATGCTTTCAGTATCCGGCTGCCGTACGCGCGCTCGAGCGCGGCGCAAAGACGGTCGTGCTGTATCCGCTGCGCGCGCTCGCGAACGACCAGTACGAGGCGCTCGTCGCGCGGCTCGGGCCGCTTGGGCTGCGCATTCACCGCGCCAACGGCGCGATCGACGGCGGCGAGCGCGCTGCGCTCAACGCGGCGCTGGAGAGCGGAGACTGGGACATCGTGTGCGCGACCCCCGAGTTCGTGCAGTTCCATCTGGAACGGTTTCGCAGCGAGGCGTCGCGGCCGTCGCTGATCGTCGTCGACGAGGCGCACCATCTGTTCGAATCGACGCACCGCGCGGCGTACCAGAAGATCGCCGCTGCGCTCGACGCGCTCGGACGGCCCCAGGTGCTGGCGCTGACGGCGACCGCCGGCGATGAGGCGTTCGCAAAGATCCGGCAGGCGCTGGGAATCGAGTCGTGGGTGATCGACCCGACCGTGCGTGAGAACCTGCGCGTCGTCGACGCGCGCGGCATCGGCGACAAGGCGGGCTACATCGAACGGTTTTGCGGCGACGACGTCAAGGCGATCGTGTACTGCAACTCGCGCAAGGAGGCCGGCAGTACCGCGGGCAAACTGCGCGCGCGTTTGGGCGACGTGGTCGCCTTCTATCACGCCGGCGTCGGCGTCGCCGAGCGCGCCGAGGTCGAGCGGTACTTCCGCAGCGGTGCGATTCGCATCGTCGTGGCGACCTCTGCGTTTGGTGAAGGCATCGATCTGGCCGACGTCCGCCACGTGTTTCTCTTTCACCTCAACTTCGACTTCACCGAGTTCAACCAGCAGTCGGGGCGTGCCGGGCGTGACGGCGAGGAGGCGTCGATCCATCTGCTGTTCGGCGACCGCGATCGAAAGCTCAACGACTACATCATCGATCGCCAGGCGCCGCGGCTCGAAACCCTGCGCCGGCTCTACGCGGCGATGAAGGGGCTCAGCCGCGACGGCATCCTGCACATGAGCCCCGCCGACGTTGCGGCGACGCTCGATTTCGATGGTGTCGCGACCGCGACAGTGGCGATCGCGGTACGGATCTTCGTCGACGCCGGGCTGGTCGCGTTCGGTGATGACGATGACGGCCGGTTCGTGCGCTTCCTCCCCGTGCACGGAAAAGTCGACCTGACGCAGACCGAGTCGTTTCTCGAGGGTGAAGCCGAACGCGAAGCCTTCGCCCAGTTCGCCGGCGTCGTGCTGACGGCGA
>PMOG01000190.1:424-7319 GCA_003161555.1 Vulcanimicrobiota bacterium | reverse complement strand
TACAAAGACACGGCCGGCCCCGCGATCAACCCGATGATCAAGGTCCTGAACATCGTCGCCCTGCTTCTGGTCGGGTTCCTGGTACATTAGGCCGGTGAATTCGGGATGATAGCTCCGGGCCGGCCGACGACCCGACGGGACGCCAGTGCGACTGCATTGGGCGCGGCAATCATGCGAGCCGTGCACCAAGTGGTCGACGGTGAACCCAAGATCGTCGACGACCCGATATCACCCCTGTTCATCAACGCCGACGAACTCCGCGAACTCCAGTACGACCCGGACGTCTTCATCACGCCGATCGCCTGCGCGATGCGGGTCGGCGTCCTGGCGGCCAGCCGGTTTGCCGAGGACCGGCTGGCTGAAGCGTACCGGCGCGGGGTGACCCAGGCGGTCATCCTGGGCGCCGGGTTCGACAGCTTCGCCTACCGCCAGCCGGCCTTCGCCCGCAACCTGCGCATCATCGAGCTCGACCATCCGAGCCTGCAGCGGGCGAAGCGCGAACGGCTCGCGACGGCCGCCGTGCACGTGCCGACCAACGTCGAGTTCATCGGAATCGACCTCGACCGCGTCTCGCTGAGCGAAGGGCTGCGCTCGAGCACGTTCGTCTGGAACGAGCCCGCCTTCTTCATCTGGCTCGGTCTGATGCCGTACGTTCGCGAGGCGGCGATCGTCGCGGCGCTGCGGCTGATCGCGACCCGTCCGCGCGGCACCGAGATCGTATTCAGCTTCGCGCGCCCAACCGGCGCGAACGACGATCCCCAAGTCGAAGCCGCACGCGCCTGGCTTTCCCGCTTCGAGCCGACGGCGCTGGCGAAACTGCTGCACATGGTCGGCTTCAGCGAGGTCACGTTCCTCAACGAGGATCAAGTCGCACGCTATCTCGGCGACCGCCAGGACGAACTGCGCCCGCTGCGGCGTGTCAACGTCGGCAGCGGCATCGTCGGTACGCACGCGAACGGTTCGGCCTGAGCGCTCGGGTTTTCGGTAAGGCGGGTTCGGGCGTTTTAGGACGCGGCGACCGCGGCGCTGGTATCGAGCAGCGCCGCGATCGCGTCGGCGCTCATCGGCCGGTGGAAGTAGAACCCCTGCGCGTACTCGCAGCCCAGGCCGGCGAGTTCTTCGGCTTGCCGCAGCGTCTCGACGCCTTCGGCAACGACGTCGATCCCGTACGACTGCGCGAGCTGCACCAGCATGCGGACGATCGGCGAACTGCCGAGCGACCCGTCCGTGCTTTCGACGAACGAGCGGTCGATCTTCATCGCGTCGAACGGCAGCTGGTGCAGGTACCGCAGCGATGAGTACCCGGTGCCGAAATCGTCGATGCACAGGTGCACGCCGGTGGCACGCAGCCGGGCCAACGAACCCAGCGAAAGCGTATTGGAGCGAATGACGGCCGTCTCGGTGATCTCGAGTACGACGTCGTCGGACGAGAGACCGAAGCGCCGCAGGTTGCGGGCCACGAACGCGTCGAGATCCGGCTCGAGCACTTCCTGCACCGAGAGGTTGACGTGCATGCGCAGATCGAGCCGCGGCGCGCGGCGGCGCCATTCGGCCAGCCGGCGGCAGGCGTCGACGAAGACGTAGCGGCCGATCGGCACGACCAGCCCCACGTCTTCGGCCAAAGGAATGAACTCGCCGGGAAGGACCTCGCCCTTGATGGGGTTGCGCCAGCGCACGAGCGCTTCGAAGCCGACGATCCGCTGGTCGTCGAGCCGCACGATCGGCTGATAGTCGACGCCGAACTCCTCTTCTTCGATCGCTTCGCGCAGATCGCTGGTCAGCGCCAGCCGGCGCGCTGCTTCGTGGTGCATGTGCTGATCGAAGAAGGCATGCCGCCCGCGGCCCATCCCCTTGGCGAAGTACATCGCGGTGTCGGCGTTGCGCAGCACTTCTTCGATGCGCGTTTCACCGGCCTCGATGATCGCGATGCCGATCGAGGCGGTGTTGTACACGGCGCGGCCTTCGATCTGCATCGGCGCGCCCAGCGCGTCCTGGATCGTTTCGACGGCATCTTCGATGTGCGCCAGATCGTGGCGGTGCGAGAGGATGATCGCGAACTCGTCGCCGCCGATACGGGCGATGAAATCGTCGCTCGCGACCGTGGCCCGCATCCGGTCGGCGATCGCCATCAGCAAGGAGTCGCCGGCGATGTGCCCGAGCGAATCGTTGATCGACTTGAACTCGTCGAGGTCGACGAACAGCGCGGCGTACATGCGGTCGGGCCGGCCGGACGCGGTTTCGAGCGTCGCCGCCAAGCGCTCTTGGAACGAGGCGCGGTTCGGCAGCCCGGTCAGCGCGTCGTGCGTCGCTTCATGGCGCAGACGCGCCTGATTGGCCTCGAGCAGTCGGCGGCGCTCCACTTCGGCGCGGTGCGCTTGCGCGTTCGCCAGCGCCAGGCCCATCAGGTTGACGAAGAGCTGCAGCCCGCGCATCGTTTCGCGGCTGGGGATCTGGCCGTCCGCCGGACCGTCCGGACTCAGGTAGCCGATCATCTGGCCTTGCGGATCGCGCAGCACGATGCACATCGAGTCGCGTTCGTGCCACGTGTTCGGCGCCGCGCGCGGCGAATCGCGGTCGGTCTCGCTGGCGAAGATCGCGCGGTCCCACACGAACTCGCGCTCCGCCGGGATGTAGAACGCGTTCTCGAACATCTCGTAGTCGGGGACCAGGACGCTGAGGATGTCGCTCTTGCGGACGCGCTCGTTTTTGCGGGCGCGCGTCACCTCGTCCGAGTACCCGATCAGCACGCGCCGGATCATCTCTTCCGACTGCTGGTCATCTTCGAGGACGATGGTCACATAGCGGAAACCGAACAGGTCGACGACGCCTCGCGCGATCGACTCGAGGGCAAGGTCGAGCTCACGCAGACGCAAGATATCACGCGTAATCTCGAGGATGCGCTCAAACCGACGCTCCACCGACATGTCAGGGGGACATATCGGCGGTCCGGGCCCGGGAACCCTAGTTTCCTTGTGTGTGGAATTGGTCAGGTCAGCGGAAGGAGCGCCGCTCTAACGTGCCACCCTGGTGGCATTCAGCCGCCGTATCGTGCAGCCATGGACACCGTCTACCTCTGTATCGACTGCAGCGCCGCGCACGACGCGCCGGCTGAAGCGACCCTGGGGCACCGGGTTCGCTGCCTCGATTGCCAGATCGAAATCGACCTCAGCTTCGAGTTGGCGAACCTGCCCTGGCCGCAACTCGCAGCCTGAGCACGAAGACCGCAGCCGTTCGCTTCTCCGCCCGCCTCAATAAGTAAAGCGAGCGCTGGGATGACACCAGCGGCGACCAGGTACCCGAAAACGCTTCCATAAAACCCCCGCGAATGCAGGTGCTGTTGCGGGACGTCGCCGCCCGCGCGGGCGTTTCGCTGGCGACCGCGTCGCGTGTTCTTAGCGGTACGCGCGCCGGTGTCAGTGTTCGCAGCCGCGAGGCGGTCGCGACGGCCGCGCGCGAGTTGGAGTACGTTCCGAACGCGCACGCGCAGGCACTGGCACGAGCCGGCGCCGTGCACGTCGGCGTGATTCTTCACGACGTCAGCGACCCGTACTTTTCCGAAATCGTGCGCGGGGTGCAATGTGCATCCGTCGAGGCACAACGGATGGTGACGGTCTGTAATAGCTTCCGCGACCCCGAGCGCGAGCTTGCCTGCATCACGCTGTTGCGCTCGCAGCGCGTTGGAGCGCTCATCCTCGCGGGCAGCGGCCTTGACGACCCATCGTATCTAACGCGTTTAGGGGCGCAAATTCGGGCCTTCGAGCAGTCCGGAGGCCACGCGGTTTTCGTCGGCCGGCACAATATCGCCGGCGACGCCGTCCTGCCGGACAATGTCGGCGGGGCGCGCGCGCTCGCGCACGCGCTGACCGATCTCGGCCACCGGCACTTTGCGGTGATCGGGGGACCGGCTGTGCTGACGGTGACGCGCGACCGCCTCGACGGCCTGCAAGCGGGCCTGGCCGACCGCGGCATCCGCCTCGACGACGCTGATGTCGTCGCCGGCGATTTTTCGCGCGCGGGCGGAGCGGCGGGCATTGCCGCGCTCCAGGCGCGCGGAAGCCGCGCGACCTGTATCGTCGCGCTCAACGACGCGATGGCGATCGGTGCTCTTTCTGCATTGCGCGACCGCCGCATCCGCGTGCCGGACGACGTTTCGCTGACGGGATTCGGCGACATCCCGATCACGCTCGACGTGATGCCGACGCTCAGCACCGTCCATTTGCCGCTGACGGCGATGGGTCAGCGCGCGGTTCGCCTCGCGCTCGAGCCTCCCAGCGGCCAAGCGCGCGTCGAACGGGTCGCCGCACAGGTAATGTTGCGCGAGAGCACCGGCGCCCCGAGGGCTGCCGCCTAAACGAACCGCTCCTTGCGGAGAGGACTAGATTTCGGGAACGGGCGGCTGTTCTGCGGGGTCGAGCTGCACCGCTTTCCAGCTCACCGCGCTGACGTCCGGTTCGAGCCCCAAACGCGAAACGATGTTCTCGAGGTGCGCGTCGGCCGGACCCGCGATCGCCAGAACGGCGGAGAGTTCGACCTTCGGTGTCCCTTCGATGTCGGTGCTCGACACCGCGTAGAGCGTCACGCCGCTTTTTTTCGCCGCGCCGATCAAGACGGCGCGCACGTGATCCTCGACCTCTTGGCGGGCAGACCGCCTGGACCTCGTAACTCGAAACGAGCTCGCTTTCGCCGGCCGGGCGGCGGTTGATATGTTGAGCGATCGGCCGCAGCAGCACGTTTGCGCACAGAACGGCACCGACGCCGATGCAGGCCTCCCACAGAAAGCCGAGCCCCACCAGCGCGCCGATCGCCGCCGTGCACCAGATCGTCGCCGCCGTGTTGAGCCCGCTGACGGCGAAGCGTTCCTTGAAGATGACGCCGCCGGCCAGGAAGCCGATCCCCGACACGACGTAGGCCGGAATCTGGGTCAAGTTATCGCGCGAGCCGAGCAAGGGCGTGATCATGATGAACAGCGCGGTCCCGGTCGCGACCAACGCGTTGGTGCGAAGGCCGGCCAAGCGCTGACGATACTGCCGTTCGAAGCCGACGCACGAGCCCAGTGCGAGCGCCACGCCCAGACGCAGTGCGAACTCCGCGATGGTCATAGGTGCAGCCGCTGTTCGAGGATCAGTGCCGAGCCGGTAAAGTTGGGCGAGGCCGGCGATGGCGGAAAGGTGGTGATGCCGGCAAACGCCGTGCGGCGGAAGCTCACCAGTGTCGACGTTGTTCGGCCCCGCACTTCGATCCCGGCAAAGAACAGACGCTGGGCGAAGTCGATCGGCTCCGCGAACGCACCCTTCATCGCGTAGCGGCCGAGGCCGGTCGCGAAAACGATGTTCGGCGTCAGATGGCGCGAGTAGGTGGCGACGGCTTGCGGAACCTCGTAGGAGACTTGGTCCTCGGGGTGCGCCGCGATGAACGGCCGGTACAGCGTGTCGTCGACGATGTCGAGCGTCAGGTCGCCGAACGCCGGATGCCACGCGGCCCAGAATCCGTAGCGCTTCTGGCGTCCGAACGTCGCCGCGTCCGGAAGCTGCGGCAGATAGTAGCCGTCGACGAAGCCGGCCAGGGTCGAGGTCACCGTCGTCTCCGGGTCGATCTGGTGAAGATCGGTATATTCGAGATGGATTTCGAACGGGCCGCCGTCGACGAAGTAGCGGACGCGATACCCTTGCCGGTTGACGCCCAGCACGCTGTTATCGATCAGCTGGTAGTTCGACTTGAGCCATTGCCCGGGCCATGCGAAGGCCGCGCTCCATTGATTTTCTGAGATGCCGTAGGGCAGAATCATCGGCGCGTACTGCGGTTCCATGCGGTAGGCGTCCAGCGAAAGCGTGGTACGCCCGTGCACCCGGTCGGCACCGAGGTGGTAGTAGTCGCCCGGAGCTTCGGTTCCCGGCCGCGCGACCGGCGCGGCATCGTACCAGGATCGCCCGAGCTCCGCGACCCCGTCGATGCCCAGCGCCGGCGAGACGTGGAACGCGGCACGCAGTCCGCCGATCGTCTGGCGTTGCCCGCTCAGCGTGCTGGTCGGCAGCACGCCTTGCGGCGTGAGCGCGAACTGCGGATCGAGCCCGAACGGAACCGTCGTGCCGAACGTGATGCCGCTGGTGACGGCGTGCAGAATCTGCGCCGAGAGCCGCGTCCCTTCGCCGTGATCGAGAACCAGCGAAGCCATCGTCAGGCGCGCCGATTCGCCCGGGAGTGACGGCAGGGCGGCGTCGGTGACCTCGAATGACGCCACGCCCTGCTTCGCCTGCACGTCGATGCCGTGCAGCGGAAGCGCCGACGCGTACGGCGTCCAGATGTCGCTCCCGGCGAGGCTGCTGCTCAAGGTCTCCGCGGGCGCGTACGCTATGGCCGGATTGACACTGGTCAGCGCGGGCGGAGCGAACACGAAGCGGTCGGTCTGCGCCAGGTCGAGCCAGCCTCCGCGCAGCCTTAGGTTTCCGTCCGCGGTTGCGACCAGGCCCGAAAGCACGGCCACGCGCGCCGCGCTGCCCTCATCCTGGCCCGCGTGCGTCGGGAACGCGATCCGGTACGGAAGTGCCGCCGAACCGAGGTGCGGATTGAGCGGCGGTAGCAGGTTCTCCGTCCAGTACGCGGCGTTCGTCACGCTGCCGGCCGCATAGCCGGCTCCGACGGTCAGCGCAACGTCGTAGCGCGGAAGTCCGTACGCGAGCACGGACGTTGCTTGCGTCACCCCCGCGACACCCGGGACCAGCGGCGCGCTCGAAAAGAGATCGTACGGCGTGTTCGGAGCCAACGGAAGGCCGGCGATAAAGCCGGGTGCCTCCGGCGGAGACTGTCCCGGACCGGCCGTCGTCTGATCGACGAACGTCAGGTAGGCATCGGTAACGGCACGGAAACCCAATGCGCGCGGCGGCGGCGTCGGCGATGG
>PMOG01000190.1:0-385 GCA_003161555.1 Vulcanimicrobiota bacterium | reverse complement strand
CCGCCGCCGCCGCAGCCGCGAGGGCTGGGCCCAGATGCCGGGACGGCCTCATGGCAGCGAATCCCTCACAATCGAGGATGCGCGTCAAAACGCGCGGCGTAGAACATGGCAAGCAACGCGATGACGACGTACAGGCCCAACGCACCCATTCCTACCGGCCGCCGAAACTTCATGGCGACGGCCGGTATCCCAGCTGCGCAGAAGGCTATTCGAGCAGCGCCAGCGCGCTCTGCGGCGCCTGCAGCTGATCGTCGGTGCATTGGCGGGGCGCCTTATCGGACCGCCAGCGGACCGGCCGCGTGCCGTGCCGGATGCGTCCGCCGGTGACCTGATCGAACGCGACCTCCAACACCAGAGCGGGTTCCAGCTTGACGTAGCTGCGCTC
>PMOG01000288.1 GCA_003161555.1 Vulcanimicrobiota bacterium | reverse complement strand
TGACCGACACGCTCGACGTCGGACGCGCCGATGACGGCGTCGTCTCCTGGCTGATCGGGAAGCATCCGAACATCGGCGTGCGCGAAGACGTCCCGCTGCCGGTCGTCGCGGAGTGCGACGACCAGGGGATCAACGACATCCAGTTGCGCTCGGTGCATCCCGATGACGTGGCAGCGATGCTCGACGCGGCCGCGCCGGGCGACTTCCCGCGCGGGAACGTCGGAGCCGGCACGGGGATGCGGGCGTTCGGGTTTGCGGGCGGAATCGGCTCGGCATCGCGCGTGCTGCCGGCCAAACTCGGCGGCTACATGGTGGGTGTGCTCGTCAATGCCAACACCGGCGCGCGAGAGGAACTGATCGTCGACGGCGTGCACGTCGGCGAGGCGTTCGCCCACGACCTGCTGCCGATCTACCCGCAGCGGGCGCAAACCGCGCCGGCGCGCGGCCGCGCGGCCGACGGCAGCATCATCATTATCATCGCGACCGACGCGCCGCTCGACGGGCTGGCGCTCGAGAGCATCGCCAAGCGCGCGAGTTTAGGACTAGCGCGCACCGGCGCGACTTCACACGTCTCGAGCGGTGACCTGTTTCTCGCGTTCTCGACGACGCACCATTACCCGCGCGCCGGCGGCATCACCGGGCCGCCGCTGGTGACCGACGAAGATACGATCGACGGGCTCTACGGCGCGACGGTCGACGCGACCGAAGCGGCGATCGATGACGCGCTCTTCAGCGCGCACACGATCTCGGGGCGCGCCGGCGTCACCTACTACAACCTGCCGTGGGATCGCGTGCGCCCGCTGCTCCCGGTCAGTGCCTCCGCCGACCGTCCACGGTAAAGCCCGACGTCGTGTACGAGGAGTCGAGCACGGTCGTCGTCAGACCGCTCGTAAGTCCGTCCCAGAGCGTCAACGGACACGCGCCGGCAGTCGGAGAGCTGGTCGCCGTCACGGTTATCGTCGTCGCGCCGCTCGCCGGCGAAGAGCTGACGGTCGCGTAGTTCGAAAACGATGTGCCGCTCGAACAAACGAGGTTGGCATAGGCGTTGAGACCTTGGTTGTAGGGCGCGCTCGTCCAGCCTGATTCGCTGTAGTTCACGCTGCCGGTGCTGCCGGTGCCGCTGGTCGCGTAGAGCTGGATATCGGGCGGATTCGATCCGATCACGACGCTCGGCGGGGTACCCGAGCCGGCGACGTAGACCGGCGCGAACAGCGTCGGGGTGAAGGTCGACGGCCCGGCTGGTGCGCCCGGGGCGCTCGCAATGAGCGTCACCGGGTTCTCCGCGACTCCACCGTAGCAGAAGTTGATCGCCGATGTGCTTGCAGTCAAGGTCAACTGGGTTGGGGACGACGCGGGATTACCGGCCGGCGGAGCCGGACACGAAGACGACGCGAGCAGCAGCGTTGTCCCGTCACCGTTCGTGTCCGGGTCAGAGATCGTCACCGGGTTCGCGTACGTCCCGGTGATCGTCTCACCATCGGCGTCGGCGACGGTCACGGCGACCCCGCCGTTCCCGATCAGGGTTGAATTCAGCGTCCCCGCCGCGAAGGTGTTCGGCACCGCACCGAAGGTGATGTGCGCCGGGATTCCGTTGAGCGTGATCGTCTCGGTGTTGTCGGCGCCCGAAACGATCGTGAACGTGCCCGAGTTCGTGTCGAGGGCGTTGCCGGTACCGTTCGGGGCGTCGTACGTCGTGAGCGTGTAGCTGTCGGACCCGGCCGGCGACGTCGGACCATTGACCGTGCACCCGCCGGAGCAGACGGCGAAGGTAATATTGGTCGTAGCCGGATTCCCGGCCAGCGTCGTTGGATTGGTACCCGCCGAGTCGGCGGTGAGCGTAATCGTAATCGACTGCGTCGCCGACGAAATGAACTGCGGCTTCCGGCGCGTCGCGGCGCCGGTCGGCGCGGGAATGGTGATTTTGAAGGTCGGCGTCGCGTACTTCGATGCGGGCCCCGTTCCGCTCGGTGTCGGCGTGGGCGTGGGCACGGATCCCGGCGGGGTCGTGTTTCCGCCTCCGCTGCCGCCGCCGCATGCCGTGAGCGCCAGGACGGCCGCGAGCGCGAGCGAGCTGCGCATGGAATGACGCTCCTTCATAACGGAAATGAATGAGAGCCTATCACCCGCCTCTCAACGGCGACGATATTCCGCCCCGCCGCGTCGGGTTTCCCTCCCCACGTGCGGACTCTTTGCAAAGGCCGATACACCTCGGGCTAGGCGCTGTGACGGTCGGTCTGCATCGCGAGGGTCGAGGGCGAACCGTAGCTGAGAATCACCCCGTCGCCCCGGAGCGTCGCGCGCAAATCGGCGATCGCCTCGGCATCGCCTGCCATCGCCGCAAAGGTCGAGCCGTCGTGCGCGGCGAGTGCCGCGGCGTCGCCGGCCGCCTCGCCTTCTTCGATCGTGGTCGGAATGACACGCGCGCTGCCGGCCGCGACGTGGGTTGCCGAGATCGAGGGCGAGGCCAGCAGCACGTTGGTGATGCCCAGCGGCACCATCGTGCCGAACGGCACGCCGTAGACGTGACGCACCGGCGCGTAGGCCTGCGCGTCGATCGCCGTGACCGGGTGCAGGTCGAGCGGGTACGACGAGAGACCGATCGTGTCGTTCGGAATCGTGCCGTCCCAGACAGCGTCGGCCGTGAGCCGTTCGCGACCGGCGAAGTGGCGCGTCTCGCGCACGTACACGTCGGCCGCGAAACGCCCCATCGTCACATCGGCGAAACCGGGCAGCCGGGCGCGCAGGAATGCGAGCAGGTGCGGCGTCTCCGCCTCGCTGAGCGTGCGCGCGCGCTGACGTTGTTCGTCGACGAGGCCGTTGATGCCGAGAACGTCGATCGCGTTGATGGTGACCTCGCCATCCGGTTCGCGACCCAGGTTGAGGTCGCGCACGAGCACGCCCGGTTCGTGCGAACGGTACGCTGCCAGCAGCGTCGAGTACCCCCACGCGCGGCGGTCGAGCGCGCCGCCGGGGCCGAAGCGCGCCGGGTCGTACGTCTCGAGCACGCGCTGCCAATCGACACCGCGAACGGTGAACATCAGGGTGACGGCCTGCGTCCGCTCGTCGATGCCGGTGTCCTGACGGCCAAGGTCGTAGCGAGCGCCGGCCAACGCGGCAACGTCGCCGTCGTCGGTCGCGTCGATCACGCGAGCGGCGGGAATCTCGAACAGACGTCCGTCGCTGCTGCGGAAGCGGACCGCGTCGATCGACCGTTCGTTGCCGTCGGGCGAGGTGATGACCCCAACGACCCGCGCGTCGGTGATCAGGCGAATGCGCGGCTCGTGCGCGACCAGCGCGCCGAACTCGGCGGCAGCCGCCTGCGGGGTGAACGCGTCGCCGAGTGCGGCGTGAATCTCGCGGAAGATTCCGCCCTGAATCGTGTCGCCGTCCGGCGCTACATTAAGATCCCATTGGTCCATCATGGCGTCGGTCAGAATACCGCCCAGGTCCGAGCCCTTGGCAACCAGCGTCGTGTCGACGCCGTCGCGCGCCGCCGCGACCGCCGCAGCGACGCCGGCGGGCGTGCCGCCGACGACCAGCAAGGACGGCGGGGAGCTCTGCGCGCCGGCCGGCGTGCCGCAAAGAGAGAATACCAGCGCGACCATGGCGGCCGCGGCGCCCACGTTGCGAAACATCTACCTAAGAAACGTTCCTGAAGCGAAAAATGGTACGCGCGCGAGCGAGTTGGCCGAGTCCTAACGCAGCGCGGACGCCGGCAGCACGGCGTACGAACGGCTCAGCGGTGCGCGCAGCGGGCCGCGCGCTCGCGCATCAACGTTCGATCTCGCACGTTATGAGCGAGCTCTGCTGCGTGCTCGAACTCGGTTTGCGCCTCGCCGAAGCGGCTGAGTTTCTCGAGCAGGTCACCCCGCACACTCGATAGCAGGTGGTACGCCTTCAGACTGGGTTCCGACCTGAGGGCATCGACGAGTTCGAGGCCGGCCGCGGCTCCGTACGCCATGCCGACCGCGACGGCGCGATTGAGCTGCACGACCGGCGAGGGCAGCACTTGCGCAAGCGCATCGTACAGGGCAGCGATGCGCGTCCAATCCGTCTGCTCCGCGGTGTGGGCTCGCGCGTGACAGGCAGCGATCGCGGCCTGGAACGCGTACGGTCCGAGAGCGCCGCCTAACGCTTCGGCGCGCTCGAGGGCGGCCAGACCGCGCCGGATGAGCAGCTGATCCCATCTTCCGCGGTCTTGGTCGAGCAAGAGAATCGGCTCGCCGGACGCGTTCACCCGCGCCGTCGAGCGCGAGGCCTGAATCTCCATGAGCGCGACCAGTGCGTGAACTTCGGAATCGTCCGGCACTAGCTGCGCCAAGACGCGGCCGAGCCAAAGCGCGTCTTCACACAGCGCCGGCCGCAGCACGTCGTCGCCCGCCGAGGCGGCGTAGCCCTCGTTGAAAATTAGGTAGAGCACCCCAAGCACCGATGACAGGCGCGCCGCGCGCTCCGACGCGTTTGGAACCTCGAACGGTATGTGCGCTTCGGAGAGCGTCCGTTTCGCGCGCACGATGCGCTGCGCGACGACCGGCTCGGCGACGAGAAACGCGCGCGCGATGTCGCTGGTCGAGAGACCGCCCAGCAGACGAAGCGTGAGGGCGATGCGCGCCTCAGTCGACAGCACGGGATGGCACGCGATGAAGATCAGGCGCAGCAGATCGTCGCCGATGTCGTCGTCAAGCGCGTCCACGTCGGGCTCACCGGTCTCGTGCAGCTGAATCTCACGGGCGATCTCCTGATGCTTGAGCTCGACCACGTCTTCGCGACGGAAGCGGTCGATCGCGCGACGCTTGGCGACCGCCATGAGCCACGCGCCCGGGTTGCGCGGGATTCCCGACTCCGGCCACTGCACGAGTGCCGAGACGAACGCATCCTGGACGAGTTCCTCGGCCACACCGACATCGCGGACGATGCGCGAGAGTCCGGCGATCAGTTTCGGGGACTCGATGCGCCAAACGGCATCCAGGGTGCGCTGCGTCTCGACCGTGCTCATGGTGTCGCGGCTAAGGACCGGTTGTGACCTCCGTCAGTTCGACCACGCCGTCTCCGGCGCAGTCGAGGAAGCGTCGCGTCCACAGGATCGCTTCGTCTTTGGACTGCACGTCGAGGACGGCGTACCCGCCGATGACCTCCTTACTTTCGGTGAAGGGACCGTCGGTCAGCGTCGTTTGCGCGCCCGCCCGGCGAACGCGCAGGCTGATGTCGGTCGGCGCGGTGCCGCCCGTATCGACGAGCACGCCGGCCGCTTGCATTTCCCCGATCAGGAGTCCCATGGCGGCCATCTCCCCTTCGCTCGGCGGTGCCGCGAAGCGGTCGGGGCTGAGTTTGTAGATCGAAACGAACCGCATCAGCCCTTCTCCGATTGCGCGAAGACCGGTGCGAAGTCTTCGGCCTCGTAGACTTGCCGAATCTCGACCTCCTCGCCGGCATCGAACGGGGCGCGCGAAATCCATGCGATCGCCTCGTCCTTGGATTTCAACTGCAGCAGCCAGTAGCCGGCGAGGAGTTCCTTGGTTTCGGTGAACGGTCCGTCGGTAACGGCGGGACGCGGTCCCGCGAAGCTAATTCGCGTGCCTTTGGACGTCGGCTGCAGTCCGTCGGCGGCGAGCAGCACGCCGGCCCGCACGAGTTCTTCGTTGAACTGGCCCATTTTTGCGAGCAGTTCCGCCGAGGGCAGCACTCCGGCTTCGCTCTTTTCGCTGGCCTTGACCAACACCATGAATCGCATTGTTTAGGTCCTCTCTGTGACGGCGTATCTACGGAGACGTCGAGCGAGCTGCCTCAAAATCGACACGGCGCGGAGACCGCCGCGCGATTCGGGACGCAGGGGGCCGAACCCGCCGCGTCGCGCGCGGAGGGGCCGTTTGACAACTCCGGAAGTCTCGCGTATTATACCAGCAGGTTATTTAACTATATGGCTTCATCGTCAGATCGACTCGACACAACCCTGGCCGCGCTGGCCGACCCGACGCGACGCGCAATTCTGGCGCGCCTTGCCGGCGGCGAGACCTCGGTCACCGAGTTGGCCAAGCCGTTCAGCATGAGCCTTCCGGCCGTCTCCAAGCATCTCAAGGTGCTGGAACGGGCGGGCCTGATCGCGCGCGGGCGGTCGGCGCAATGGCGGCCGTGCCGCCTCGACGCCGCACCGATGCGTGAGGTCGCGGAGCTGATCGACGGCTACCGGCATTTTTGGGACGCGAGCTTCGAGCGCCTCGATGATTACTTGACCGAGCTGCAGTCAAAGGAGAAGCAACGTGGTCGACAAGGCAAGAAAAGCTAACCGCGCCGACATGACGATCGTGCGCACGTTCGATGCGCCGCGCGAACTGGTGTGGAAGGCGTGGACGGATCCGAAACGCCTCGCGCAGTGGTTCGGGCCGAAGGGCTTCACCAATCCGGTCTGTGAGGCCGACGCTCGGCCGAGCGGCGTCATGCGCATCACGATGCAAGCCCCCAACGGCACGCAGTATCCGATGACCGCGATCTACGCGGAGGTCGTGCCGCTCGAACGCTTGGTGTGGAATACCTCTGTCGAGCAAGGCGGAGGGGTCTCGTTCGACATCCATCAGGTCACGACGTTCGTCGAGCGCGACGGCAAGACCGAAGTGACGCTGCAAGCCTTCATAACGCGCGCAACGCCCGAAGCCGCCGGCGCGCTAAGCGGAATGGAAGAAGGCTGGAGCATGAGCCTCGACAAGCTCGAGGCGCTGCTGGCTCGCTGATGGTCCGCGGGCGAATCGGAGGCCCGACAGCTCACTCGCGGTTGGGCTCGCCGGTACCGCTCGTAATCAAGCGCCTGAAACTCCCGTTGATGTACGAGCCCCACGCGTTCGAGCAGGCGCCGTAACACTCGTAGTCCGGCGCCAAGCCGACGTGGGTGAACCGCACCTCGGTGTTGTCGCCTTTTTTCAGGATGTCAAAGGTCATGGTCGTGCCCGTCCACTCGGTCTTGTCTTCTACAAAACTGAGGTAGCCGTCGAGGACGAGCCAAACGACTTTCTTGCCGGGCACGAGTTCGGTGATCTTCTGTTTGGAATAGTGGACGTCTTTATACCGGTACGTCCATTCCTCACCGGCCCGCTCGGTGCGGCCTTCGATGTTCCCCGACCACCATCCACGAACGTTGTTGATGGCGGCGAATACCTCGTCGGGCGTCTGGTCGACCGTAAAGGCAGCGCGGAAATTTTGACCGTTCATGACGCGATGGGCTCTGCTTGGACGAGCGCCGCATTCTGGCGTTCCATCGCCTTTGCCGCACCGTTGCGCCAACTCTCCGCCATGGTTGCCGACATTGGATCCGGGAAGATCTCTTCATCCCCGTTCTCAACGCCGTCGAAGATGGCGCGCGCGACCGATGCCGGGGAGGCCTTCGGCACGTCGAGCCCGCGGGACATCTCCGTGTCCGTGGGGCCGGGCAGGACGATCTGGACGCTCACGCCCCGTCCGGCCAAGAGCGCCCGCAGCGATTGCGAAAGCGAGAACGCGGCTGCCTTTGAGATCGAGTATGCCGGAATGATCGGCAGGGCGGCAAGGGCCGCGACCGAGAGAACGTTGACGATCGCTCCGCGAGAACGCGTCAGCAACGGCACAAACGCCTGGCTCATGCCGAGCGTACCGAACAAGTTCACCGCCAGATGCGCTTCAATTGCGGCGCGATCGGTGAGATCGTCATAGAGTGCCAAGCCGGCGTTATTGATGAGGATATCGAGTGACTCGACGCGCTCCACGGCGGCCTGAATCTGCGCGGCGTTGGTCACGTCCAGGGTCAGCGCCGTCACGCGCGGATCCGAATGGACCAAGGGCCCGCGCGTACCGGCATACACCCGCTTCGCGCCGCGCCGCAGCGCTTCCGCGACCAGCGCTTGTCCGATACCGCGATTGGCCCCCGTCACCAGGACTGCTCGGTCTTTGATTGTCATTCCATCCTCCAGTTAACGACGCTCGGGTCGTCCGAGCTATCGAAGATACAGACGTCACGAGGGTGCGAAACTGGGCGCATCCGGACCGCCCAGTTTTCGGCCCGGCCGGTGTCGATACGTGAAGGTGGAAAAGGAGCGCGAACAACATGACGCGAGGGTGGAGCGGTGACCGATCTGATCGAGCGGGCGCAGGCCGGCGACGGCGATGCCTTCCGCGAGCTGACCGAGCCGCACCGTCGCGAGCTCCAGGTCCACTGCTATCGGATGCTCGGCTCCTTACAGGACGCCGAGGACGCGCTCCAAGACACGCTGCTGGCCGCCTGGCAGGGTATCGGAACGTTCGAGGAACGCGCTTTGCTGCGCACCTGGCTGTACCGGATCGCGACCAACCGATGCCTCAACATGCTGCGCTCGGCCACGCGTCGCTCGGCCAAGGAGTGGGACATCGCCGGCATTGAACCGCCCGAGCCGACTCGGCTTAACGAAGTCGTCTGGCTCGAGCCATATCCCGACGCCCTCCTCGCGGGCGCAATCAACGTGCCGCTCGGCCCCGAGGCGCGCTACGAACAGACCGAAACCATCTCGTTGGCCTTCATCACCGCACTGCAGGTACTGCCGGCTCGTCAGCGCGCGGTGCTCATCCTGCGCGACGTGCTCGGATACCCCGCGAGTCAGGTAGCCGACATGCTCGACGCAACGGTCGAGTCGGTCAACAGTGCTCTGAAACGCGCGCGCGCGACACTGCAGGGCCGCGTGCCGCCCAGCGCCGAGCGCGAACCGCCGCCGGCTCCCAATTCGCTCGCGGAGAAGGAGCTCGTCGCGAAGTTCGTCCGCGCGTACGAGTCCGGCAATGTCGATGCGCTCGTGGCCTTGCTCACCGCCGACGTCCGCATTGCGATGCCGCCGATTCCGCTCGAATACCACGGCCGCGACGCCGTCGCGCGCTTCTACGAGAGCGTCATCCGCCGGCGCCGGCCGTACGATCTCGTGGCGACGCGAGCGAATGGCCAACTTGCGTTCGGGTCCTACTTGCGTACGCCGACCGGCGGCATCCGTCACGGGGCCGGCCTGCTGGTCCTCACCCTCACCGGCGACCGGATCTGCGCGGTGACGCGCTTCGACAATAGCGTGCTGCCATGGTTCGGCCTGCCGCAATCGCTCCCGGGCTGAAACGCGCACCGTGAAGCCCGTGCAATGAGGCGAACGGAGAGGGGGAGATTCGAACTCCCGATACCTTTTACAGTATGCTCGCTTTCCAAGTGTTTTTGCGGCTCTCACCTTCGACATTAGTTATCAATAGCGACGCTAAAAACTTCGTTCAAAAACAAATCGTTTGGGGCTTAAATGCGAAATGTTAGACGGTCCGCCCGGTACCCCGGTACGGGTCGCCGAAAATAACAGAGTCGTCTCGCTATCAATAGCAGTTGTCTCGAACCGACTTTGAAGCGGTTAGAGTCTATTGCCCCGGGACCGTGAGGCGGCCGCTAAAATCGCACGATGGGAACTCACGGGCTTGCCCTTTCGCGCAGAAGTGGTAGAGACACTACATGGAAGATATCGACGACCGTCGGGATAGGCGAAATCGTCTTGGTCAAGGCGAAGAACGAGGAAGGCATTGTTACTAAGGTCCATCCTCCGACAAGCGCCGCGGCGTAAAAACCGGTCAGGCCCGACGGTCTTCAGTGGTTAATCATTCCGTCGGTAGGTGGTTCGTCCCATGGTTTGGGACGCGCGTTTGCCCTTTGATAGACCTGTAACGTGTTGCGCGCTTCGCTGGCCTCCGGCTCGATGTCATCGTCTCGTAGGCGTTGGAGCGTCGCTATACCGATAGGGCTTTCTTGGAGCCTTTGTGCTGCGTGAAGCCTGATTGCGGGGTCGGTGTCGGCAGTTAGGGCCTCCAGGGTTTCCAGATAGTCCGGCCGTTCACGGAGCGCGCTAAAGAGGTCAATACGTTTCAATCCGAAGACGCACGAGATATCGTCATTTCCGGCTGCTCGATGTTCACGCTCAGTTACTGCGGCCGCCCGCAGGCGCTGGACGATGTCTTCCGTCGAACACTGTGTGAGGTCGTCGTTTAGGCTCGGGTCATACTGAGCCCGCCAGTTTGCTATTCGTTCTTTTTTGGGAGCAACGAGTTCTTCGAGGGGTCGTGATGCCTCAGATTCGACAAGTTGTTCGAGTCGGCGCTCTCCTTGCGGGTCGTTCGTAAACGATTTCACGCCCATCGGAATTCCGTGGGAGCCGACCATCCCAAGCCACGAGATATCGTCACGATAAGGAGCCAGCGAATTGCGAATTCCGGATAGGGCCAGAATTAAGGCCTGGAGACTATCTTCGCCGCCTGCATGACCCCGGCCAGGCGTCGGCAACCCATCAACTGCGAAATCGCAGACATAGTGTCCGTCATATTGGACTGGTTTCCATAGCCGGACGAGGATGTCTCGTTCTTCGTTTCCGTCGTTCCACTTCAAATGTCGCTCGGCCAACGGTTCGATGGGAACTTCCATATGCCGTATGTTCGCTCGATTGCTAAACGGTTCCGTGGACAGACTCGTCTTGCGGGCCTGGTTAATCAAAATAAAAACCAGGTCGGTCAATTCTACAATTGACCGACCTGTAAATCCTACTAGGCCACCCATTCGGACTCGGCTCAAAACGCGCTAATTCACGACGCGATGCGAACATTCGGATTGTCCCGAGCCCTGCGGACGTTCCAGTAGCAAGCATATATGGTTGTCGCCCGCTCACCTACACCAGCACGAGATATCCGACCGCGCTAGATGCACACGCGGCTGCTGTCAACGCCACTGCGGCGAACAAGTCGATCAAGGTGAACGTTACGTCTGGGGCGTCATGGGTAGCGACACCGATTCCGCGCCAGGTGGGGCAAGCCCCAATCAGTTGACCTTCGGAGAGGGGGAGATTCGAACTCCCGAGCCGGGGTTAAGCCCGACTACCCGCTTTCCAGGCGGGCTCTTTCAACCACTCAGACACCTCTCCACAAGGGTCGGATTTTCTATTCTGGATTCGAAGCGAGTAGACCCTATGGCGCGGTGTTTGCCCGGAAACCGGCCCAATAGCCTCCGCTCGCTTTTCAAAAGAAAGCGAGTCGAGTCTGCTACATGCGATGGTCATTTGCCCGGAAAAAGGCGTGGTTATGCGGTTTGGTGAAGGTTTTATTTAAACCTAATTGCTTTCCAAGCGAGTGCATTCAACCGCTCTGCCACCTCTCCGCGGCCGCCGCCCCTAGTTCACGCCATGGCGGAGGAAGGCCTCGCCTCGCCTCGCCTCAGATCAGCGCGGGATGCCAGATCGTCTTGAGTTCGGTGAAAGCGAGCACGCGCTCGAGGTCGTCGTAACGCTGATCGAACCAGGCCTCGCGTTTGGGCGCGTCTTCGAAATGCGTGCGCTTCACGTTCTCGGCGGCCAGCGTGCCGAAGCGCTTCTCATCCTCGGCACTGAGGCCGAAGGCGTGGAACGCGTTCACGTCCATGTGCGCGGCGAGGACCGGCGCGAGTTCGTCGCGGATGCCGGTGAGCACGTTGCATGCACCGGCGGGAAGGTCGCTGGTCGCAAGGCATTCGGCAAACACGATCGCGGTGCGCGGATCGCGCGCGCCCGCGACGACCACGACGCCGTTGCCGCTGACCAGCGCCGGGACGACGGCCGTCACGAGACCGAGCAGCACCGGTTTGTCGGGGGCGAGGATGGCGACGACGCCGGTCGGCTCGGGGGTCGAGAAGTTGAAGTGCGG
>PMOG01000085.1 GCA_003161555.1 Vulcanimicrobiota bacterium | reverse complement strand
CAGATCGCCCTCGCGGATCACCGCGAAGAGATCGGTCTGCCCGATCAGCCGTTTGGGTATTGCCGGCGAGAAGGGCGGATCGTGGAGTGCGGGTTCGTCGACGGAGACCAGCGCCCACAGACTTTCCGTCCCCAGCATCGCATCGACGTCGTAGCAGTCCGTGCGATCGAGTTCGAGCGCCTCGAGCAGTTTGTCGCGCAACGCTTCGGGCATGACCGGGACGACTTCGAGCCGGACCGGTTCGCCGAAGCGGCGCTTGCGCAACTCCGATTCGATCGCACGCAGCAGATCGTCGGCCTCGTCTTCCTGTAAGTCCAGATCGGCGTCGCGGGTCACGCGGAACGCGTACGACGCGGTGACCCGCAAGCCGGGGAAGAGCGCCTCGAGATTGTGCGAGATGATGTCTTCGAGCAGGACGAACCAGCGCTGGCCGCTCGGTGCCGAATCGACCGGGACGAAGCGCGGCAGTGAGCCCGGCACTTTCACCCGCGCGAAATACGGAACCGGACCTTCGGGACTGCTCTCTTCGAGTTCGACCGCCAGCGAGATCGAGAGATTCGAGATGTACGGGAACGGATGACCCCGGTCGATCGCGAGCGGCGTGAGCACCGGGAAGACGCGCTCGTCGAAGTACCGGTGCATCGCGGTCTTCGCGGCCGGATCCAATTCCTCGTAGCGCAGAACGCGGATGCCGTGCCCTTCGAGCAGCCGGAAAAGCTCTTTGAGACAGGCCGACATCCGAACCAGCGAACGCTGCACGCGCCGGCTCACCAGCGCGAGCTGCTCTTCCGGCAGCCGGCCGTCGTCGGAGCGCTTGTGGACCTCGGCTGCCATCTGCTGCATCAGACCGGCGATGCGAATCATGAAGAACTCGTCGAGGTTGGTGCCGTAGATCGCGATGAACTTCAGCCGCTCGAGGAGCGGATTGGTGTCGTCGAGGGCTTCCTCGAGGACGCGATCGTTGAACTCGAGCCACGAGGTTTCCCGATTCGTATAGAGCGACGGGTCGTCGAGCGCGATCGGGGCGACGAAGCCCGCCGAGCGGAGCTCGGCCTCGACTTGCGAACCGGTGAGCATGGTTTCTCCCGGGTTCGGCACATGAGCGCGGACTTCATGGCGCACCTCGGTACGCATGTCATGCTGGCCGGATCGGCGGTGGTCCTCGCCGTCCTGCTGGGCGTTCCCCTGGCCGCCGCGGCGGCCGACCGGGGCGGCCTCCGCGCCGGCGTCCTCGCACTCGCGGGCGCGTTTCGCGTCGTGCCGTCGCTGGCAATTCTGGCGCTGGCGATTCCGCTGTTGGGGCTCGGATTCGCGCCCGCTATGCTGGCGCTGGTCGTCCTCGCGCTACCGCCGATCGTCGTCAACACCGATGTCGGGCTGCGCGCAGTTCCAGCGGCGACGCTCGAAGCGGCTCAGGCGACCGGGATGACGCCGCGCCAAGTCGCACGGCGCGTGCGCTGGCCCCTCGCGCTTCCGGTCGTGGCGGTCGGCATCCGCACCGCGTCGGTCGAAGTGATCGCATCGGCGACGCTGGCCGCATTCATCGGCGGCGGAGGTTTGGGAGACTATATCGTGGGCGGACTGCAGGGCGGCGATTTCGGCGAACTGGTTCTGGGCGCGGCTTCGGTCGCGGTTCTCGCGCTGCTGGCCGATGCGGCGCTCGGCGCCGCGCAGCGCCGGTTGACGGTGTAGCGCATGCAGCTTACCCGAGTGCGTCTGCTCCAATTGCTCGCCGCCGCGCCGCTTGCATCGTGCGCGCCCCGCGACGCGCTG
Organism: Vulcanimicrobiota bacterium; assembly: GCA_003161555.1. Lineage (GTDB taxonomy): Bacteria > Vulcanimicrobiota > Vulcanimicrobiia > Vulcanimicrobiales > Vulcanimicrobiaceae > Vulcanimicrobium > Vulcanimicrobium vanleeuwenhoeki. Next base: position 4,359 of record PMOG01000085.1, on the reverse strand, counting down.
CGCGTCGGCTCGAAGAACTTCACCGAGGAACTGGTCCTGGGAGAACTCTACGCGCAGACGCTCGAGCACGCCGGACTGTCCGTCACGCGCCGGTTCGATCTGGGGACGACCGATATCGCGATGGCGGCGCTGCAACGCAACGAGATCGATCTGTATCCGGAGTACACCGGCACCGCGCTGGTCAACGTCCTGCACCTTCCGCCGCAGAGCGACCCGCAGAAGTCGTACGCGATCGTCAAGTCGGAGTACGCGAAGCGTTTCGGGTTGACGTGGCTCGCGCCGGCGCCGATGAACGACACGCAGGCGCTCGCGACCACCCGCGACGTCGCCGGCCGCTACGCGCTGGGCACCTTGAGCGACCTGGCGCCGAAGGCCTCGGAGTTGCGGCTGGGCGCCGTGCCGGAGTTTCTCAAACGCGCGGACGGCTTACCCGGCCTTCAGAGGGCCTACGGCGGATTTCGTTTCAAGGCGGTCCGCATTCTGGACAACGGGCTCAAGTATGCGGCACTGGAGCACGGCGACGTTGACGTCGTGGTCGCATTTTCTACCGAGGGCCAGCTCAAAGCCGAAAACCTGATCGTCCTCGAAGACAACAAGCATCTCTTTCCGGCGTATCACGTGGCGCCGGTCGTGCGCGATGCGGCGCTCACTGCGAAGCCGGCGCTGGCGCCGGTGCTCGACCGGCTGAGCGCGCTGCTGACCAACGACGTGATGCAGGACCTCAACCTGCAAGTCGAGGGTTCGCAGAAGCGCGAACCGGCGGACGCCGCGCGCGACTTCCTCAAGCAGCACGGGCTGGCGTAGTGGAAGCGCCGGCCCACGCGCCCGGCGCCCGGGTTGAATTCCGCGGCGTCGGCGTACGTTACGGCGACGCCGCGGCTCCCGCCGTTAGCAACGTCGACCTGACGGTCGCGGCCGGTACGTTTGCCGTGCTGCTGGGTCCATCCGGCTGCGGCAAGAGCACGCTTCTGCGCACGATCAACCGGCTGGTAGAGCCCACCTCGGGCACGGTACTGATCGACGGCGTCGACGTGCGCGACCGCGAGCCGACGCAGCTGCGGCGCGGGATCGGTTACGCCATCCAGGCCGTCGGCTTGTTCCCGCACTACACCGTGGCGCGCAACATTGCCGTCGTTCCGGCACTGCTGGGCTGGGAGCGCGCGCGCATCGAGACGCGCGTCGACGAACTCCTCAGCTTGATGAAGCTCGAGCCGTCGCGCTACCGCGACCGTCTGCCGCGTCAGCTCTCGGGCGGTGAAGCGCAGCGCGTCGGCGTCGCGCGCGCGCTGGCGGCCGAGCCGCGCGTGCTGCTGATGGACGAACCGTTCGCCGCCGTCGATGCCATCGTGCGCGCTTCCCTTCAGGACCAGATCGCGCGAGTGCATCGCGAACTGCGCACGACGATCGTGTTCGTCACCCACGATGTCGACGAAGCGCTCCGGCTCGCCGACCGCGTCGTGGTCATGAACGCCGGCCGGGTGGTGCAGGAGGCGCCGCCGGCCGACCTTTTGACCGCGCCCGCCGACGACTTCGTGCGCAGCCTGGTCGGGGTCGATGCCGAAACGCGCCAGTTGGCGCTCGAGCGCCCGCTGATCGAGCGATGAGCTACCTGGTCGCGCATTCCGGGCGCGTCGCCGCGCTGCTGGGCCAGCACGTCGTGCTGGTGGCCGTTTCGCTCGCCATCGCGCTGGCGATCGCGCTCCCGCTCGGCATTGCCGCGGCCCGGCAGCCGCGGGCCGGCGCGGTCATCCTCGGCATTGCCGGCACCCTCTATACGATCCCCAGCTTAGCATTGCTCGCGCTGCTGGTGACGCTGCTGGGGCTCGGTCCCGTGACTGCCGTCGTCGCCCTGGTGGTCTACGCGCAGATGGTCCTGATTCGCGGCGTCGTGGCGGGGCTGCGCAGCGTCGATCCGGCGCTGATCGACGCGGCCCGCGGACTGGGTCTGACCGCGCGCCAGGCGCTGCTGCGGGTCGAGCTTCCGGCCGCGCTGCCGGTCGTGCTGGGCGGCGTGCGCGTCGCCGCCGTCACGTTGGTCGCGCTCGCGACGGTCGCCGCCTGGATCAACGCGGGCGGTCTCGGCGTGCTCCTGTTCGAGGGCATCCTCACCCAGAACGACGACAAGATCGTCGCCGGCTCGCTGGCCGCCGCCGCGCTCGCCATCGTCGCCGATCTGGTGCTGCGCGCCGGGGAGCGCGCGGTCCGGCGATGACGCCGCTGTTCGGGTACGGCACCTTCCACAATCCGGCCTGGCGCCGCGCGATCCTCGGCGCGGACTATCCCGCGCGCGCCGCGCAGCTGCACGGATGGCGACGCGCGGTCCTCGCGTCCGGCTACCTCACGCTGATCCGCGACGAACGGCACTCGGCGCCGCCGGTGGCCGGCGTGCTTCTCGATCTCGATGACGCAGGCTGGAGAATCGCCGATGCCTGGGAAGAGGTTCCGCGCTATCACCGTATCGCCGTGCGCGTCGAAAGCGCTCGCGGATCGGTCGACGCGATCGCCTACGTTACAGCGGAGCAGCGATCGGCGCAAGCACTGGCCGACGAGCTGCTTGCGGCGCTCGACGACGCCGTCGTGGAAGCCGCGATCGCGCGGTTCGTCGCCACCGGTCGCCGCGCGTAGCGCACACCTAAACGACGGTGAAGATGCCCAGCGCGTAGCGGCCGCCCGAGTCGCTGTAGGTCGTCTTCTCATGCAGGCCCGAGTCGCGGGCCAGCGCGGCAATCTCCTCGCGCGTGAACTTATACGACGATTCGGTGTGGATCGTCTCGTCGGAAGCGAAGACGATATCGAGTCCGGCCGCCGGGATCCGCACGCGTTGGGTGCGTTCGCTGACGAGAAAGGATTCGACGGCGCCGTGCTCTTCGCTCCAACGTGCCGCAAAGCGGAATGCGCGCAGGTCGAAATCGGCGTTCAGCTCGCGGTTCATGCGCGCCAGGAGGTTCTTGTTGAAGGCGGCCGTCACGCCGGTTGGATCGTCGTAGGCGAGCTCGAGGATCGTCGGATCCTTTTTGAGATCGTAGCCCAGCACCAGGCCGTCGCCCGGGCTCAGCGCATCCGAGAGCAGCCGGAGCAGCTGGCGCGCCACGACCGGCGTGAAGTTCCCGATGTTCGAGCCCAGGAAGAGCGCCAGCACGCGGTCGTTGGGCGTCAATCGTTTGTCGCGCAGCAGCGGAAAGTAGTCGCTCGCGTACGCGATCACGTTCAAGCGTTCGTACGAGGCCGCCAGCGCCAGGGCGGATTCGGTGACCGCGTCGGCCGAGATGTCGATCGGATGATAGGTCAGCCGTCCTTGCCGCTCCAGAATCGCATCGATCAGCAGGCGCGTTTTTTGCGCGCTGCCGCTGCCGAGTTCGACCAGTTCGAGCGGCCCCTCGAACCCGGCCACGATTTCGCGGCCGTAGGTTGCGAGCAGGTCGCGTTCGATCCGGGTCAGGTAGTATTCGGGCAACCGCGTGATCGCTTCGAACAGCGCCGACCCGAGGTCGTCGTAGAAGTACTTCGGCGAGAGGCTGCGCGGCCGCGCGCCAAGGCTCGACCGGACGTCTTCGGCGAAGGTCGCAACGCGTGCCGGACTCGGATCACGATGAAGGGCGAAGCGATCTGAGTACGCGCCCGTGGCAGTCGAAAACATCTGCTGCGCCTAACCCCCGCCTTCTCTCCGCGTTTGCAGCATTTTAGGAGGTCGCATGGTCTCTCGATCGGGCACCGTCGACGCCGCCGGAACGCCGCCGCCGGCGTTCCCCACCCGGCCCTACCGCGCCGCGGGGTGCCGCCCCGCGGTGATCGTGCCGCATGAGGTATTCGCCGTCAAGAGCGAGCTCAAACCCGAGCCCCTCCCGGGGGCTCGTTTCGCCGCCGAGCCGTCTCTTCGAACCGAGGCCGGCGGCCCCGAATTCCGCGCCGGGGCACACCTCCGGTGATCGTCGACGAGTTCACCCTCAACGCGCCGCACGGCCCGATGAAGGCGTACCTTGCGCGGCTCGACGAGAAGCCGCGTCCGGCCGTGATCGTACTCGAGGGCGTTTACGGGTTCGACGACGAGATCAAACGGATCACGCGCCAGACCGCCGGTGCTGGCTTCGTCGCCATCGCGATCGACTATCTCCGCGGCGGCGANNTCTGCGACGACGTCGCCGCGACGCGCGATTGGCTCAACCAGCAGTCCGGCGTCCTGCACGGCAAGATTGCAACCTGGGGCTTCGGCTACGGCGGCACCGCGGCGTTCCTGAGCTCGTCGCTGCCGGGGCTCGCCGGCGCGATCGCGTTCTACGGCCAGAGCATCGCCCGTCCGATCCCGGGCGAAAGCCGGCCGGCGCTCGATGAGATCGACGAGGCAACGATCACGACGATCCA
>PMOG01000096.1:6271-17624 GCA_003161555.1 Vulcanimicrobiota bacterium | reverse complement strand
GAATGCAAGCATGCTGCTCGGGGGTACGGCGAGGTGGTATGAGTATCGATATGACGCTAAAATGGTCAAGGCATTCGCCGGTACGCCATCCACCCTAACCGGCATAACGAGGGCTCCGCGATGGTTTGGCGTTGTTGCAACCGCTTCCGAGTTGATCGAGCCCTGAGCGTACTGGTCGGAGAAGGAGAATCGCAAATCTCTCGGGCGCAAGAGCCCGGAGCGGCCGCTCGGAGAAATGGGCATTGTCCCGGTCACGACCGACGCAGCCGGAGAAGACATTGCGGCTGGTGGCGCGGTCGCGTACTCGGATTCAGTGCCCTTTCCGTTATAGCATCCGGCCAGCGACGCGATACAGCCAACGGACGCAAGGGCGGCCATCAATCTATGCATCGCTGTCGCCGGACGAAGCCGACATTGTTTCTGCGACTCTCTCGCGGAGAGCGAAATAGAGAAGAGCGATGGCGGAAAGCCCCATTCCAAAGAGCGGGTACGCTATCGTGGCAAGTGCCGCCAAGACGGCGAACAGGATTGCGGCTGCTCTGATCAAAGTCGCTGTTTCCCTCAATGAAGCGAGATACCGGGCGCAAAGAGAATGTGGTATTCGCTGTTTGGTAGCACCATCCCGGTAAACCCACCCTGCGCAAGCTGCACGAACAACTGACGCTCTATCTGGGGAGGCAAAGCCGCCGAGTTCACGGGCACGAGAACCGCATCAACACCGAATGTTCGCAGGTGCTTCACCGCATCTCCGTGATTAATCGCGAGAATGAGGTCGGTGTAACGTTCCGGACCGACCCAATCCCCAATTGCGGTAATGCCATTGCGCGCAAAAAAGTAGTCAAGCGGCTCGGTATTAACGACATAGACGCGACGGGCACTCTTCACATTACGTAGGAGTACATGGCTGATGAACTCTTCTTCGGAGTATCCGTAGACGTGCGTCGCCAAGTAGCTTGTTCGGTCTTGGTAGATATCTGGGAGCATTATGTAGTTGCTGTGGCGATAGATGCGGATGTAGGACACTGCAGTCGCGGAAGCCGGCAGAGCCGCGCCGACGATGATCGCCATGCCGAGAACCATTGGGATCCTTCGCTTCGCGAACCAGATAAGAATGACGGTCGGCACGAATGCGGCCAGCGTCGGATAGAAGAGCAGGGTATACCTTGCGATGTAGGAGGTCTGCAGCCAATAGGAGATGGCGAATAGCAGCAGCACTGCGAGCAGGAACGCGGCGCTCCTAACACCGCTCGACCAGCGCGGGCCAGGAAGCAGCATCCAGAACGCGGCGAGGAAGGCGGGAAGGCCTAGAAACAAGAGCAGCCCAGTGTCGCCGTTTTCGGGTGTTGGATCTATCTCAGTACCGTTAACTATCTCGGATGGCAGGCGTAGGTTTATCGCGGGACTTTGCGGGCCTTGAAGAGCCCAGAGCACTTTTTGCATGTCCGCCTTGCTCCATTTGCTGTCCACGCCTCGCAGGGCCAAATTGAGCACCGGTGCTAAAGGGTCGCCTCCTTGCACGAAGTTCTTCACATACCATGGAAGGCTTAGAACGACCAGGAGGGCCATTGCGCTCACAGTGATACGGCGCGAACCGATCCGGCGAGTAAGGAGAAATGCTAGGCCGACTAGGCCAGGCAGGAACACGATGAATGACGGCTTGAGCCCGACAAAAAAAGCTGCACAGAAGATGAAGTGAAGTCTCCAGCCCGGCCAATCGGAGACGTAAGCCATTGTAGCGCTCGCTGCCAAGATGAAAAAGAAAAGACCTATCGGCACGTCGAGCATCCCTGTGTCGAGCCATCGTAGAAAGATCGGAGAGAGTCCGAGCGAGCCTGCCGCAATTATTCCGGCGACGACCGGCAGCCATGACTTATCTGGAGCGACGTTTCCTTTTCGGCACATTGTCACGACGTATGCGTAGACACCGAGCAATGAGAGACACCCGGTGAACCAGGTCACAAAGTTGATAAAGTTGTCGAGTCCGAATTCAAATACCCATAAGTCGATGAGGAGCCAGTTCTGGGCATAGTATGGGAAACGTCGCCAGTAATCGACAAAGATTTCGTGACGATGGGCCCATTCATACGCGAGCACGTGATGTATGAAGAGCGGATCAAATTGCACTTCCGGCAGGATCGCCGGCACGGCCAACACGACAGCGGCGACATAGACGACAGCTGCGCCCGGAGAGATGGATTCGCGGAGTGCGGCGAATCGTGTCGTCCAGAACGCCGCCCGTAGCGGCGAGTCTCCAAGTAGTCCAAACGACGCGAACAGCAGGATGATCCAGGCGACAAACGTTAGCGGGTAGAGCAGACCAGCTAAGCCCAAAACGAACGTTACGAAGCCAGTTATCGCGATGCCACTTGCCGTCGATACGACGATTCGCAAGAGCGCCTCCGCTGAGCACGCCGAAGACGGCGTAGCAGATGTCCCCATGAGTCGCGGTGCCTGCAACACGGTGCCGCATACGAAAAAGTAGATCCAGGCGGCATGAATCAGCAGGAGTCCAACCAGGATCTGAACCGTTATGAACACGAGACTTTCAAAACTTTGGCGCTTCTCTCAGTGTATGAGATCGACTAAGTGCCGGTTAGCGGGTTAAACAGCCGAACGCGTCATGGGATTCCGCAAACGCCCGCCCGATCATTGTTGCCTTTCGTGCGCCGCCGCAGCGTCCCGCTGGAGTGCCGCCTCGAAGCCCCGCAACGTCAAGCCGAGCGCCGTAAGGCTATTGTGTGAGTCCATCGGCGCCAACGCAGTTAGCCCGGCGAGTCGCTCGCTAAGCATCCCGAAAAAGCGGGATCGACTTCCGAGCAGCTTCGTCAGCGCGAGAATGGGGAAGATCGGTAACGGAATCACGATAAGCCGCCGGCCCAACCGGTAACGCGCGATCCCTACGAGATATGTGGCGAATGTCACGGGGTGCTGCGCCCCGAGCTGATAAAGACGCAGTCCTTCATCATTTCCGATCGCGATCTGCACCAGAGCTGTGGCGAGATCATCAACGTGGATTGGCTGCACGGGAGCCTGGGAGCGCGGCACGGGCAGCAGTGACGTCTTCTTGATGAACGCGCAAAGGAGTCCGTAGAGGCCCACCTCTGACCCCCCGTAGACCAGGCCCGGACGCACGATGACATCGCCTTCACCGGTCATCAGCGCTTCAGACTCCGCCTTGCTGCGCGCGTATACAGAAGTTGCTCGGGAAGCGGCCGATTGGCTCGACACGAAAACGAATCGTGACACGCCGTTGCGCCGAGCGGCGTCGAGCAGCCGTGCGGTCCCCGCTGTGTTGACGTCGCCGTCCGGCGTGTCGGTGGACGAGGTATTGTCGATGGCGAGGTGGATGACAGCCGTCGCTCCGACGAAGGGTTCATCGGCAAGTGGCTCGGCGAGGTCGTACCGGAATCGCCGCAGCGAAAATTCGCGATCGGGCGGCGGTCGTCGCGAGAGTGCGTGGACCCGGGCGCCCCGCGCGAGGGCAATTCGAACAACCTCGGAGCCGATGTAACCTTCTGCTCCGGTTACGACGAGGATCGGGCCATCGCCGGGCGTCATTGCGGCAACGCGGTACTTCCGAGTTTGCGGCGGATGACCAGAAGGTGATGAAGACCGAAAAGCGGCGCAAGCGGCGACGCCACTCGCTCGACGAGCCGGAGCGCACCGACCGCGGCGGTCGGCATCAGCTGTCGAAAGTTCAGGCCACCCGAGAGCAGGTACCGGAGGTAGTTCGGCATTACCTCGGTGTGGACGATCTCGAATTGCGGGTTCTGGGCGAGAAAACGTGCTCGATCGCGAAAGAACACGACATAACTCAGGGCCTGATTTGTACGGTCCCGATCGTGCTGTTCGTCCGCGCGCCAGCCCGGCCCGGAGCGGTCGAAGGTTTCTTCTTTGAACAGCTTGGCATACAGAAACCCGGCCAGAGGCCCGAAATACGGGTCGATGAGAATGATGCCGCCGCCCGGGCGCACCACGCGCGCTGCTTCCGCAAAGAACCGCGCCGGATCGGGAAAATGATGGAAACAATTGATACCGTACAGCACCCGCACGCTCTGATCGTCGAGATCGAGGCTCATCGCGTCGAGGACACGCTCTAAGTGCGGGGCTGGGATGATGTCCGACGTCACTACGTCCGGATAGTAGTCCTTGAGCAGGCTCGAGCCGGAACCGAGTTCGACCCGCAACCCTGGGGTATTTCCAAACAGCTTCTCGTCGAGCGTGCGAATGCGCTTGTAGAACTCTGCGAAAACGCCGCGAATCATCGGCCGTTTCGCGAGCAAGTTGCGATGATCCAACAGCCGTTCGGCAGGGCTTTGAACGCCCTGACGCACGTCCGGACTGCGCAGCAGATCGATGAGTGCCATCTCGAGGAACCTCTAGGGTGACACGGCGGAGGAGGGCGGCGACGAAACCGTGCCGCCGCTCGGGCCTAGTTTCGCGGCGATCAGCCGGGCAATCCGGTCGGCGTTGGCCATGATAGTCAGCGTGTGCGACTTTGCCGGCAGAGCGGTGAGGACCGTCCCGTCGACGATATGAATTCCGTCGACGCCGCCGATGCGTCCTTCGCGGTCGGTCTCGTAAAGGCCGGGACGCTCCCGCATCGGCAACGTTCCAGCGTAGTGCATTTCTTCTCCCGGCCGGCTCATCTTCGTCGTGCCGGGGAGCAGCGTGGCACCGAGTTGGGCAAACTCGGTCCGAAGCTGCCGCGTTGCTTGCTTCATCGCAGCCCGCAGCGAGTTGGCATACCCTCCGCGGATGAAAAATTCACCGTTGGATCGCAGGCGCATGGTATTGCTGGAATACGTCCCCGGGAAGAAGCACGCGCTCACCAGCAGCCGAGGCCATAGCCACGCTGCGAACGAGCGAGCGAACGGACGAAGCAGCGGAAGCCGGCCGTAGAGTTCCGTCGGCAGCATGCCGGTCGTCGGAAAAACGCTGCCGAATACGAGCGGCGCCCCGTCGATCCCGACAAGGTTCAGCGTGTATGCCAACTGGCCAAGAGAAAAGCCGCCCTCGACCGGTTTGGCCATAAGGTTCTCGCGCAGCAGCAGAGCGAACGCCATGACCGGTGTCGTCATCAACGGGACATCGACGTCGTAGGCTCCGAGGAAATCAAGAGCCAGTCTCGTCGAACCCAGCGTTCCGGCGGCAACGATCACGCGGTCGCCGAAGAACTGCCGCTGCGCGCCGTCCTCCAGGCCGGTTGCCTCCAGAACGAACGCGCTTCCCGCGGCAGCGATGCGCGTGACGAGCCAGCCGGTCGAGTAGGTGAAACGAGGAGCTCCGCACAGGAGGCGCAATTCGTCGGCCGCGTTGTAGATCGCGCGGCGCTCGCACCCGAACATACACAGGCCGCGAAGGTCGCATGCGAGCCGGTCGCCGAGGTTCTCAGTCAAGACGGCGTGTTGCGGACGACCCAGGCGGAAATTGCGGTGCGCCGCGCTGCCGAGTCCGGCCACTCGACGGTTATGCCGCACGTAGAGCGGTTCGATTTGCGGTTGAACCGGGTGAGGCTGCTGGAGCGGGTAATCGGTGCCGAACCAGCCGGCGAGATCGTCGTCGGAAACACCGCTGACCCCGATTCTCGCCGCAACGGCTCGATAGCTCGGAAGCAATTCCGCGCGCGTGAGGGGATACTCTTCGAGTTCGTGCTCGGTGAACGTGCCGACACCCGCACCCCAGGCATTGGACAATCCGCCCGGCGCCAGCGAGCCGTGGGCCGAAAAGTCGTCGGCAAGGATGTGATAGCGGTCTCGAAATCCGCGAAAGACGTGGCTGAATTCAGGCGCGCGCAGCTTCGGGGAGGCGTTCTCCAAGATCGCGGCGTCCGAACCCAGGAATAGCCGCCATTGCTCGGAGTCCGTCTTGCGTCGCTCGCTATAGTCGCGATGATCGAGCGCCGACGGGCCGATGCGAGCCACGCCCGGATCGATCATGTGAACGGGAATCCCGGCCTCCAGCAGCGGCCACGCAGCGGATACTCCAGCCGGCCCGCTGCCGATGATGAGAACGGTCGGATCGCCCGAGCGGCCCGCGCTCGGGTTCATGTGCGGCGTCTTTGCGGCAACCACGTCAGCCCATAGGCTGCGATCCGCAGCGGTAACGCCAAGAGTTCAATCAAGCTGAATCCGAGGCTGCGGACGATCTCGGCCGGCAGGCTCCGCGCGGCACCGGCGGCGTTTTCCGCCGCGCCCCAGGGCGTGAGTTCGGTGATGAGCGCAACCAGAAACAGCCGCCGATCGAGTTCCTTTGAGGCTGCTGACCGCGGCATCAGCGGCAACGGTTCAAGGCAGGCCGTGAGCCAAGGCAGCCGCCACCACAGCGACGGGAGATGGAGAGGATCGCTCTGGCGGCCGAGCAGGCGCACGTACCGCCGCAGTGCGAACGGCGGCGCTCCTTGCCCGTACGTGTAGCGCTGCAGCCCGCGTCCTTCACGCAGTAAGCATCGCGTCGGTGTCCTCGACATCGTCACGCGCCGGCCTCGTCCCGGAATGCCGGCTGCGGCGAAGGGCGGGCGGATCGGCTGGCCGTGATGGCCGGCATTGGAGTCGACGAATGCGACGATGTTGAGTCCGTCAAGATCGAGTGATTCATGGAGTGCTGCATCGGGTTCCCGGTCCTCAGACGAATGAACGGCCGCCCGCGCCCGAACCAGTACCGGCAAGAGCGGTCGCCGAGCGACTCGCTGCAACTGCTCCGAGAGCGCAGTATACGCTCGAACATCGGGAATCCCCGCGGCATCCGCAGCGCAAGCGCGTCCCCACAGCCCGGCCACGCGTTCGGGAGGTCCCCCGGCCGCTTGACCTCAACTTTGGTGGACATAGCATGTCTGTGCGGCATTGGGTTGTTACGGGCGGGTTGGGGTTCATCGGCTCGGCGTTCGTCCGTCAGGTGTTGTGCGAGCGGCCCGAGATACACGTCACGGTGCTCGACGCGATGACCTACGCGGCGAACCCGGCGAACGTCGCGGACGTCGCACGCGACCCGCGGTATCGCTTCGTCAAGGGCGACATCGCCGATCCCGCGGCGGTCGATCGCGCGATCGGCGAGGGCTGCGACGCGATCGTCAACTTCGCCGCCGAAACGCACGTCGACCGATCGATCCTCGACCCCGAGGCATTCATCCGCACCGACGTCGTGGGCACGCACGTACTGCTCGAAGCTGTCCGGCGGCACGCTGTCGCACGGTTCCTCCAGGTGTCGACCGATGAGGTCTACGGTCATGTGGAGGAGGGGCTCTCGACGGAGGATGCTCCGGTGCGGCCGCGCAGTCCCTACGCAGCCTCGAAAGCCGGCGGCGACCTTCAAGTGCTCGCGTACCATGCGACCTACGGCACGCCGGTGCTCATCACGCGCGGCTCGAACACGTACGGACCGTTTCAATATCCCGAGAAACTGATACCGCTCTTCGTGACCAACCTGCTGGAAGGCGCGACCGTCCCTGTCTACGGGGATGGGCTGCAGATCCGTGACTGGGTGCATGTCGATGACCACGCGCGCGGTATCGCGCACGTGCTCGAGTGCGGCACCCCGGGGCACGTGTATAACCTTGGCTGTGCGAATCCCCGGACGAACCTCGAAATTACGCAGCGTCTGCTCGAACTCACCGGACGGGACTGGAAGGCGAGCGTTCGGCACGTTACCGATCGGCTCGGTCACGACCGGCGCTACGCGCTGGACGCGTCGAAAGCGCAGGCCCTCGGTTGGGCTCCGCGCGTGCCCTTCGAAACGGGGCTCGAAGAGACCGTCAGCTGGTACCGCGAACGTGAGGCGTGGTGGCGTCCGATCAAATCGGGCGAATACAAAGCCTATTACGAGCGCCAGTACGCGCACCGGTAGCGAGGGAGAGACGTGAGAGGGATCATTCTCGCCGGCGGGTTGGGGTCGCGCCTGCGGCCGTTGACCAAAGTCACCAACAAGCATTTGCTGCCGATTTACGACAAGCCGATGATCTACTATCCCTTGGAGACCCTGTGCAAGGCCGGAATCCGAGAGATCATGATCGTGACCGGAGGGAACAATGCGGGCGACTTTCTGAGGCTGCTCGGCAACGGGCGTGAATTCGGGCTGCCGCACATCGCTTATACCTACCAGGAGGGCGAGGGCGGAATCGCCGATGCGCTCAAGCTGTGCGAACATTTTGCCGGCGGCGAACGGGTCGTCGTGGTGCTGGGCGACAACATCATGCAGGACGACATCTCGCCCTACGTTCGGCGCTTTACCGCACAGGCATCAGGCTGCCGCCTGCTGCTCAAGGAAGTCGACGATCCCGAGCGCTTCGGCGTCGCGGAGTTCGACGGTGAGCGGATCGTCGGCATCGAGGAGAAACCGCAAGTCCCCAAGAGCCGCCATGCGGTGACGGGGATCTACATGTACGACGAGCGCGTGTTCGACTATGCGCGTGGCCTCAAACCTTCGAAGCGCGGCGAGCTCGAGATCACCGACGTCAACAATGCGTACATCGCCGCGGGCGATTGCTTCTACGACGAACTCGACGGCTGGTGGACCGATGCGGGCCAGTTCGAGTCCCTCTATCGCGCCGCGCAGCTGGTTGCTGAGGACCGGTTGAAGAAGTCGACCGCACCCGCGTGAGCACTCGCCGAATCGTCCTGATCGGGGCGTCGGGCCAGTTGGGCACCGCGCTGCAGGATGTTTTCACCGGTCGCGAGGTGCATGCGCCGGCTCACAGGGAGGTGGACTTCGAAGACGACACCGCGCTGGAGCGGTTGCTCGAGCAGACGCAGCCGGATCTGCTGATAAACTGCACTGCCTTTCACAACGTCGATCTTTGCGAGCGCGAACCGCTGCGCGCCTTCGCGGCCAATGCTCTGGCGGTCGATCGCGCTGCTGGCATCTGCGCCGCACGCGACACCGCGTTCCTGACCGTCAGCACCGATTACGTCTTCGAAGGGACGCTTCGTCGCGCGTACCGGGAGGACGATGCGGTCGGCCCGCTCACCGCCTACGGTGCCTCGAAAGCCGCCGGCGAATTTCTCACCCGCCGCCACGGGCCGCGCCACTATATCATTCGGACCAGCGGGGTCTTTGGAACGACGGGTACGTCGAACAAGGGCTACACGCTGATCGAGAAAGTGCTGCGTCAAGCCGAGCGGGGCGAACCGACGCGCATGGTCGACGATATGATCTTCTCACCGTCCTACGCGCCGCACGTCGCGCGCGCGGTTCGCGACCTGGTCGACGCGCGAGCCTACGGCACGCATCATGTGACGAACGTCGGCGCGGTGTCGTGGTACGCGTTTGTGCAGCGGGCATTCGCGAAGACTGGATACCAGAACGCTGCGCTCGAGCCGATCAGCCATGCCGAACTCGGGAATCCAACCCGGCGGCCGATGTTTTCACCCCTCGAGAACACGACGTTCGCTGCCATTGGAGTTGTGCCGTTGCCAGGTTGGGAAGAAGCCCTCGATGAGTTTCTCACCGCGCGGCGATTGCGCGTTACGGCGGCCGCCGCGAACGGCTTCTGAGTGTCGCTCGGAAAGGTTATTTTCGTCGTCGGTATGGGGCGCAGCGGGAGCTCGGCGGTGACGCGCGTGTTGTCGCTGTGCGGCGCAGTTCTGCCGGCCGAGATCTTGCAGCCGAACTTCGGCAATCCGACCGGCTACTGGGAACCTGCCCGTGCAGTCGAGATCAACGATCGATTTCTGTACGCGAATGCATCCTCGTGGTACGACACCGCTCTGCGCCTGCAGGACCGGTCGCTGGAAACCGAGGACACCGCGGCGCTGATCGAACAGGCCGCCGGGTTTTTGGCCGGCTCAGCGGCGAATCCCGCACCGCTGGTCATCAAGGACCCGCGCATTTCCGGCCTGCTGCCGCATTGGATCGCGGCCGCCGGCGAAGCCCGGCTCCAGCCGACGTTCGTGCATATCTTTCGCAATCCCGACGATGTCGCGGCGTCGCTCACCCGCCGCGACAACCTTCCTGCCGACCGCTCACGGGCGCTTTGGCTGAAGTATAATTTGGTTCCGGAACGCGACACCCGCGGCTTCGCGCGAATCTTCGTCTCGTACGAAGACCTAATGGAGGATTGGAACGGTGCGATCGATCGCGTGGCCGCGGAGCTAGCGGTTCAGCTGACGGTTTCCGGTGAGACGGAAACGACTGTCGCGGCGTTCCTTTCGCCGGATCTCCGTCACCACGCCACGCCGGACGGCGATCCGATCGCTGATGACGATACGCGGCTGGTTTCGCGCGCCTATCGACTTTTGAATGACGCAAAGCGCGGACAGGTCGCGACTGACTCCTTCGATGAGCTGCTGATCGAATACGGACGTTCGGCCTTCGCGACCGATCCGCCGGACCTGACCGACCCTCACGGCGGCAACCTGATCGACGTCACCGCCGCGGGAAACTGACGTCGTCGGGGGCGAACGGGACCGTGATGGGGGGACCGTTTCACCACCAGCCCGTGGATGCCGGCGATGCTGCCGAGGCGCTCCGCATCTTCCAAGCGCAGGGAGCGGTGCACGTTCGCGGCGCGCTCGACATTGCGGTGCTGGCCCGCTTGCAGGGTGCCGCAGCCGACGTTTTCGCGGAGCGCGAGGTGCTGGCCGAGGCAGGCGAGCTCCCGGACGCCCTGAGCGTCGACTACACGCGGCGCTTCATTCATCTCGATCATCTCGCCACCGGCAGCGCGATCGTCGATGAGCTGCTGCACCCGGCATTCGTCGCCATCGCATCAGTGTATCTCGGCAAAGATCCTGAAATCGCCGATCAGGTCCACGTGCGATCGATTACCCCGGTGCGGACCGACACGTATCTTCCGTTTCACCAGGACCAAACGATCCTGCGCCGGCGACTGCTGAACGTGTGGATTCCGCTCTCCGCGTGCGGCCGCGATGCGCCCGGGCTCGAACTCGTGCTGGACAGTTGGCGCGAGCTTTTCCCGGTCTCACCGCCGCCCGGAGCGAAGTTCGCCGTCGAGCTGGCCAGGATCGACGAACAGGCTCTCGCCGGCGGTTTCGAGGAGCGCGCTCGCTGGCGCCCGTCGTTTGAAGCCGGCGATGCGATGCTGTTTGCCGGTGCGACCGCGCACCGGACGCACGCGACACCCGACATGACCCACGACCGCATGAGCGTCGAACTGCGGCTGGTCTGAGTTCATATAGCTGTACGACGTCCGCCAGAAATTGTTGCTCATCTCGTCGGCTCCGGGTACAGGCAAACGTTCTGGAGAATCCCAGTTGAGATGACGCTGAGTATCTTGTTAACGAGTCCCTGGGATTCGAACGCCGATGATACTCCGCCGCGCCTTGAGATTCCAAAGGTTCGACCGCATCGGTTTTCTTGGAAAGGCGCCGGCACTATCGGTATCCCGAAGGACGCCTGG
>PMOG01000096.1:344-6240 GCA_003161555.1 Vulcanimicrobiota bacterium | reverse complement strand
AAGGACGCGGATTACGACGAACTGGCCAAGTCGGTCCGCGACGATGAATACGCGGGTATCCTCGATGTTGTCAAAGAGATGGCAGCACAGCATCCGGCAGCAATGTGGTTCGTTCGAAGCTGGAGCGTCGACTCTGCGGCGTCCGACTGACTTCCGTTAGGCGCCGACCGTCGAGGCCGATCCCGGCCAATCCGCGGCGTCTCCGAGGAACGAGAAGACCCGGTTCGAGAGGCCGTAGCGGTCGCGAATCGCCGCCAGAATTTCTTCCTGTGCCGCGTGCGTTACGATCAGGATCGGCTCGTCGTGTCCGGCAAGCGCCGCAGGCCCGATGACGGGCACGCCGCCGATCGTCTTCCCCTGATAGTTGGCATTCGAATCGACGAACGCCGTGATGTTCAGGCGCCTGAAGACCGGATGGTTCATCAGATGCAGCATCAAGCTTCCGGTACCCCACACGGCGACCGGTTCGCCGCTCGCCGCCAGCCCCTCCAGCCGTTCGCAGAGTGCGCGTTCGAGCTGCTCGGAGAGCGCCACGTACGAGCGAACCGCGGCCACGCCGGCGGTATCGTGGGTCGCGAGAACGGCTGGGACGTCGCGAACGAAGAGGCCGTCAAGTCCGGGATCGTCCATCGAGCCGACCTGGCGAATCGTGGTCCAGGTCGACGACGTGCGAAGCCCCGCGCGTTGCATGAGTCGCTCGAGCGTGCCGGTGGTGAAGAAGTTGATGTGCTCGAGGCTGAACTGCTGAAACGGTGACGAGGCGAAGTCGGCGAAGCGCGCCGCGTCAGGCACCTCGACCCAGAGTGCGCCGCCCTCCCGCAGCAGTCCGCGGAGTTCGCCGAGCGTCCGTTCGAGGTCGCGCAGGTGCTCGAGGACGCTCGCCATGAGGATCAGGTCGAAGCGCTCGCCGCCGAAGGCCATCTGGGAAATCGACGTGTTGATGACCTCGACGCCGTACAGTTCACGCGCGAGTTCCCGGCAGCGCGGCGACGGATCGAACCCGATCGCGTCGCGATAGCCGGAGTTCCGGAACAGCGAGATCAGATGTCCGCTCGACGAGCCGACGTCGAGAATGCGGATCTTCCGGTCCGGGAGACGCTCCGCGATATCGGCGACGATCGCATGATGGATAACCGCTTTCCAGGGCACGATATCGCCCTCGGTATCGTGCGACTCGTACTTCGAGAGATCGCGGTAGTAGCGATCGAAGACGTCTTGGCCCGGCAGGCCGTCGGCGTACATGAACCCGCAGCGCTCGCACGCAACGACCGTGTAGCCGTCGAGTCCCGACGCGTCGTCGAATCGGACGAAGCGCTGGTCGTACAGATCTGCCGTCGATTCGGCCCCGCAGACGTCGCAGCCGCGCCGGTCGCGTGGCGCCATATCAGACCGCGAGCGGATGGCGCGCCGTCAGGCGACGAGGCATCGCGCTTGAGGCACCGCGTAGCAGACGAGATCCCAGACCTCGAGCTTGTGCGGGCGCAGGAAGAAACGGTATTCGGGGTTCAGCGACTGGATCAGGAGCGGGATTTTCCAGAGGTCGTCCTGCTTGTGATAGGCGCAGATCGCGAGCAGCGGAGCCTCATTGCGAATGATGCGGCTGGCGCCCGCAAGCGCGTCGAGTTCCGAACCCTCGATGTCCATCTTGAGGTACGTCGGCGCCGGCTCACCCAGGAAGTTGTCGAGCGCGATCGCTTCGACTTCAACGACGTCGCCCGTTCCGGATGTCAGCACGCGTGAGGCGTCGTCACCGTCGGCGGAGAAAAACAGCCGCTCTTCCCGGGCGCCGCTTGCCAGCGGATACGCCTCGAGTCGATGCGGTTCTTCGGCCAGCAGCTGACGCCAGTTCCGCTCCAGCACGATGAAGTTCGCCGGGTCCGGCTCGAGCGCGACGATCTTGCGGAATGCGGACGCGCTTTCTTTCATGAACACTTCGAGCGTATCGCCGTCGTAGGCACCGCAGTCGATGAAGACTTCGTCGCTGCGCAGCCGGAAGAGGTCGCGCGGAAAGTACATCGTTTCCGCGTCGGGATTGGCCAGCCCGTCGAAATCGAGCAGCAGGCGCCAGCGCACTTGATCGACGTACTCCTGGCGCGAACGGTCGTCGCTCCAAAGCTCGAAGGCGCGCCGGACGTCATCGGCCTGCTCGTGAACCTTGTGCGGTAAGTCGGCGCTGTAGTAGGGCAGCAAGCCCTTCGGATACTTCCAGTACAAGGGTCCGAACGAGATCACGCGTTGACAGCCCAGCGCACGCAGTTCCCGCACCCGGTCGCCCATGCGATCTTCCTCGTTCCAGGTACGCTTGCCGCCCCAGATCGTGATCACGAAGACCGCGCTCGCGCCGTATTTCGATACGGCCTCGGCAGGTGAGAGGACCGGGACGCCGTCGACCTCCGTTCCCCACAGCGCGCTGTTGTTGTCCATGAAGGCCACGGGCGCGACGCCGCTCTTGCGCAAGCCGGCGAGGGTGCGGCGTCCGAGCCGCCCGGCACCAAAGAACACCAGCGTTTCCGCGCACGGGCCGGCGACCGCATCGAAGGTGGTGCGCTCGCGTTCGCGCGCGCCGGCGGCGCCTTCCGCCAGCAGCGCTTCGAGTTCGGCTCTGAGCTCGGCGCTCCGGGTCATACGCTTCCTCCGCGGCCGCAGCACGTCACCAGCATGTGCGCCCGCCGTCGATCACGAGATTGCTTCCAGTCATATACGCCGAAGCATCGGAACAGAGAAACAGCATTGCACCCTGATATTCATCGACCTTCGCCATGCGGTTGAGCGGAATCAAGCTCGTCAGATTCTTGACAAACACATCCGATTGGTCGGTGTACACGCCGCCCGGCGAGATCGCGTTCGCGCGCACGCCGCGCTCGGCCCAATAGGTCGCCAGGTAGCGCGTCAGCCCGAGCAGCCCCGCTTTGACGACCGAGTAGGTCACCGGCTTGGTGGGCTGCGCGTCGTCGGCGGTCCCGGGCTGCCGATAGATGCGCTGGTCGGGGCCGATCAGCGCGAGGTCGGAAGCGACGTTGACGATGACGCCGCGCCCGGCGCGGGCCATGGCCGATCCGAAGATCTGACTGCAGAGGAAGGCGCCGGTGAGGCCGACCGCGAGATCGGCCTGCCATTGCGCGAACGGGAAATGCTCGAGCCGGGAGTACGCGACCTCGCCATCCGCTTCGAACTTCGGATCGTTGGCGGCGTTGTTGACGAGGATGTCGATCCGGCCGAAGCGCTCGGCGATGGCGCGCGCAGCCTCGCGTACCGATCCGTCCGATGTGATATCGGCCGTCACCGCCGTCGCCGCGACGCCGAAGCGCTCGGCGATCCGAGCGGCGACGCTCTGCGCGCGCTCAGCCGAGATATCGACCAGCACCGGGATTCCGCCCGCGCCGGCGATCGCCGCGGCATGCTGCTCGCCGAGCAGTCCACCGCCGCCGGTGATGACCGCCACACGCCCATCGAGGCGGAACAGTTCCGGAAGCTCAGCCGGCACGCGGTACCGCCTCCCGGTCGAGCACGACGATTTCGCCGGTGCGAAGCGCTTCCTTGACGGCCAGTGCGGTCCGTAAACTCTCGCGGCCGGCGCGCAAATCGACGCGCGGACGCTCGCGCGTGGTCACGCAGCGCAGAAAGTGCCCGACCTCGTCGAGAAAGAGCTGGTTGCGCTCGAGCCCGTCAAATCGCTGCACGGTCGCGGTCCCCTCGGCGTCCCACATCGTCAGGCTGAGATCCGCCAGGTCGAGCACGGCTTTCCCGCGGTCGCCGACGACCTCGCACGACCGGCTCGGCGGACGCTGCAGGTAGTCTTGCAGCAAGTGAACGGGAAGCGGACGTCCGGCGTACGTGCACTGCATGAGGATGCTCGCGGTGTCTTCCACGTCGACCTCGAGATCGCTCCAGTGCCCGCCGAGTGCGAAAAGCCGGCTCGGGGTACCGAAGATCCAGCCGAGATAGTCGAACTCGTGAATCTGCGAGAGGATGACGCCGCCCCCGAGTTCGGCGCGCGCCGCATACATCGCGCGGTAGTCCTCGTAGCGGTGCCAATTCGGCAAATACTCGCCGACCGTCGCGCGCACCGAGAGCAGCCGGCCCAGCACGCCGCTGCGCACCAGCTCGAAAAGGGCCGCGACGCCTGGGTGGAAGCGCAGCTGGTAGCCGACCATCGCGACCAGCCGCCGTTCTTCGACCAGCGCGATCAGCGCGTCGAGGCCGGCGGTCGAATCGCTCAGCGGCTTTTCGATGAAGAGGTCGCAGCCGGCCAGCGCACACGCGGTCGCGGCCTCGACGTGCATGCTGCTCGGGTTGGCAATGAACGCCAGGTCGGGCTTTTCGGCGAGCGCTGCGTCGAGATCGGAAAACGAACGGACGCCGTAGCGCGTCTCGACGTCGGCGTCCGGCGCGATCGACAGCTCCGGCGTGAGGACCTGCGGCAGACGACGCACGCGGTAGGCGATGAGGTCGGCGTCGTCACCGAGCAGGGTGCGAAGGTTGCGCACGTGCCGCTGACCCACGCCGCCGAGTCCGATCATCAGGACTCTCATGAGGCCGACGCGCGGCGCTCGCCTTGAGTTGCCTGCAGGCCGCGCTGCACGAAGCGCCGGTCCCCGGCTGCGCGGACGACTTCAGCGCCCGGTTCGGGGCGCGCGGCCTGCAGTACGATATCGCCGCGATACTGCAGCCGCCGCAGGCCGGAGAACACCGCCGGCAGATCGGCGTCGCCCGTTCCGAGTGCGACCGTCCCGCCGCCCAGGCGGCGATCCTTGATGTGCACGCTGCCGATGCGCGCGCCGTAGGCTGCAAACTCTTCGTCGGGCCGGTAACCGAGCGACGCGCTGTTGCCGCTGTCGTAGTTCACTTTGAGACCAGGGTGCGGCACTTCCGCCAGCCAGGCAGCGAACGGCGCCGGTGCGAGATCCGCCTCGAGATGCAGCTCGACGCCGGCCCGCTCGGCCGCGGGCAGGACGTCGCGAAGCACCGCACTTGCAACCTGCAGGTCGGCGTCGCCGCTGATGCGCGATGCGTCGACGAACGGCAGCACGATTCGTTCGATTCCGGCCCGGCGAGCGCGTTCGATCAGCCAAAACAGCCGGCTGACGATATCGCGGCGCTCATCCGCGCCCGCGCGCACGATCGGGCGATCCATGAAGTAGTCCGCGCACGTCGAGACGACGGCAACGCCGTGCGTCCTGCCGAGCTCGTGCATGAGCGCGATGCCCGCATCGGTTGCGAGCGGGTTGACGTCCTCGCCGAAGACGTCGTAGATCCATTCGATCGCATCGAGGCCGGCCGCAGATGCCAGCGGGAACTCCGCTTCCCAGCCGTCCCGCGGAAACGATTGAAAACGTCCCTCGGCCGGCGGCAGCAGCCGGCCCTGCATGATCCCGATGAGCGGGGCGCGGGACCCGTCACTCATGCGCGACCGGCGTGCGCATGTTGGCTTCGAACTCTTCGCGGTCGAGGAATGGCCAGAGATCCTCGAGCGGCTTGGAGACGAACGAGCCGTCCGGCAGCTGCACCGAAGAGAGGCGCGGCGCGCGCACCTCGTCGGGAATGACGAGGACATCGCACACGACGGGGCCTTCACGAGCCAGCACCCGGCGGATGTCCTCGCGCAGCGTTGCTTGATTGCCGATGCGATCCGTCGCGATGCCGTAGGCGTTCGCGACCTTCACGATATCGGGCAGACTCTGACCCGTCGTCGCGTCGCACCCGATGCTGGGCGCACCGAAGAAGCTCGTTTGCGACGCTCGGATCGAGGCGTAGCCGTTGTTGTTGAGGACGAAGAACGTGATCGGCAGACCGAGCCGGCGCACCGTTTCGAGTTCCTGAATGTTGAACTGGAAACCGCCGTCACCGTCGACGCAGATCGTCCGCTTGCGGCCGCCCGCCAGCGACGCACCGATCG
>PMOG01000096.1:0-290 GCA_003161555.1 Vulcanimicrobiota bacterium | reverse complement strand
CCGCTGCCCGAACTGCCCGAGACGATGTAGTCGCCCGCGTCGAGTTCCTCCGCGAGCACCTCCGAGAGGTGGTAGACGCTGATCGGCCCCGAGCCCGCCCGGTGTTCGGGCTGGACGACCGGATAGCGCCGCTTCCATTCGGTGCAGCGCTCTTTCCAGGCCGTGCGGTCGCGGCGGCGGATCGTGCCGGCTTCCGCCAGCAGCGCGCGCATGAAGTCCCCGGCGTCGGCTTGGATCGGGCGATCGACCGTATCGCCCATTTTCCGAAGCTCGGCGGGATCGATGTCGAC
>PMOG01000069.1 GCA_003161555.1 Vulcanimicrobiota bacterium | reverse complement strand
TGTGCAGCTCGTCGATGAACAGGATGATCTCGCCGGCGGCGCCGCGGATCTCGTCCATCACGCGCTTCATGCGCTCTTCGAACTCGCCGCGGTATTTGGTTCCGGCGACGAGGCCCGCGAGGTCGAGCGTGATCACCCGTTTGTCGCGTAGCGGTTC
The DNA here is from genome assembly GCA_003161555.1 of Vulcanimicrobiota bacterium. Classification (GTDB taxonomy): domain Bacteria; phylum Vulcanimicrobiota; class Vulcanimicrobiia; order Vulcanimicrobiales; family Vulcanimicrobiaceae; genus Vulcanimicrobium; species Vulcanimicrobium vanleeuwenhoeki. The sequence goes on along the minus strand of PMOG01000069.1, from coordinate 6,142 downwards.
GGGAACTTCATTCTTGATGACGCGTTGGGCGAGGCCCTCGGCGATCGCCGTCTTGCCGACGCCCGGTTCGCCGATCAGCGCCGGATTGTTCTTGGTGCGGCGGCTCAGAATCTGGATCACGCGCTCGATTTCGTTGGCGCGTCCGATCACCGGATCGAGCTTGTTCTCGCGCGCAAGCGTGGTTAGGTCGCGGCCGTAGGCGTCGAGGGTCGGCGTCTTCGACTTGCCCTTGGGCGCGGGCGGCTGCCCCTCGGCCCCGAGCAGCGAGGTCGTTTGGACGCGCACCTTGGCCGGATCGACGCCGAGGTTGGTGAGCACGCGCGCGGCCACGCCCTCGCCTTCCCGGATCAGACCCAGCAAGAGGTGTTCGGTGCCGATGTAGTTGTGGTTGAGCTGACGCGCTTCTTCAAACGCCAGCTCGATCACGCGCTTGGCGCGCGGCGTGAAGACCATCTCCTGCTGGACAGTCTGCCCGCCGCGGCCGACGATGGCTTCGACTTCCTGGCGCACTTTGGCCAGGTTGACACCGAGCGTCTCCAGCACTTTGGCCGCGAGGCTTTCGCCTTCGGAGATGATGCCGAGCAAGATGTGCTCGGTCCCGATGTAATTGTTCCCGAGCCGTTGAGCCTCTTCTTGGGCCAGCACGATGCTGCGCCGGGCGCGCTCGGTAAACGGTTCCCACATTGACATGACTCTACGAAACTCCCCGAGCGGCCCAGCCGCTCCTGCCTCCAAAGCGCACGAACGTGGAATTCGCCCGTGCGGCCTTGGTGGTGGTTAAACTCTCGCCCGGCTTCGTCAGTTTCAAACCGCCGGCCCAACGTAGCATGGAACCACCTCCCCATGAGGCGAACGGAGGGGCTTCCGTCGTACCCCCGCCGCGAGAGGTTGCCCGCGATCCACCTGACGCTCGCCCAGCTGACCGATCAACTCGTCAACGGCATCACGCTGGGGATGCTGTACATTCTCGTCGCGCTGGGGTTGAACATCATCCTGGGTTTGATGGGCGTCATCAACTTCTCCCACGGCTCGTTCTTCATGCTCGGCGCCTACCTGATGTACCAGTTCAACGGGCTCATCGGTTTTTGGCCCGCCATCTTGCTGGCGGCCGTTCTGGTCGGCTTGCTCGGCATGGCCTTCGAGTCAGTTTTGGTGAGGCCGCTGTACCGCCGCATCCCCGAGTATACGCTGTTGCTGACCTTCGGCACGGCCCTGATCTTCGCCCAGATCGTCCGCCGGGTCTGGGGCGACGACGCCGTGCGCGTCGACACGCCGCCGTACATTCCGGACTCGATCAATATCGCCGGCCTCGCGTTTCCGTTCTATAAGGACGTCTTCTTGGTGCTGCTGACGGTCGTCATTCTGGCCGGCGTCTGGCTGCTGCTCAACAAGACCAATATCGGCATCATCATCCGGGCCGGCACGCGCGACGCCGAGATGGTCAAGATCCTCGGCATCAACATGCCGCTGATGTTCACCGTCGTGTTCGGGCTGGGTTCGCTGATGGCGGGGCTGGCCGGGGCGCTGGCGGCCCCGATCTACGCCATCCAGCCCAGCCTGGCGTCGGAGTGGATCGTGCTGACCTTCGTGATCGTCATCGTCGGCGGGATCGGCTCGTTCTGGGGCGCGATCGTCGGCGGGCTGCTGATCGGGATCCTGACCAGCCTGATGGCGCTGCTGTGGCCGCCCGCAGTCGAGATGACGGGCTACTTCATCATGGGCATCATCCTATTGGTGCGCCCGCGCGGCTTGTTCGGCGTCGAGGGTCTCTTCGAGTGACGCCGCCGAACCGGGCGCGGCGGCTGCTTCTGCACCCGCTGCTCTGGACCGCGCTGCTCTTTTTGGCGCTGCCATGGACCGCCGGCTCCGATCCCTTCCACGGCCAATGGAGCGGCTTCGTCGGCATCGCTACGACGATGGTGATCTTCGCGCTGTTCGCCAGCGGTTTCAACCTGCTCTTCGGCCACGTCGGCGAGCTGTCGTTCGGTCACGCGATGTTCTTCACGCTGGGTGCCTACGCGACCGCGCTTTACGCGAACGGCTTCAACGTCACCGTGCTGGGCGCGGTGCTCGCGCACGGCAAGGGCGACAACATGCTCGTCGCGCTGGCGCTCTCGCTGCTGCTCGCGCTCTTGTGGGCGTGGCTGCTCGCGCGCATCATCATCCCGCGCTCGAGCGGAATCTACTTCTCGATGATCACGCTCGCGTTCGCGCAGATCGTGTTCTTCACGACCTACCGCTGGAGCGATCTGACCGGCGGCGAGGACGGTTTGCAGAACGTGGCCCGCCCGACGCTCTTCGGCGCCGACGTGCTGCGCGACTCCGACCACTTCTACTGGTTTGCCGCCCTGTGCGTCTTCGTTGCGCTGTGCGTGCTGTACTGGATTTTGGCCTCGCCGTTCGGCAGCGTGCTGCACGCGATCCGCGAGAACAAACAGCGCGCGCGCTTTTTAGGCTACGACGTCGACAAGTACCGCGTCAACGCGTTCGTGCTCTCGGCGGTGTTCCCGGCGATCGCGGGCTGGTTGTGGACGTATTTCCAGCAGGCGATCAACCCCGATGCCGGTTCGGTCGAATACTCCGGCAACGTCGTCATGATGTCGCTGCTGGGCGGGATGCAGACGTTCATGGGCCCGCTGCTGGGGGCCTCGGTTTACTACGAGCTGCAGAACGAGGTCTCGCAGGCGACCAAATACTGGGAGGCCTGGATCGGTGTCGTGTTCGTCGTCTTCGTCTTGGCGGGCCCGCGCGGGATCATGGGGATCATCGACGACGTGCGGACCAACGGGGTCGCGGCGATCCTGCGCAATCCGTTCAAGCGCGAAGAGCCCGTCGAACCGACCTTCGACGAGGCGCTCAAGCCGCTCGACGAGAGCCCCGCCGTCAGCGAAACGGGCGTCCGGTGAGCGCGCCCGCGCCGGCCGTACCGGTGCCGGCCGCCGGCACCGGCTACATCTTCAAAACCAGCGGGCTGACACGGCGTTTTTCGGGCTTCACCGCCGTCAACGACGTGTCGATCGAAATCCCCGAGGGCGGCGTCCGCACGATCATCGGACCCAACGGCGCCGGGAAGACGACCTTCTTCAACCTGCTCTCCGGCCTCTTGCCGCCGAGCGAGGGCCGGATGTGGTTTCGCGACCGCGAGATCACCGGATTGCCGGCCTACCAGCGGGCGCGGCTGGGCATCGCGCGCTCGTTTCAGATCACCAACATCTTCGGCCGGCTGACGGTGTACGAAAACGTGCGGCTGGCCGTCCAAGCGGTCCATGACGGCAAGGCGAACTTCTTCCTACCGACCGCGCGCATGGGAAAACTCGCCGAGCGGACCGAGCGGGTGCTGCACGACATCGGTCTCTGGGACGCGCGCGACACGCGCGCCGAGAACCTCTCGCACGGCGACCAGCGGCGGCTCGAGATCGGGTTGGTGATCGCGCGCGATCCGCCGGTGCTGCTGCTCGACGAACCGCTGGCCGGGATGTCGCCGACCGAGACTCACGAAACGGTCGAACTGATCACCCGCATCTCACCCGGACGCACGATCCTGCTGGTCGAGCACGACATCGATGTCGTGATGACGATCTCGACCACGATCACCGTCTTTCAAACCGGCGGCGTGCTGGCGGTCGGAACGCCCACCGAGATTCGCGCCAACGAGGCTGTTCAGCGCGCCTACCTGGGAGAGATCGCTTAGTGCTGCTCGAACTCGATCGCGTCAACGCGTACTACGAGAAAAGCCACGTGCTGCAGAACGTGACGCTGAGCGTCGACGCCGGCGAAGTCGTCGCGCTGCTGGGACGCAACGGCTCGGGCCGTTCGACGACCTGCAAGACGATCATGGGTCTGGTGGTCGCGAAGTCGGGCACGATCCGCTTCAAGGGACAGGAGATCACCAACAAATCACCGTTCGCGCTGGCGCAGATGGGGATCGCATTCGTCCCCGAAGACCGGCGCATCTTTCCCAACCTGACGGTCGGCGAGAACCTGCGGCTGGCGGCGTTGGCCGGCCGCAAGGGCGCCTGGAACGAGAAGCGCATCTACGAGTACTTTGCGGTACTCGGCGAACGCAAGGACAAGCCGGCGAAACTCTCCGGCGGGGAACAGCAGATGCTGGCGATCGCGCGCGCGCTGGTCGCGAATCCCGACATCATTCTGCTCGACGAGCCGATGGAAGGGTTGGCGCCGCTGATCGCGCGCAGCGTCGAGGAAGTCGTGCGCGGGATCCGCGCCGAGGGCAACACGATTCTGCTCGTCGAGCAGAACGCTCGCGTCGCGATGAGCCTTTCAGACCGCGGCTACGTGCTCTCGAACGGCCGCGTGATGGCGTCGGGGACAATCGCAGAACTCGAGGCCGACGAAGCGACGATGCACCGGTACCTGGCGGTATGACCGCGTCGCCGGCAGCCGACGCCGCCCGGCCCACGGCACCCGGAGCCGCGTGCCGGCAGGGGTGCGCTGGAACTTCGGCCCGGCGGCGGGGTTCGAACGGTACGTTATGGTGACGACCGAGGCCGTGCGCGAAGCGCTCAAAGACGTTGAGGACCCCGAACTCAACCTGGGGATCCTGGACCTGGGGCTGGTCTACGACGTGACCTGCGAAGGCGAGAGCGGGGAGGACGTCACCGTCCTGATGACGCTGACCTCGCCGATGTGTCCGGTCGGCCCGATGTTCAAACAGGCCGTGCAGAGCAAAGTCGAGAGCGTCGACGGCGTCAAGAAGGCCAACGTGGAGATCACGTTCAGTCCCCCGTGGGACCCGCGCACGATGGCCAGCGAAGACGTCAAACTTGCGCTGGGCATCTGGTAGAGCCGCCGCAACTGGGTAGGAGAACGGTGTGAACAGCACCCACCCTCCTCTCCGGTTCCTCGGCGCGTTCGTTGCGCTCGGCATCGGCGCCGCCACGGTCGCAACGGCCGCGAGCGCGTCGAGCGTCGTGCCCACCCCGGCCGCCCTGCCGATTCCGACCGACACCCCGATCGTCGGGCTCGCTAACCCGCCGCTCAGCGTGGCGGCACCCTCGGCCGTCGACAGCTGCGCGAACGACGAGTTCCTCGCCGACCGCGCGGTCCCGCAGCCGTGGACGCGCGAGGTGACCATCTGCGGTTCGGTTCTGCCGCCGGCTCGCCCGGGCGCAGCCTTCGCGCTCAATGTCGACGGCACGCCGCCGATCGCGATCATCGCCGCCGGCGGCCTGAACGCGCAGCCGGGCGATACCGCAGTCGTACGCGGACGTTATCACCGCAGCAGTTCCGGCGCCGAATGGATCGACGGGACGCAGCGCGCGGTCAGCGGCAACTGGGCGCAGCCCGGCTACGTGATCATCAACGGCACGACGCACGAATAGCCGCGCGCGGGCGCGCTGATTCGGGTTAGCGCGACCCCCACGGCGGGGTCGGGTACATCGGGTCGGCCTCGGCCAAGCGATAGGGATAGATCGTCACCAGTTTTCCGGCCTGGATCTGATTGACGACCATCGGTTTGAACACGTTGAGCCCGCGTGAGTCGAACTTGAGCAGACCGAAGAACGTCACGACGTCGAGGTTCGCGAGCGCGTCGCGGACGCGAGCCGGATCGAGCGTCCCCGCACGCTGAATCGCATACTGGAACGCTAGGCACGCAGCGCTGGACTCCGCGTTGTGGTAGTCCGGCGCGTGGCCGACCGCGCGCGTAAACGCGCGCGCGTACTGCTGCGCCGAGGCATAGAATCCGGGCGCGCCATGATACCGCACTGCATCTGACCACTGCGCGCTGCCGAGCACGTAATTGGCATCGCGGCCCAAACCGTCGCGGAAGTCAGGTGTGTCGGGTCCGACCGAGTACCCGTAGATCTTGGCTTGGACGTTCTGGTCTTTGAGCGTGCGGTGCATCAGCAGCGCGTCCTGCAAATGGCCGGCGTTGAGGATCATGTCGGCGCCTGAGGCTTTGATGGCGGCGACGATCCCCGACACATCGGAGGTCGTCGTCGAATAGCGTCCCGTGTAGACGACGTGGATTCCGTGGTCGTTGGCGAGTTCGATCGCGCCCTGCTGAATCTCGAGCGAAAACGCTTCGTCCGTCGCCGTGATCGCAATCGCGGTCGGACGCGGCTTGCGTTTGGTGGCGAACTCGATGATTCCGGCTAGGTACTTGCGAGCCGGCGAGAGC
>PMOG01000079.1 GCA_003161555.1 Vulcanimicrobiota bacterium | reverse complement strand
ATCAAGAACGCGCTGCGGGCCGGCGTCACCTCGATCGAACACGGCCACTTGCTCGACGACGAGGCGATCGGACTGTTTCTCGAGCACGGGGCGTACCTGGTGCCGACCCTCGCGGCGGTCGTGTGCATCTACGAGAACATTGACGGCGGGAAGCAGCCCGACTACGTGGTGCGCAAAGCGACCGAAATCTACGAGCACGTCGGTGCGAACATCGGCAAGGCCTGGCGCGCCGGCGTTCCGATCGCCGGCGGCTCCGACGCCGGCACACCGTACAACTTCCACGAGAACTACGCCTACGAGGCGGAACTGATGGTGCGCATGCTCGGCATGACGCCGCAGCAAGCCCTGACGGCGGCGACCGCGACGGCCGGGGAGCTGCTCGGCGTCGAAGCCGGCGTGCTGGCCGCCGGGCGTCCCGCGGACCTGCTGCTGCTCGACACCGATGCCGGCGCCGACGCACGTGCGCTGCGCTCGCCGCGCAGCGTGATCAAGGCCGGTCAGATCGCCTTCGAGCGCGCGTGATCGCACGCCCCGATCTAAAGGGACTGCGCGTGGCGGTGCTGGCAAGCATCGCGTGGCCCGCGCCGCCGCCCGGTTACGGACCGTGGGAGCAGGTCGCCTCCGATATCGCGCGCGGCATGGCGGCCCGCGGTCTCGACGTCACCTTGTTCGCCAGCGGGAACTCGGCGAACCCGGGCCGGCTGGCATCGGTCGTTCCGGTGGGCTTGAACGAGGATCCGCATCTGGACGGCGAGGTGTTCAGCGAACTGAACGTCGCCGCGTGTTTCGCGCGCGCGTCGGAGTTCGACCTCATTCATAACAGCAGCGATTGGAAGCCGCTCCTGTACGCACTCGCGACCTCAGCGCCGCCGGTGTTGACCACCGTGCACGGCTTCTCGTCGCCGCAGATCCTGGCGGCCTATTATGCGGGGGCGCGGCGTTCGTTCTTTTGTTCGATCAGCAACGCCGACCGCGATCCCGGCCTGGACTACCTCGCCACCACCTACAACGGCGTCGACCCCGGCGCGTGGACCTATCGCGACGTGCCGGGCGAGTATCTGCTCTACTTGGCGCGCTTCCATCCCGAGAAGGGCGCCCATCGGGCGATCGCGGTCGCGCGGCGCGCCGGCGTACGGCTGCTGCTGGCCGGGATTCCGCAGGACACGGCGTACTTCAACGAAGCGGTGGCGCCGCACATCGACGGTGACGCGGTGCGCATGCTCGGGCACGTACAGGGCGCCGCGCGTGACGAACTGGTCGGCGGCGCGCTGGCGCTCGTACACTTGACGACGCGGCCGGAGCGATTCGGTTTGACGCTGATCGAAGCGATGGCGTGCGGCACGCCGGTCCTGGGCGCGCGAATGGGATCGATCCCCGAGATCGTCGTCGACGGCGTCACCGGATTCTTGTGCGACGACGACGATGCGGCGGTGGCCCGTGTCCCGCAGCTCGGCACGCTCGCGCGCAGCGCGTGCCGCGCGCACGTTGAAGGGTCGTTTTCGGTGGAGCGAATGATCGACCGGTATCTGGACGCGTACGCGAAGGCACTGCGTCTGGGCACGCCGCCGCCGCCGACCGACGAACAACTGCGCTGGCGGCGCCACGATTGGTGGGACCGGCCGATGGCCTTCACCGACATACCGCCGAAGCCCGAGCACTTGCCGAACACCTTCCACTCGGGAGTCACCGACGCGTGACCGTAGGTTCGCGCATGCCGATCCGCAGCGGATTCCCTTTGGTCGCGCTGATCGCTGCGTACGCCGTTACGGTCGCGCCCTCACCGGCGCAGGAAGCCGCGATGACAGCCGCGCCGTCGCCGGCCGGCACCTATGCCGCGGCCGTCGCGCGAATCGCGGCTGCGGCGCCCGAAGCGATGCGCCGGCAGCACGCGCCCGGAATGGCCCTCGCGCTGGTCGACCGCCGCGGGACGATCGCGATCCTCACCTTCGGCGAAGCCGACATCGAACACCACGTTCCGGTCACGGCACGGACGCGCTTCGGCATCGGTTCGATCACCAAGTCGATGACGACGATCGCGCTCATGCAGGCACGCGATCGCGGGGCCTTCGATCCGCGCGCGCCGGTGACGCGCTATCTGCCCTGGTTCTCGGTCCACACGCGCTGGCGTGCGCTGACCGGACGCGATCTGCTCACCCATACCAGCGGTCTACCCGACGGCGGGATCGGCTTCGGCCAGCCCTATGACGTTGCGCTGCTGCGCGAAGCCTCCACCGGCTTTGCTCCAGGCACGCGCTGGTCGTACTCGAACCTCGGGTTCGAAACGCTCGGTGCCGTGCTGGAGGCGATCGATCATCGCGCCTGGGACACGATCGTGCGCGACGATGTGCTCGCGCGCGTCGGGATGACCGCGAGCGCTCCCGACTGGACGCTCGACGCGCTGCGAACGGCGGCGACGGGGTATCTTCCACGCGACGACGACCGGCTCACCGATCCGCGCAGGTGGGATTTCTTCCCGGTTCCGTTGACCGAGTTCAGCGATCCGGCCGGCTCGGTACTCGCGACCGCGGGGGACATGGCGAAGTACGCGCGTATGCTGCTTGACGGCAGCGTCGCGGGCGACGGTACACGGCTGATTTCCCCGTCGTCGTACGCGCTGCTCACAACCGCGGCGACGACCGCCGGCACGGGCGGCGTGCCGGCGCTCTACGAGAGGTACGCCTACGGGCTGGCCGTTCGCCGGTTCGACGGCGATAGGGTGATCGGCCATACGGGCGGCACCGTCGCGTACACAGCGTGCATGGAGGCCGACCTCGACAGCGGATTCGCCGTGGTCGCGCTCACGAACGCCGGCGACAACGCGGACCGCCCGTGTCCGATCGTCGAATACGGACTGCGCAGTCTGCGCGCCGCGGCGCGCGGCAGCGCAGGTCCGCTTTTTCCGGCCGCCACGGATCCGGCTGAGGTGGCGCATGCAGCCCGGCTGGCGGGAACCTTCCGGGCGGCATCGGGCGCGACGCTGACGGTCGTCGCGCCGGCGGGCAACCGGCTCGCGCTGCGCGTCGCGGGCAGGCTGCATTCGCTGCTGCCGGTCGGCGGCGGCATCTTTTTCTGCGGACTGCAGCGCTATCGGGACAGCGGCCTGCGCTTCGTGCTCGATCCGCACATGCATCGCGCACGCGCGCTCGTCGCGGCCGGTGTCTGGTACGCGGCCCCGGGCACGGCGCCAGGCGCCGCGGCCGCACCTCGGGCGTGGCACGCGTACGCGGGCCACTATCGGTACGCCGGGGCGCATCCGTACGACGCATCGCTGCGGATCCAGCTCGTCAACGGCGCCTTGGTCGTCGACGACGGGACGCCGCTTACGCCGCTCGGCGACGGCGAGTTCCGGCTCGGCGAGCCGTGGAGTCCCGAGCTGCTGCGGTTCGACACCGTGATCGCCGGCGCGGCGCAGCGGCTGCGCTGGAACGGCGTTCCGCTCTACCGCGTAACGACACCGTAAGGCTGGAGGGGCCGCGGCCCGGACAAACCGAATCCGACGCGCTGAACATGGTCGCCGCGTCCCGCTTTCGGACCGCGGCACTGTCCCTGCGCCGGTTTTCCGGTGCGACAGTCGCCGCCGTCGTCGCCTTTGTCATCATCCTGCTGAGCTCGCACTTTCGCTCGTCGCAGCAGAACAATTACGTCCGGGTCGCCTACGCGTGGCTGCACGGCCACATGTGGATCGATTGGCCGGGCCGCTGGATGGACGCGATCCTGTACCAAGGTCACTACTATGGCATCGACGGCCCGGTGCCGGCGCTGTTCATGCTTCCGCTGGTCGCGATCTGGGGCAACGGCGCGAACCAGACGACCGTCGCGATCATTTTCGCGGCCGTGGCGACCGCGCTGGCGTGGCTCCTCGCCGAGCGGCTCGGCGTGCGCAGTCTCTCGACCAAGATCTTTCTGGCGCTGTTCTTCGTGGCCGGCACGGACATGTGGTGGTGCGCTCAGCTCGGCGACGTGTGGTTCCTGGCGCATCTGGTTGCCGTCGCCTTCATCTTCGGAGCGCTGCTCGAGCTGACTGGACGCGCACGCGGCACCGTGGTCGGCATCTGCTTCGTGCTCGCATGCGGGGCGCGTTTTCCCGAAGTCGCCGCGCTGCCGCTCTTCGTGTGGGGCCTTTGGACCGGCGCTTTCGCCGGCGGCCCGCCCACGCCCGAGCAGCGGATCGCGCGGCTGCGCGCGTTCGGGATCGTGTGCGCGTGTGCGGCAATTGCGTTCATGGGCTACGACGAGCTGATGTGGGGAACGTTCTACGATATCGGCCACACGCTGTACTACCATGCCGACGGCTGGGGCTCGCCGTACGGATCACCGTTTTCGCTTTCTTTCGTGCCGTATCAGATCTACTCGTTCTTCTTCCGCGCACCGATCCTGATCGAGTGGCTGCAGAAAGCGCAGTGGCCCTACTTCAAGCCCGATCCGACCGGGATGGCGCTGACGTTCACCAGCCCCGCGCTCGTCTTGGTCTTTCTGGCCAAGTCGCCGCCCAACGTCGTGCGCGCGCTCTGGATCGCGACCGCACTGGTCGCGATACCCGAGTTCACCTACTACCTCAACGGCTGGGTGCAGTTCGGCATGCGTCACGCGCTGGATTTTCTGCCGTACCTGTTCGCCTTGATGGCGATCGGCGTGCGCGAGCGGCTCCCGCGCTGGGGGATCGCGCTGATCATCTATTCGGCGCTGATGGGCGCGTGGGGTGTGTGGTGGTGGAACGCCTTCGCCCGCACCGCAAACTAAAGGCTTCTCACCGCCGGGGGACCGGCTTCCTCGCGAAAGCGTTGTAGGCGGCGGGCGCGAGCTGGTCCGGATCGTGATCCTTGCACGATGCGACTTCCTGCGGCGCACCCGACTTCTCCGACGACGTCGTGATCCAGCACTGGTCGAGGATCGAACAGTAACACGCACGCAGCGAGGCGTGCACCGCCTGCGGCCCGATGATGTCGCGAATGCCCGGTCCGGTCAGATCGAGCAGCACGATGCTGTCCCCGGGGCGGATAGCCGCGCCGGGGCCCACGTCGGAGAACCTCAGCCCGAGATGCATGCCGCGCGGCAGCATCGGATGCAAGAAGTCAGCCAGCGTGTGGGCGACGGAACCGTTGTTATTCCTCAGGACGACGTCGCGCAGGATCGCCGGTCCCAAGCCGTAGTTTTCGAGTGTGACCTTGATTTCGTTCTCGCTGAACGTTTCGTCGATGCTGACGTAGGGCCACACTTGCGCGCTGAGCTGCTTCTGGACGACCCGTGTTTGCCAGATGGAGGCGCCCGTCGCGAGCGTGCTGATCAGCAGCGCGCAGACGGCGATGACGACATCGAAGCGGACGATGCGCACGAGGCGGCCGAACTGGCCCAGGAGACCCGATTTTTCTTCGCTCATCGCAGGGCGGCCGCGCGGTCGTCGATCCAGCGCAGCGCGCGGCGTCCGCGCTCGGCCTTCACCAGCGCTTCGTCGATCGTATCGCCCAGGACGGTGAAGTGGCCCATCTTGCGGCGCAGCGCGGCGTGCGATTTGCCGTACAGGTGCAGCTTGAGCATCTGCTCGCGGAGCAGCTCGTCGAGGCCGCCCAGCGTGTCGCCCGCGCCGGTGCCCAGGATGTTGACCATCACCGCGGGCAGGAACTGACGGGGCTCGACCAGCGGCAGCCCGCAGATCGCGCGCACGTGCGCCTCGTACTGGCTGATCTGCGTCGCGTCGAGCGAATAGTGCCCGCTGTTGTGCACGCGCGGTGCGATCTCGTTGACCAGCAGTTCGCCGCCGCGTTGGAAGAATTCGACACAGAACGTGCCGACGATCGCCAGCCGCTGGGCGATCGTCGACGCGTAGCGGCGCGCGCGCTCGGCGACCGACGGATCGATCCGGCCGGGAACGATCGTCGTGGCGAGAACGCCGTGGTCGTGCTGGTTCTCCGAGGTGGGAAACGCGACGAACTCGCCACGCTCGTTGCGCGCGGCGATGATCGAGAGCTCGCGGTCGAAGGCGACCAGTTCTTCCCAGATGAGCGGACGCCTCTGCGCCTCGCTCCACGCGTGCTCGACGTCCTGCGGCGAACGTACGACCCACTGGCCCTTGCCGTCGTACCCGCCCATCGTCGTCTTGAGCACGCCCGGGAACCCGATCTCGCGCGCTGCGCTCTGCAATTCGTCGCGCGAACGCACCGCGGCGAACGCCGCGGTCGGGATTCCGCAGTCGCGCACGAAGGTTTTCTCGAGGATGCGCTCCTGCGTCAGACGTAGGGCGGTCGAGTCCGGGTGCACGATCCGCCGGTCGGCCTCGAGTGCAAGCACCGACGCCAGCGGGATGTTCTCGAACTCGTAGGTGACGACGTCGGTGCGGGCACCGAGCTCACCGATGGCGCGCAGGTCGTCATAGGCGGCCACGATCTGCTCGTCGGCGATCTGGCCGGTCGGCGAATTGGGAAACGGCTCCAGCGTGACGACGCGATATCCCATGCGCTTGGCTTCGAGGGTCAGCATCCGCCCCAGCTGTCCGCCGCCCAGGATGCCGATCGTCGCGATCACAGTTCGATCGCCTCGACCTCGGCGGCGATGCGCGCGCTGCGTTCGTCGAGCGCTGCCGCGAGCGCCGGATCGTTCAAGGCGAGGATGCGTGCGGCATAGAGCGCGGCGTTGGCGGCGCCGCCGATCGCCATCGTCGCGACCGGAACGCCGGCGGGCATCTGGGCGATCGAGAGCAGCGAGTCGAGCCCGTGCAGCGCCTTCGATTCGATCGGGACGCCGATCACCGGCAGCGACGTCTTCGTCGCGACCATCCCCGGCAGGTGCGCGGCGCCCCCGGCGCCGGCGATGATGACCTCGAGACCGCGCGCCTTGGCACCGCTCGCATAGCGGAAGAGCAGATCGGGTGTCCGGTGCGCGGAGACGACGCGCATCTCGAAAGGAATGCCCAGTTCTTGCAGTGCCGTCGCTGCAGCCCGCATCGTCTCGAGGTCGGATCGGGAACCCATGATCACGCCGATACGCGGCTGAGCGCTCATTGCAACCGCCGTTCGGGCCGCCCGGCGAGGCGCCCTCGCGGCGCGGTGCGGTTGTCGGCGCCGCCTCGCCGGGGTACCCTCACATGGTGCGCTTCTCGCTCGGGATCAACTACTGGCCGCGCCGCAGTGCGATGGCGATGTGGCAGCGCTTCGATCCCGGCGAGATCGCCGAAGATTTCGCGCGCATCGCCGCGCTCGGCCTCGATACCGTGCGCTTCTTCCTGCGGTGGTCGGACTATCAGCCGCAGCCCGACGTCATCGATTCAACCATGCTGGCACGGCTGGAAGCGCTGGTCGATCTGGCTGCCCACGCCGGCCTGCGCACGATGCCGACGCTGTTCTGCGGACACATGAGCGGCGTCAACTGGCTGCCGGCGTGGGCGCTCGACCGCTCCGCTCCGCCCGGACGCTTCCGAACGCTGACGGAGCACGGCGAGGCCGGCTACGGTATCGGAGATTTTTACACCGGGCCGCTGCTCGAGGCGCAGCTGGTCTTCGCACGCGCGGCTGGGGAACGCCTCAAGGCGCATCCCGCGGTCACGGCGTGGGATCTCGGCAACGAGTTCAGCAACGTGCGGGAACCCGCGAGCGAGGGCGCGGCCGCCGAGTGGAGCCGCCGGTTGTGCGACGCGCTCGAAGAGCGTTCGGCGATCGTGGTCACCGCAGGGACGCACGGCGAAGACCTGACCGTCGACCGCAAGCTTCGCCTCTCGTCGCTGTGCGCGCCGTATGCCTTCGCGTGCATGCACGGCTACAGCGTGTACAGCGCCTTCGCGCGCGGACGCCTCGACGTCGAGGTGGTACCCTTCCTGGCTGCGCTGGCCGCCTCGTTTGCGCGCCGGCCGGTGCTGTTCAGCGAATTCGGCAATCCGACGTGTCCGCCGGGAAAGCGCTCGCCCTTCGAGCGTGTTGCGCTACCCGGCGAGCCGCCGCTGCCCCCGATCCCGCACGGCGATCCGGTGCGCGCACCCTATGCCTGCTTGACCGAAGACGAGATGGCCGGCTACTGCACCCAGGTGCTGGAGCGCCTTCACGCCGACGGACGGCTGGGCGCCTATTGGTGGTGCTGGGCCGACTATGCGGCCGAACTTGCCGCCGAGCCGCCCTTCGACCGCGCGCCGCACGAGATGTCGTTCGGTATCATCCGCGGCGACGGCAGCGAGAAACCGGTCGCGGAGGCGCTCAAACGTTTCGCCGCCGAGCGTCGCACCGTGCTCACCGCCCGCGCCGCCGCATTCGATGAGGCCGCCTACTATCGCGGTCTGCCGGACGCCACGGGGTCCGCGTATGTGCGCTGGGTCGAGGAACGCCCGAACGCCGCGCGGTAAGCGCTGAGGGATGCGCGAAAATCCGCTCAAGAAACGTCTGGCTGCCGGTGAGACCGTCGTCGGGATGTGGCTCTCGCTGAGCGAGCCGCTCGCGGCCGAAGCGCTCGCGAGCGTGGGCTGGGATTGGCTGCTGGTCGATATGGAGCACGGTCCGATTCCCCTGGGAACGGCGGCAGCGATGGTCACCGCGATGCGCGCCGGCGGAGCGGTGCCGTTCGTGCGGCCGGCGTGGAATGAAAGCTCGCAGATCCAGCGCGTGCTCGACCTGGGCGCGTACGGGATCATCGTCCCGGTCGTCAACACGGTGGAGGACGCGCGCGCGGTCGTTCGCGACGCGCGGTTCTTTCCGCTCGGCGAGCGCAGCCGCGGCGGCGTGCGGGCCAACCTCGCCTTCGAAACCGACGCCAACACCTACGGCGCGCGTGCGAACGATGAAGTGCTCGTCTACGTCCAGATCGAAACCGAGATCGGTGTCTCCAATGCCGATGCGATCGCGAGCGTCGAGGGCATCGACGGGCTCTTCGTCGGCCCCAACGACCTGGCGGCG
>PMOG01000129.1 GCA_003161555.1 Vulcanimicrobiota bacterium | reverse complement strand
CCGCCGACGATGAGGATGAACATCAGACGCGCACCGCGGTGAGGATCATGCGGTCAGCCGTACTTCGGGCCGCGCCGACGCGAACGCACCGGCGAACTGCGTGAGCGCGTCGGGCGCCACGATCGCGTTGATCTCGTCACCTTCGGTCAGCACGTCGCCGGGGGCCGCGATGCTGACGCTGCCGAGCCGGCGGATCGCGGCGATGCGCAGCGCGCGCGTCGTGCCGTCGGCCAGCGTCGCCCGCACCCGCAGTCCGGCGGCGAGCGCGTCCTCGCCGATGCGGCTGGCGGCGACTTTCAGGTCGCCGCGTAGCCCGAACACGCCGGCCACGCGACCGGCGTTGCCATCACTCGGCCGCGTCGTCGCTCTCGGTGCCAGCGTCGCCGGCGTGCTCGGCCTCGGCTTCCACTTCTTCGTCCTCGAACGAGACGATGTCGATGCTGATGCGCCCTTCCGCGCTCGCACGCACGAGCGTGCGCAGCGCCTGCGCGACGCGGCCGTTGCGCCCGATCACTTTGCCGAGATCCTCGTGTTCGACGACCAATTCCACGACCGGGCCCTTGTCGGTGTCGACCGTTTCGACGACAACCTGCTCCGGCCGTGACACGAGCTTGCGAGCCAGAAAGCCGAGCAGATCGAGCGCGCGCTGCTGCGCGACCGCCGGGTCCTCTGTTCGGCGCGCGCCCCGGTCGGGGTCGTCACGCCGCGGGCGACGGAACGACTCGTCGCCGTCGTCGCCGGAGCGCTCACGGCGATCCCCGCGCGGACCGCGGCGCGGCCGTTCGTCCTCGGGCTCGATATCGTCGTGGGCGGCCTCTTCGGAGGAGATTTTGCGCGCTCCCAGCGTGGAACGGCGCTCTTCCTCGGCGCCGGCCTCATCCTCGCCGAAGAGGCCGAACTCGTCGTCGAACGCGCTCACGGAGCCGTTCCGCGCGCGTTCATCAGGACTTCTTGGCCTTGGGAGCGCGCTTGTTCTCAGGAATCGGGCCGCGCTCGACGAGACCCAACTCGGCGAACAACCGGCGGACCGGATCCGAGGGTTGGGCACCCTTCGCCAGCCACTCTTTGACTTTGTCCTGGTCGACGACCAGGGTCTTGGGCTCGGTGCGCGGGTTGTAGTGCCCGAGAATCTCGAGGAAGCGGCCGTCGCGCGGCGAGCGCGCGTCCGCCACCACGAAGCGGTACGTCGGTTGTTTCTTCGCGCCCATCCGGCGCAGTCTGATCTTAACCATGTCGTCTTTCTAGAATGTGCTCATGTCCGGAACACGGCCGAACTCCAGTGGTTAGCGCCCGAGCCCCATCGGGAGGCGCGGGATCCGGCCCTTCTTCATGTTGCCGAACTGTTTCATCATCTGGCGCGAGGCTTCGAACTGCTTCACGACCCGGTTGACGTCGGCAACCTGGGTCCCGCTGCCGACCGCGATGCGCTTGCGGCGCGACCCGTTGAGGACGTCCGGCCGCTCGCGCTCACGGCGCGTCATCGAGCAGATGATCGCTTCGATGCGGGAAACGTCGCGTTCGTCGATCTCCATCTTCGGCAACGCCTTGGAAAGCCCCGGGATCATCTTGACGATGTCGTTCATGGAGCCCATCTTGCGGACTTGACGGAGCTGCTCGAGGAAGTCGTCGAGGGTGAACTGCGACGTGCGGAGCTTCTTGGCCAGATCTTCGGCCTGGCGCTCCGAGTAGACGCTCTGCGTCTTCTCGATCAGCGTCAGGACGTCGCCCATGCCGAGAATGCGCTGGGCCAGGCGGTCGGGGTGGAAGGCCTCGAGGGCGCTGACCTTCTCGCCGACGCCGACGAACTTGATCGGTGCGCCGGTGAGGTGGTGGATCGAGAGTGCCGCGCCGCCGCGCGCATCGCCGTCCATTTTGCTCAGGATCACGCCCGTGATCCCCAGCCGCTCGTTGAAGGCCTTGGCGACGTTGACCGCTTCCTGGCCCGTCATGGCGTCGGCGACGAAAAGGATCTCGGTCGGTTTGACCGCCGCCTTGATCCGCTCCAGCTCATCCATGAGCCGCTCGTCGATGTGCAGCCGTCCGGCGGTGTCGACGATCACGGTCGGGATACCCAGCCGTCGCGCTTCGGCGACGCCATCGCGCGCGATCGCGACCGGGTCGCCTTGACCTTCGTCAAAGACCGGCAGATCGATCTGCTTGCCCAGCGTCTTGAGCTGGTCGATCGCGGCCGGCCGGTACACGTCGGCGGCGACCAGCAAACTGCGCCGGCCCTGCTCCTTGAGGCGCAGCGCCAGCTTCGCCGCATGGGTCGTCTTGCCCGAACCCTGCAGCCCGACCATCAGATAGACGGTCGGCGGTGCATCGGCGAACGTCAGCCTCGCCGCCGCGCCGCCCATCAGCGTGACCAGCTCGTCGTAGACGATCTTGATCACGCTTTGCGCGGGCGTCAGCGAAGTCAGAACGTCGGTGCCGACCGCCCGTTCCCGGATCCGGTTGACGAAGTCTTTCGCCACCGGCAGCGCGACGTCGGCTTCGAGCAGCGCAACGCGCACTTCGCGCAAAACGTCAGCGACGTCCGACTCATTGAGCCGGCCGCGGTTTGCCAGACGATCGAAGATGGCGCCGAGACGCTCGCCGAGTGCCTCTAACATCGGGTCGGGTGCGGGTTACTCTTTCGCTGCCGCGACGGCGTCGATTTTGCCGACGGCGTCACCAACGGTTTTGATCTTCTCGGCTTCCTCGTCGGGAATGTCGATGCCGAACTCGGTCTCGAAGGCCATGACGAGTTCGACTTGATCGAGCGAGTCGGCACCGAGGTCGTCGGTGATCGACGCCTCAGGTGTCACTTCATTCTCTTCGACACCGAGCTGTTCGACGATGATCTTCTTGACGCGATCGAAAGTGTCAGCGGCCATGGTGTTTGATGACGTCTCCTGGAATGCGAGCGAGTAAGGGTCCGCTTACATCAGAAAGCCGCCGTCGACGACCACGGTTTGGCCGGTGACGTAGCGGGCGGCATCTGAAGCAAGAAAGGTAACGACCGGTGCGACGTCTTCGGGCGCGCCGGCACGGCCCAGGGCGATGGTGGCAAGATAGTGTTCCCGGGCACCGGCCGGCATCGCAGCGGTCATCGCGGTCTCGATAAGACCGGGAGCGACCGCGTTGACCCGGATGGCGCGCGAGCCGAGTTCCTTCGCGAGCGACTTCGTTAAGCCCAGCAAGCCGGCTTTGGTGGCGGCATAGGCGCTTTGGCCGGCGTTCCCGGCCAGCCCGACGATCGAGGAGACCAGGACGATCGCCCCCGAGCGCTGCTTGATCATCGGCTTGGAGACCGCCGCGCAGAGGTAGAACGCGGACTTCAAGTTCACGTCGATCAGGCGGTCCAGGTCGGCGCCTCGGAAGCGCAGGATCAGGCCGTCCTGGGCCTGGCCGGCGTTTGCAACGGCGACGTCGATCCGGCCGTGCTCCGCCAGAACCGCGCCGATCGCCGATGCGACGGCGTGCTCGTCGGTGACGTCGAGGCTATGCGTGCTGATGGCGGCGTCCGCACGGGCAGCGCGACAGGCGGCCCCGGCCTCGGCCAGGGCATGCTCGTCGCGCCCGAACAGCGCCACGTCCGCGCCCGCGCGCGCGAGGTCGATCGCAACCGCGCGTCCGATGCCGCGGCTGGCACCGGTCACCACCGCGACGCGACCCTTCACGAGACTGCGGCCGCGGTCAGCGTGTTGCGCAGTTTCTCGACACCGGCCGCATCGCTGACGGCCATCACCGGCGGTGCGCCCTCGATGCGCTTGAGCATCGGCGCCAGCACGGCCGAAGCGCCGAACTCGACGACCAGATCCAGCCCCGCTGCCAAGAGCGCTAGCGACGTCTCGTGCCAGCGTACTTCGTCGGTGAGGGAGCGGATCAAATTCGTCTTGATCGCCTCGATGTCGGAGTACGGCTGCGCGTCCACGTTCGAGATCACCGTGAAGCGCGGCAAAAGCACCGTCGCCGCCCGCACGTGCTGCGCGAACTCTTCCTTGGCGGGTTCCATCAGCACGCTGTGCCAGGCACCGGCGACGTTGAGCGGCACGACGCGTTTTGCGCCGGCTTCCATCGCCCCCTCGCCGGCCGCCCGCACGGCCTCGGCATCGCCGCTGATGACGATCTGGCCCGGTGCGTTGAAGTTGGCCAACTGCACGCGCCCCGCGCCCCCGGCCACGGCCTGCTCCACGACCTCGCGCAGTTTTTCCGGCGAGAGTCCGAGGACGGCGGCCATGGCACCGCGCGCCTGCAGGGCCGCGCGGTGCATCGCCAGCCCCCGCTCGTTGACCAGCGTCAGGGCCGTTTCGAATGCCAGCGAGCCGGCGAGCGTGAGCGAGCAGTACTCGCCGAACGAGTGGCCGGCGCTAGCGACCGGTTGAAGTGCGCTCCCGACCGCCTTCGCGAGCGCCATGTTGACGGCATAGATGGCCGGCTGCGCGTACCGCGTTTCGCGCAGCTTTTCATCGGGGCCGCGCTCGCAGAGCGCAAGCACGTCGTAACCGAGAAGCGACTTCGCCGCGGCAAAACAGCCGGCGGCATCAGGGAAGGCGCGCGCGATGTCGACGCCCATGCCGACCGTCTGCGAACCTTGGCCCGGGAAAATGACCCCGACGCGCATCACGCCGCGGCGTGTCCGTTCGCACTCCAGCGCCAGGCAACGGCGCCCCAACTCAATCCGGCGCCGAAGCCCACGAACAGGATCACGTCGCCGTCTTTGAGCTTGCCTTCGGCGACCGCCTCGGAGAGCGCGATCGGAATCGAGGCGGCGCTCGTGTTGCCGTAGCGGTCGATGTTGACGATGACCCGCTCGCTGGGCATATTCAGCTGCTTCGCGGCCGCATCGATGATGCGCCGATTGGCCTGATGCGGAATCAGCCACCGCACGTCGCTGGCCGTCACCCCGGCCTGCGCCAGCGCGACGTGTGTCGCTTCGATCATCTTGGTGACCGCGAAGCGGAACACTTCACGTCCGTTCATGTGAATCGTGTTCCGTTTCGCAGCCAGATCCTCGGCGGTCGGCGGCGGCTGCGCCGTACCGCTGAACGGCAAGTAGAGGTTCTCGGGTGCCGAACCGTCGGCGCCGAGATCGGCGCCCAGGTACGAGTCGTGTTCGGTCGCCTCGAGCACGACGGCGCCGGCCCCGTCGCCGAACAGCACG
>PMOG01000150.1 GCA_003161555.1 Vulcanimicrobiota bacterium | reverse complement strand
GCGCCGCTGTTCTCCGCCGAGTGGAGCGATTGGCTCGGGGTGGACATCGATCCCGAAATCGCCGGGCTGCGCACACCCGACCGTTTCGCCGATGCGGCGCTGCGCCTGATTCGCAAACTGCGAGAAGCCGGGATCGATGATGAATCGATGCTCACCATCGCCAAACGCGGAGCGGCATCGTTCTACGCCAACCCGCCGAATCTCACCGCACCGGCGCTGGTCGCGGCAACGAAGGAAGAGCATCGCGCGTCGCTGGCGGTGACGCCGTCGGAACTCGACCGGCAACGCCGGCGCGAACTCGACTTGGCCCGCATCCTGGCCCGGCTCTACCGCGCGTACGTCAACGAATTGGTCGCCAACGGCTGTCTGACGGCGTCCGACGCGCTGGTCGAAGCCGCACATCTGCTCGAGAACCGCCCGGCGATCGCGCGCGCCCTGCGGCGGCGGCTGCGGGTCGCGTTCGTGGATGATGCACAGGACCTCGGCCCGGCCGCGCTCCGCTTCCTGCGCGCGCTCTTCGGCGACGCGCTCGACGGTGTTACGGTCGCGGGCGATCCCGACGCGGCGACGCAGACCTTCGCCGGCGCTCGTCCGGAGCGCATCTTCGGCCGCGCCGCGGTGACGGTCGCGTTGCCCGCCCGCTCGCTCTCGCCGCAAATCGCGGCGGTGATGCGCGCGGTCATCGACGGACATCCGAGCGTCGCGCTCCCCAACGGCTCGGCCGTGCGCGTCCTGCGCGCCGCCGACCGCGAGGCGGAAGCGGCCGCGGTCGCCGACCGGGTGGCGGCGCTGCTCGCGGAGGGCGTGCCGCCGGGACGCGTCGCGATCGTGCACCGGTCGCTGCGCACACTGGGACTCCTCGAGGCGGCGCTCGTCGCACGCGACATCCCGATCGCGCCCAGCGGGGACCCCGCCCTGTTCACGCGCGCCGATGTGCTCGACGCGCTTTGCCTGTTGTGGTCGACGGTCGATCCGTTCCGCCACGATTGGCTCTTGCGCGTGCTGCAGACGCCGATGCTGCGGCTCTCGGATGCATCGGTCGCCGTCCTGTGCGGGGAGCCCGCCAACCCGCAGCCGGCGCTGTTCGAACTACCCGAGGACGCGACCGAGACCGATCGCCGTTGGGATCGCAAACGCGACCTGCGCCTGGCGTGCAACGTTCTGCACGGCGAGCGCGACGCGGACCTGACCCCGCTCGCGCGCGATCGGCTGCAGGGCTTTCGACGCCGGCGCGGCCGCTGGACGCAGTGGCTGCGTGATACCGATCCCGTTACCGCCGCGCGCGCGATCGTGACCGACGGCGGCACGTTCGCGGCGCGCGCCGGCGAAACCGCGGCCGCGTCGCGTCTGCGCTCGACGATGCTCGAACGGCTGATGGCGCTGCTCGAGGGCTACGCCGTGCGCCACCCGTTCGCTCCGCTGGTCGATGCGCTCGCGTATTGCGAGCGCATCGGCGCCGCCGAGTGCGGTCCCGAAATCGCGGACGAACGGACCGATGCGGTCGTGGTCGCGGCCGCCGAGCGAATCCTGACGCGGCGCTTCGCGCACGTGTTTCTGGTCGATGCACGGGCCGGGTCGTTCCCACCGTACTACGTGCCCGACGCGTTTCTCTTCAGCCAGACCTACGGCATGATTCCGAAGGAAAGCGCCGGTGACGCGCCGGCCGCGCGCACGGCAAAGTTCAGCTGGTACGAACATCACGCCAAACCGCGCGCCGCGTTCGTGCGCGAGCAGCGGCGCCTGTTCGCCTCCGCGATGGGTCGCGCCGACGAAGCGGTGACGATTTCGGCCTCGGGCCGGCCGACCCGCGGCGTCGCAGCGCCGGAGCTCGCCGCCGAGATCGAGCGGCTGCTCACGCGCATTTCATCCGAATCTCATCCTGGCGCGCTGAACGACCGCTAACGAGCGCGAAGCACACCGCGTTCGGAGGTCATCGTGGTGCCCAAGATCGACACGTCCACCGACCCCCAGGTCGGCTACCGCCCAGCCGGAACGCTCGATGCCGACGCGCTGCAGCCCTATACGGGCGCCTTCGGCGTGCGCCACGCCGCGCATCTGCTCCGGCGGGCCGGCTTCGGCGGTTCACCCGACGATATCGCGCGCTTCGCATCGGTTTCGATGGAGAGCGCGGTCGCCGCGCTGCTGCACCCGAGCACACCGGACGTGCCGCTGACCGATTTCCCCGGCCAGAGCGCCCTTTTCGATCCCAAACGTTCGCGCGCGACGGCCCAGCTCTGGTGGCTCGATCGCATGCTGCGCACCAATCGGCCGCTGGTCGAAAAGATGACGCTGTTCTGGCACGGACACTTCGCGACGTCGATTCAAAAAGTGCCGGTCCAGTACATGGTCGGCCAGATCGATCTTTTCCGGAACCAAGGACTGGGGCGTTTTCCGGCACTGCTCGGCGCGGTGACCCGCGATCCGGCGATGCTGATCTGGCTGGACAACCGCTACAACGCCAAGGCCCACCCCAACGAGAACTACGCGCGCGAAGTGATGGAGCTGTTCGCGCTGGGGCTCGGCAACTACACCGAGGACGACGTCAAGGAAGCGGCGCGCGCGCTGACCGGCTGGACGCTCGATCGCAACGGGGCCGCGCTCTTCGTCCCGGCGCGCCACGACGACGGCATCAAGACCGTGCTCGGACGCACCGGCAATTTCGGTGCCGACGACATCGTCGCGACGATCGTCTCGCAACCGGTGCACCAGCGATTCATCGCGCACAAACTGCTCGAATTCTTCGTCTACAGTGACCCCGAACCGGAGCTGATCGAGCAGGCCGCGCGCGTGTACGCGCTGTCGGGTTTCGATGTCGCGAAGACCGTCGGCGCGATCTTGCGCTCGAACGTCTTCTATTCGAGCCGCGCGTATCGCGCGCTGCCCAAGTCGCCGATCGAGCTCGCGATCGGGACGCTGCGCTGCCTTGGCGTGGCCGCAATTCCGCCGAATTTGCCGTACCAGCTCGCCCGCATGGGCCAGGAACCGCTCAACCCGCCCAGCGTCAAAGGCTGGGACGGCGGCCCAACCTGGATCAACACGTCGACCTTGCTCGCGCGCTTCAACTTCGTCAACGGGCTCGTCGCGCAGACCGCGCCGGGGAAAAACGGCCAGCCGGCGGTCAGCGCCCCGAACGCCGATCCCGACGCGCTCGTCGGCCGCGTCGGCATGGATCCGGTCAAGGTCGCAGCGGCGCTGGTCAGCGGGGTCGTGCAGGACGACGTCACCTCGGCCGTGCGCGCGACGCTGATCGCCTACCTTGAGAACACGACGCCGAGCGTGAGCGTGCAGAGTCCGCTCCCGTTCGGTCCGGAAAATTATCAAGAGAAGATCCGCGGAGCGCTCGCGCTCACCCTCAACCTTCCCGTCAACCAGCTCGCTTAGGCGCAGGACGTCATCATGAAACGCCGCTCGTTCGTCACCTCCGCTCTCACGGTCGCCTTTCTGGGAGGCAATGCCCGCGTCGCGCTGGCGCAGGTTGCCGGCGCCGCGCCGCCGCTGCCCGGCTTCGGCGCGGCCGATCCCGAAAACGTGCTGGTCGTCGTGCAGATGAGCGGCGGCAACGACGGCCTCAACACGATCGTGCCGTACAGCGACGACGCGTATCATCGTGTGCGGCCGGCGATCGGCATTCCGGCCACAGCCGTGCTCAAGCTGAACGACCGCATCGGTTTCAACCCTGCGCTCAAGGGACTCAACGCGCTCTACGCGCAGGGCAAGCTCGCGATCGTGCAAGGCGTCGGGTATCCGAACCCCAACCGCTCGCATTTCGAGGCGACGCAGATCTGGGAGACGGCCGCCCCGGATCGCCCGCAGCAGTACGGCTGGCTCGGGCGGTACCTCGACCACCGTTATCCCGTGGGTGCCAAACCGCCATCGCTGTTTGAGGCGGTCTCGCTCGGCGACATGCTGCCGGCCGCGCTGGTTGCCTCGCACGTCGAGGTTCCGGCGATCGGCGCGTTGGGTGCGTTCGGCTACAACGCCGGCCGCGATTTGGCCGAGAAGCAAAGCGCCGGCGTGCTCTACGACGGCGCACGCGCCGGGCAGTCGCCGTACCTCGCCATGATCGCCTCGACGGCGCGCGATGCCTACCACGGCGGTGACGTGTTGCGCTCCGAAACGGCCGCGTTCACGAACAAGGCGACGTACCCGAAGGACGGCTTTTCGCAGCAGCTGGCGCTGGCCGCGCGCATGATCGGCTCGAGCGCGGGTTCGAAGATCGTGTTCGTCTCGATCGGTTCGTTCGATACGCACGCGGGCCAGCGCGCGCAGCAAGACCGGCTCCTGGGCTATCTCGGCGACGGTCTGCTCGCGTTCTACGCGGATCTGGCCGCGCATGGACTCGACCGCAAGGTGATGACGATGACCTTCAGCGAGTTCGGCCGGCGGGTCACGCAGAACGCCTCGAACGGCACCGACCACGGCACCGCGATGCCGCTGTTCGTGATCGGCGGCGGGGTCAAGGGCGGCATCTACGGCAGTCATCCGTCGCTGACCGATCTCGACTCCGGCGATCTCAAATACGCGATCGATTTCCGCTCGATCTACGCGACGGTGATCGAAAAGTGGCTGGGCCGCGACCCGGCACCGATCCTCGGCGGAGCCTACCCCTCAGTCGCCTTCGTATAGTACCCGCGCCCCCGGCCGCCGCCGATCGCGAACACTTTCGGGGCGGCCGCGGAGGTCGTTCAAACATCGCCGTCGGACCGAGCGGCAATGCTTGCACGGAGCGGCGATGAGGCCGCGCTGGTTGACGCCGTCGCGGAGATCGCCCTACGGGCCGGGACGCTCATCCGCGACATCGAGCGGAGCGGGGTGCTCGACGTCAGGCGCAAGCTCGACTCGTCCGTCCTCACCGGTGCAGATCTGCGCGCGAACGAACTGATCGTCGCCGCGCTGGAAGAGCTCACGCCGCGCGCGCCGATCATCTCCGAAGAAGGCCGGCACGATCTCGGCAGCGCCGGCGCGCAGCGCTTCTGGCTGGTCGATCCGCTCGATGGAACGCGCGAATTCGTCGCCGGCAACGGTGAGTACACGGTGAACATCGCGCTGGTCGAAGACGGCGTGCCGACGCTGGGCGTGGTGCACGCGCCGGCCCGCGGGGTCACCTACTCCGCCGTACGCGGCAGCGGCGCGGTACGCACCGACGCGCGCGGAACGTGCGCCATCCACGCAGCCCTCGCCGACCAGCCCATCGTCGTCACCAGCCGCTCGCACCGCGGCGCACCGCTGATGGCGTTCCTGAGCGCGCTGCCGCCGCACACGACGCTGGCCATGGGCAGCGCGCTCAAGATGTGCCTGGTCGCCGACGGATCGGCGCAACTCTACCCGCGTCTCGGCCCGACCTGCTGGTGGGATACCGCCGCGGGCCAGGCGATCGCACACGAGGCCGGCGCCACCGTGACCACGCTCGACGGGCGTACCCTGCGTTACGAAGGCCGGAGTCTCATCAATCCATCGTTCGTCTGCACAGCGCTGCCTCGCGAACGCTGGTGCGCGGCCGCCAACGCCGTCGCCGGCCACTGACGTACCGCAACGCCTTTACCGGCACATGATCGCGCTTACGACGCTCGGGCTCGACGCGTACGTTCGCGAGGTTCTTCCGCTGACGGCGCCGCTCTGGGCGCGGTCGCGCAGCCTCGAAGAATATGTCGCCGATTACCGCACCTTAGCTTCGTCCGCTTTCGGAGCGCGCCGGCTGCGCTGCGTCGCGCTGGAGGTCGACGGCCGAGTGGTCGCGTCGTGCAAACGTTTTTCGCGCACCCTGCGCTGCGAAGGACGCCGCTACTCGGCGATCGGCATCGGGTCCGTCTTCACGCCGGACGACCTGCGTCGGCGCGGCTACGCGACGGCGATGCTCGGCGCACTCCTGGATACCGAGCGCGCGGCCGGCACGGATATCGCGTTTCTGTTCAGCGACATCAACCCGGCGTTCTACGCGAGCCTGGGCTTCATGGCGTTGCCGTCACGCCAGATGACGCTCCGCGCCGATGCGCTGCCGCGCGAGCGCCTGCCGCTGGTCGCGCTCGATCCGCTCGATCCCACTGTGCTGCGCCGAACGTTCCAGGCGCACGAAGCGCGCCGACCGTTCGCGCTCGTTCGGACGCCGCTGGATTGGGAGTTTCAGTGCCTCTACGCCGCGGTGCGCGCGAATGCCGGACAACCGCTGACGCTGGCAGCAAAACGCGGCCGTCGGTTGGCGGCCTACGTCAGCGGCCGGCGCGTGCCCAAGGCCGACGCGTTCGTGGTCGACGAGTTCGCCTTCGCCGAGCCGCAGGACGCGCACAGCATCGGCCCGCTGCTGCGTGCCGCGGCCGGGGACCTTCGCAAAATTCAGGGCTGGCTTCCGCCGACCGCCGGGCGCGCCGCGCTCGGCCGCGCTGCCGTACGCAAGCGCTCCGACGGCATCACGATGATTGTTCCGCTCAGCCGCGCCTGCGGTGCGTCCTGGACGCGCATGGCCGAGACCGTCTTACGCGCCGACGGAGACCCCGTCTGGAGCACCGACCACATCTGAGCCTCCTCAGTCCATCGGAGGCTGAAAGTTTTCGCGAGCGACCAGAAAGCCCGAGCAGAAGTGCGTAAGTTTCCGTTGTAACTGCTGAGCGCCCGCCAACGTCAGCTGTGCGATGCGTTGGCTAGGGATCATGTCATGATGGAGTGTGACGGGCATATAGAGCATCGCCACGCTCTCGGGAAAGTCTTGTTCTGGGAACGCCGGCAAGTACATATAATTGATAAGGCTGTCATACGAACGCAGCAGACCGACTTTCGAATCGTCGAGGAGTCCGGCTTGGACGAGGTCCGAAAGCGGACGGATCACGGCCAGACTGCGAACAGGATGGGCGTAATTCCCTGGCGCCGCCCCCTGCGCGCGCATGGAGCATGTCGGCGTCATTAGGAGTGCAAAGCCAACCTCAAACGGACCCGAAAGAAAGAGCCTTGTTCCACTTTCTTCGGTGACGATCTCGCGAGCAGGCGTTGGAAAAGCTAAGGGGACGTCTCGAAAGATGTCCCCTTGACTCAGACACTGCTGGCGCTGTTCGTAATAGCGCTCTTCCGGTCGCCGCTGTCGGGCTGTCGTCACTCAATATCCCCGTGGACGATCACCCCCTGGAGGGTGGAACCATCGAGCGCGGGGCCTTCATCGGCAGGCGCAAACTGTGTATGCATTTCTTGCGCCAGACGTTCAACTTCCTCGAGGTCGAATCGACGGTACCCGGACCCGGGAAGACGCAATGCTCGCAAGATTCCACGCTCTTCCCAGTTTCGAATGGTGTTCTCGTGGACCCCGAGTCGGGCGGCGACCTGGCGGGCGCCGATCATCGTATCCGGCATGACTTTTCTCCTCCAGGACAGTGTATCAGGACAGGTCGACTTTGTCGACTTTATAGACTTTGTTGACTTATATTATCAAGCAAGCACTCGCACGCGTGCCTAAGCCGACAGAGCCTCAAAAGCAGCATGATGATGGCCGTCAGTGAGCGGCGCCTTCCGCAAATCTAGAGTGCATGGCCGAGACCATCCTAAGCGCCGACGGAGACCCCGCCTCGAGCACCGACCACATCTGAGAGATCTTCACGTTGGAATCGTCCAGAGAAGACGCAGCGCGGGGTTCGGGACCGCTGCGGGGCGGCGGCTCGGACGTCATCAGGTGAACGGCTGGGTGCTGGTCAGCGCGGCGAAACCGAGCTTGGTGAGGATCGGCTCGGACGTCGGCAGCGCGTCGACGAAGACGTACCGGCAGCCGCGTGCGGCGGCCTCGCGCAAGCGCGCCGCGACGACGGCGCTGAACAGCCCGCGCTTGCGATGCGCCGGCACCGTCCGGCCGCCGGCCAGTTCGGCGACGTCGGCCGAGTGGCCGTAGTGGATGCGACCGGACGACACGGGCTCGCCGTCCATGTAGGCGACGTGGATGCTCAGGCCCTCCGGCCGCTCGCGCAGCATGGCGCCCAGCCGATTGCTCTCCGCCTCCACGTCCCGGCGTCCAAGTTGTCGCGAGATCGCAGCGACGTCCGCCAGTCCTCGGTCGTCGTGAACCGTCCGCGTCTCGTAGGGCGGCCCGTCGAAGCGGCGCCATTCGACGGCGTCGAGGTCGAGCACGAGCACCGTCTCGACGTCGCCCGCCTCGAATCCGGCGGCGGCGAGCATCTCCGTCAATCCGGCCGCGGGATCGTGGCCGTAGACTTTCCACTCCAGCGCGTAGCCGCCGTCGCGCGCCTTCGCCTGCTCGTCGTGTACCGCGACGGCGAGCTGCGAGGGCGACAGGTCCGAGAAGACGATGCGGCACTCCGAGCGGTCGGGCGACCATTCGCGGAACAGACCGCTCCCGTCGGACGAGCTGCCCCAAAGGCGCCGTTCGCCGTCGAGGATCTCAAGGAGGCTCGACCCTCTCATGCCGTCGCCATGCTGCGGCCGCGGTCGAGAATCTCGGCAACCATCGACTCTTGCGCCATCGCGGCGAGCACTGCGCACAGCGCTTCGGCGAGACCGTGCGCGCGGGTCGCGGTGAACAGGGCGCTCATCGTTGGTGACTGTCATTTTCCGGAACATTCCGCATCGGCGTGAGGGGTCACGGCTTAGCTCGACCTGCTGAGTCAAATATGCAGACAGCTTTGAGGGAACGTCCTGATCGCTAAAGACGCTGAATCCAGCGCCTTCATAGAACTGCCGGTTCCAGGGCAGTTCGCGATCCGTCACAAGGCCCACAGCGGCAAACCCGCGGTCGACTATCGCCGAAATGAGCGCATCAAGCAACGCTCGACCGAAACCCCGTCGTTGCTGTTCTCGAACGACAGACATTTCTTCGATAAAGATGAAGCCCGTATGCTCGGGCGCGGCGATGAATCCGACGACGTCGCCAACTTCGGCCACCCACAACAGGCCCTGCGAGAGACTCGGCAAGTACGCGTCTCGCGGACGCTTCGAGCTGGACGCGGCCCACGCCATGTGAGTACCAACGAACAGCGTACCCGCTGACTCTTCGATGTTGGCGAGCATGTCTAAGTCCGATAGTCTTCCAACTCGGATCATCGGCGGCAGTTCCCGTGTTTGAGGCTGCTCACGATTCCGGCGTGTGGGCTGGTCATTGCTATCCTCGTCACTAAGTCCTCAGAGTAGGCGTAGTTCGCGTTCTTCTTCTTCGGTCAGGGAGGCGACACGGGTGCCGAGCAAGCGAATCGGCGTGTCGCCGAGCCCCGAGCGCTGCCAGCACAACATGCTGGCGGCGAGGATACGTTCGGCTTCGCAGGTCGCCACCGCGAGCGTCGTCTGGCGGCCGGTGACGGTGAAATCGGCTTTGCGGACCTTGATGCCGACGGTCGCGGCGCGCAGGTGCCGGCTTTGCAGACCGCGCGCCAACTCGTCGGCCTGCTCGCGCAGCAGCGCGAGCACTCGCGACTCGTCGCCGATGTCGTAGTCGAACGTTTCTTCGGTCGAGATCGACTTGCGTTCGCGCGATCCGTCGACGGTGCGGTCGTCGAGCCCGCGCGCCAGGTCGCGGTAGAACGCGCCGCCGCGTCCGAAGATCTCGAAGAGCCGCGCGTCGTCGAGCGCGGCGACGTCGCCGATTGAGCGCAGGCCGGCCGCCTCGAGACGCGGCTGCGTCTTGGGGCCGATTCCCCACAGCCGCGAGAGCGGCATCGGCGCCAGGAACTCCGCCTCGGCCCCGGGCGGTACGACGGTCAGACCGTCGGGCTTCTGCAGATCGCTCGCGATCTTGGCGGCCATCTTGGTGCGCGCAACCCCCGCGCTCGCGGTCAGCCCAACCTCATCACGGATCCGGTTCTTGACCCGGCGCGCGAACGCGGTCGCTTCGGTGATGTCGTTGGTGTCGAGATCGAGGAACGCCTCGTCGAGCGAGAGGCCCTCGACCGCGCGCGCACCGTCCTCGAAGATCGCGAAGACCCGCTCGGAGCTCTCGCGGTAGCGCGAGAAATTCGGCGCCACTACCGTCAGCTGTGGACAGAGTTCGCGGGCGCGATAGAGCGGCATCGCCGAACGCACGCCGAAAGGCCGCGCCTCGTAGGAAGCGGTCAGCACGACCGCGCGTCGCGACGATCCCGAGACCGCCAGCGGGATCCCGCGCAGCGAGGGATCGTCACGCTGCGCGACCGACGCGTAGAACGCGTCGAGATCGACGTGGACGATCATGCGGCCGCGACGGGCGCTCCGTCGAGAACGCCGCGCAGCGCGGCGATGTTCCGTGCGTCGTCGTCTTCTTCGCCCGGCGTCTCGAGGATCGCGACCTTGCCGCGCGCGCCGGGGTGCTCGACGATCGCGCGAAATCCCGCGATCCCGATCAGCCCCTCGCCGATATGCCAGTGGCGGTCGCGATGTCCGCCCAGCGCGATCTGCGTGTCGTTGAAATGAAACATCACGACCCGCTCGAGCCCGATCTCGCGATCGATCAGATCGAAGAAGCGCGCGACCCCGTCGGGCGTATCGATGGCGTAGCCGGCGGCCCAGCTGTGCGCGGTATCGATGCAGACGCGCAGGTTGGGGTGGCCGATCGTGCGCACGCAGGCGCCGAGCTCTTCCATCGTTCCGCCGCACAACTGCCCGGCACCGGCACTGTTCTCCATCACCAGCGACACCTGCGGCGCGACGCCGTCCAGAGCTTCCTCGAGCGCCGCGACCACCGTCGCGAAGCCGGCGCTGCGCTCGCGCGTGCCGTACGAACCGAGGTGCGTGTTCACGTAGGCGACGTCGCCGACGGCCGCGACCGCCAGGTCGTTCTTGAGCAGCCGCAGGGAGTTGAAGACGGTCTTCGGATCTTCGCTGGCGAGGTTGATCAGGTACGAGGTATGGATCGCGACCGGACCGATGCCGGCCGCCGTCCGCGCCGCGGCGAACTTCTGCAGCGCGGGCGTGTCGATCGCGCCGACGCGGTACGTCTTCGGGTTACCGCTGAAGAACTGCAGCGAGGTGCAGCCATGCTTGGTCGCGTACGCGACGGCGGCATCGTAGCCGCCGCCGACTCGCACGTGAAAACCGATCCGCACCGGCCGGCCTCGGAGCGCGCTAGCGGCGGCGGCCGAAGGTGAACTGCCGCGCGCGCATCCCGGTCGGCATGAACGTCTTGGCGCGCCCGGTCGGCATCGCGCGCGAGGGATTCTTCTCGAACGTCGTGCCGGTCAGCAGAACCGCATCGGAGGGCCGTTCGCGGCGTCCGACGCGTCCGATCAGCTGCTCGACCTCCGATTCCCCGAAGGCGTCCGAATCGGTGATCACGATCAGGTCGGCGGCCGGAATGTCGATGCCGCTGCCGATCAGGTTGGTCGCGGCCAAAACGGCCGGCGCCTTGCCGCGAAATTCGTTCATCATCGCGACGCGCGTGCCGACTTCGTTGACCTTGACGCCCTTACGGCGATAGCGCTTGCCCTGTTCGACCGTGTCGGCCTG
>PMOG01000281.1 GCA_003161555.1 Vulcanimicrobiota bacterium | reverse complement strand
ACCCTGCTGCGCGGCAAGACGCTGGTCATGCTGTTCGAAAAACCCTCGCTGCGCACGCGCGTTTCCTTTGAGGCCGGCATGACGCAGCTGGGCGGTCACGCGATCGCCGTCAACGGCGGCGATGTCGGCATCGGCAGCCGGGAAACGCCCGAAGACGCGGCCCGCGTCCTGTCCCGCTACGGCGATGCGATCGTGTATCGCACCCATGCCCACGAGCCGCTGGTGCGCTTCGCCGGCGCCGCGACCGTGCCGACCATCAACGCGCTCTCCGAAGCGGCGCATCCGTGTCAGGCGCTGGCCGACCTGCTGACGATCCGCGAGCGTTTCGGCACGCTGCAGGGACTGCGCATCGCCTTCGTCGGCGATGCGCGCAACAACGTCGCCGTGTCGGTCGCCGAAGCCGCCGCGCTGTCTGGAATGTCGGTCACCTTCGCAGCGCCCGTGACGCACCGCCCCAGCGACACCTTTCTCTCACGGCTGGTCAAGCTCGGCGAACCGCACGGCGTCACCGCGCGCGCGTTCACCTCGCCGATCCGCGCAGTGCGCGACGTCGACGTCGTGTACACGGACGTCTGGACGTCGATGGGCGATGAACAGTTCGCCGAACGCAACTTCGCGGCGCTGCGCCCCTATCAGGTTGATACCGCCCTGCTGGGTGCCGCCGCCGGACACGCACTCTTCATGCACTGCCTGCCCGCACACCGCGGCGAAGAAGTGACCGCCGAGGTGATCGACGGGCCGCGCAGCGTCGTATTCGACCAGGCCGAAAACCGGCTCCACGCGCAGAAGGCTCTGCTGCTTGCCCTTCTCACCGATCTTCGGGGGGTGACGGACTAATGGATACGACGCTGCAGCAACCCAAGACCAAACGCCAGCGCGCGATTCTGTCGCTGATCGCGGCGCGGCCCGTGCGCTCGCAGGACGAGCTTGCGGTGCTGCTCGAGGAGCAAGGCTACGATGTCACGCAAGCGACCGTATCGCGCGACATCAAGGAGTTGGGGCTGCTCAAGATTCCGCTCAAGGGCGGCGCGGGCGGTGCTTTCAAGTACGTCGAGCCGACCGTCGGGCCTGCGTTCACGTCGCGGCTGCACCGCGTCGTCTCCGAGGTCGTGATCCGGGCGCGTTCGAGCCTGAACCAGATCGTGCTGCGCACGCATCCCGGTACCGCGATGATGCTGGCCGCGGCGATCGATGCCGCGGCCTGGCCGGAGGTTCTGGGCACGATCGGCGGCGACGATACGGTGCTGGTGATCTGCGAGAAACCCGAGACGACGCCGATGGTCAAGCAGCGCTTCGAAGACATGCGCGCGGAGCAGCCGTCGTGACGCCGCGCCGCATCGTGTTGGCCTATTCGGGCGGCCTCGATACCTCGGTGCTGCTCAAGCAATACATCGACGCGGGGCAGCAGGTCGTGGCGATGACGCTCGATCTAGGCGAATCGGATCTGGTTGCCGGTGCCGGCTCGCAGGATGCGCTCGACGCCGTGCGCCGCAAGGCACTGGCGCTAGGCGCCGTCGATGCGGTGCTGATCGATGCGCGCGAACGCTTCATCGCCGGCTACGCTTTGCGGGCGCTGGCCGCCAACGCGCTCTACGAGGGCGTGTATCCGCTCAGCGCCGCGCTCTCGCGGCCGCTGATCGCCGACCTGCTGGTCGAAACCGCGGCCGAATACGGCGCCGATGCGGTCGCGCACGGCTGCACCGGCAAGGGTAACGATCAGGTGCGCATCGAGGTCGGCGTGCGCGCCGCCGCGCCGCACTTGACCACCTTGGCCCCGCTGCGCGAGCGGCCGCTCTCGCGTCCCGACGCGATCGCCTACGCGCAAGCGCACGGCGTGCCGATCGCGCACACGGCAGCCAAACCGTACTCCGTCGACGCCAACCTGTGGGGCCGCTCGATCGAAGCCGGTGTGCTCGAAAACCCGTGGAACGCGCCGCCGGAAGATGCCTACGCCTGGACCGTTGCGCCGCAGACCGCGCCCGCGGCGGGTGACGAGGTCGTGATCAGCTGGCAGCGCGGGATCCCGTCGATCGCCGGGCTCCAAGGCGCCGCATTGGTCGCCGAACTCAACCGGGTCGCCGGAGCGAACGGGGTCGGCCGGATCGACCTGATCGAAGACCGGGTCGTCGGTCTCAAGTCGCGCGAGGTTTACGAATGCCCCGGCAGCGTGACGCTGATCGAGGCGCACAAGGCACTCGAACGGCTCGTCCTGGGGCGTGACGAACTGCGGCTGAAAGCGGGGCTCGACCAGAAGTACGGCGAGCTGATCTACGATGCGCTGTGGTCGTCGCCGCTGCGTGAGGCGCTCGATGCCTTCAACGCAAAACTCGCCGAACGCATGACCGGCGAGGTGCGGATGCTGCTGCTGCGCGGGCGGGCCGTCCCCACCGGCTGCCGCTCACCGTTCGGGCTCTACGACGAGTCGCTGGCAACCTACGGTGCCGGCGATACGTTCCGGCACGACGCGGCCGGCGGATTCATCGCGATTCACGGGCTGCCGGTCGCGGCCGGAGCTGCCAAAGCATCCGCGGCCGCGCGGGCGGCGGAACCGCAGCCGGTATGATGCGCTTGACGAAACGCACGCGCGCGATGTATAGATATCATCTCGTGAACGCACCGCGCCGACCGCCTGCTGCCGCGCCCGTACGATTCGTACCGGGCTCCGTCACCCTGCGGTAGACGGAGCGGGCATGGATCGGACGGGCGCGCCGGAGACGGCGCGTTTTTCTTTTGGCGCGGACGCCGCGCCGCTGACCTCGCTGCGGCGGGCCGGACCCGGCGACGCCGCTGATTTGGCGCGCCTGCGCGCGGCCAGCCTGATCGAGCTGGAGCATCTGCAGGCCTCCGGACGCGCCGCGTTCGAGCCGCGCGCGATGTCCGATTTCGCGCGACTGTTCGCGGAGGGACGGCTCATCGCGTGGCTCGCGGTCGCGCGCGGCACGGTCATCGGATCCGCCTGCGCGAACTATTTCGAACGGCTGCCGTATCGGGACGGCACGCTGCACGCCGAACTCTCCGGCGTCTACGTCGACCCGGCGTACCGGCGCGCAGGCTGCGCCTCGCGGCTGGTCGCGGCCGTCGTTGCCGACCTGCGCCGCTCCGGCGCGCGCAAGACCTTCCTGCGTCCGGCCGCGACGGCCCGCTCGCTGTACGCGCGCTTGGGATTCGTCGATGACGCAACCGGCGTGATGAGCCTCGCGACGGCGGCGCACGGATGAGCGGGCTGCAGTGGGGCGGACGCTTCGCCTCGGAACCCGATGCGACGCTGCTCGCCTTCGGTTCGTCGCTCGATGACGATCTGCCGCTGGCGCAGTTCGACCTGCGCTGTTCGCGCGCGCACGTCGCTGCGCTCGAAGCCGGCGGGATCCTCGGTCCCGCCGACGCGGCCGCGCTGCGGAGCGCCCTCGACCGCATCGGCGCCGAAATCGACGACGGCACGTTCGCGGCCTGGGCGACCCAACACGGCTTCGAGGACGTGCACGGCGCGATCGACGCACGCGTGCGCGCCAATGCCGGCACTGCGGGCGAACGGCTGCACGCGGGCCGCTCGCGGAACGATCAAGTTGCGACCACGCTGCTGCTCTACGCGCGCGACCGGGCGCAGCGCGGAGCGCGGCTTGCGCTCGACGTCGCGGCGCTGTGCGAGGATCGGGCCGAGCGCGAACCGGTCGATGGCGACGGCGTCTGCGCGGTGTGCTGGGCCAAACTGTCGTTCATCGCGCCGCCGTTTTGCCCGCGGCTCGGCATCCCCTTTGTCTACGATCCCGGGCCTGACATGCTCTCGATGGAGGCGATCTCCAACCCGCCGGCCTATGCGCGCGCCCGCGCCGCGGTGCGCTATGACGATGTCGCGCGCACGCTGGTGCATGCATTGAAATACCAGGACCGCACCGAT
>PMOG01000013.1 GCA_003161555.1 Vulcanimicrobiota bacterium | reverse complement strand
AGCTCGATCAACGACGAGATCGAACGGCTGCGCCACTCGGCGACCCAGTCGCTGCTGACGCGGCCCGACACGCTGATCGTGGCGTCGGTTTCGTGCATCTTCGGGCTCGGCTCGCCGGCCGACTACATCGAGATGGCGGCCGACATCCGCGTCGGCCAGTCGATCAACCGCGACGAGTTCTTGCGCCAGCTCATCGGGATGCAG
This sequence comes from Vulcanimicrobiota bacterium, assembly GCA_003161555.1. Classification (GTDB taxonomy): domain Bacteria; phylum Vulcanimicrobiota; class Vulcanimicrobiia; order Vulcanimicrobiales; family Vulcanimicrobiaceae; genus Vulcanimicrobium; species Vulcanimicrobium vanleeuwenhoeki. The sequence continues at coordinate 10,417 of PMOG01000013.1, read as the reverse complement.
TACCGCCGCAACGACCTCAACCTCATTCGCGGCACCTTCCGCGTGCGCGGCGACACGCTCGAGTTCGTCGCGGTCGACGAGGAGCTGGTCCATCGCATCGAATTTTTCGGCGACGAGATCGAAGCGATCAACGTCGTCAACCAGCTGACCGGCGAGTACGTCGAATCGAAGGACGAGCTCAAGATCTTCCCGGCCAAACACTACATTACGCCCGACGAAAAGCTGGCCCGGGCCGTGATCGAGATCGAGAACGAACTCGAAGAGCGGCTGCGCTTCTTCCGGGATGGGGGCAAACTGCTCGAGGCGCAGCGGCTCGAGCAGCGCACCCGTTACGACCTCGACATGCTGCGCGAGGTCGGCTACTGCAATGGGGTCGAGAACTACAGCGCGCCGCTCTCGGGACGCCAGCCCGGCTCGACGCCGTGGTGCCTGCTCGACTTTTTTCCCAAGGATTGGCTGCTGATGGTCGACGAGTCGCACGTCACGCTGCCGCAGGTGCACGGGATGTACGGCGGCGACCGCTCGCGCAAGCTGTCGCTGGTCGAACACGGCTTCCGCCTTCCGTCCGCCCTCGACAACCGTCCGCTGACCTTCGACGAATTCGATGACCACGTACAGCAGGTCATCTACGTGTCGGCAACGCCGTCGACGTACGAGCTCGGAAAATCACGCCAAGTGGTCGAGATGATCATCCGGCCGACCGGCCTGGTCGATCCCGAAGTCGAGGTGCGCCCGACGCGCCATCAAGTCGACGACTTGATGGACGAGATTCGGCTGCGCGCCGAAAAGAACGAGCGCATCCTGGTGACGACGCTGACCAAGAAGATGGCCGAGGATCTGACCGACTATCTGCTCGAGAACGGCATCCGCGTCCGCTACCTGCACAGCGAAGTCGAGACGCTCGAGCGGATCGCGATCCTGCGCGACCTGCGCAAGGGCGAGTTCGACGTGCTGGTCGGCATCAATCTGCTGCGCGAAGGCCTCGATCTGCCGGAGGTATCGCTGGTCGGCATCCTCGACGCCGACAAGGAAGGCTATCTGCGTTCCGGCACCTCGCTGATCCAGACGATCGGCCGGGCCGCGCGCAACGTCGAAGGCAAGGTCATCATGTACGCCGACATCGTGACCGAGTCGATGGCGAGGGCCCTCGGCGAGACGAAGCGGCGCCGCGAACGTCAGGTCGCGTTCAACCTCGAACACGGGATCGAACCAAAGTCGATCCGCAAGGAAGTCCACGACATCCTCAGTCTGGTCGGCGGCGGCGCCAACAGCGGCGCCGAAGTCGCGAACGTCGTCCGGGCGGAGAAGCTCCCGCGCGAGGTGGCCGAGGCGATGGCCAAGGAGATCGAACGCAAGATGCGCGACGCCGCCGCGAACCTCGAGTTCGAGAAGGCTGCCGCGTTACGCGACGAGCTCGTTCACCTGCGCCGCCAGATCGGGGGCAACGAGAGCGTGCTCTTCCAAGGCAAGGCTCCGAAGATCTTCCAGCAAGCGCTGAAGGAACTGATCGGCACGTAGCCGCCGGTTCAGGTGCGAAGCAGCGTGCGGACGGTGCGCTCGACGAGCTTGTCATCCGGGAGCGGCATGTGGTCTTCACCGACCAGCTGCGCGAAGAAGGCCTGTTGAAAGACGCTGCCCAGCAGCATCTGCGCCGCTGCTTTCGGATCGACGTGCGGCGGGATGCGGCCGCGCTGCTGTTCGAGCTCGATGTAGCGCGCGACGCCGGAGATCGCGAGGTGCGGGCCGATCTCCCCGCCGCGCGTGTGCGACCGAAACGATTCCCGTAACTCCACGTTCGCGCTGAGCGCCGACCACATCGGCAGCACATCCCGATAGAACGCCAGCGCGCGCGTTGCCACCGTGCGCAGGTGTGCCTGCGGGGTCTTGGTTCCGACGCGTGACGGCAGCGAGCGCAGCAGTTCGATGAAGTCCGGCAGCAGATACTCGGTGATCGCGGTGCGGATCAGATCGGTCTTGTCCTCGAAGTTGCGGTAGATCGAACCTTCGGCGACCCCCGCGCTCTCCGCAATAGCGCGCGTGGTCGCGCCGGCCAAGCCGGCTTCGCGCACGACCGCGATCGCGGCCCGAAGAATCCGGTCGCGCGTCGTCAGGGCCAAACGGGACCTCCGGCAGCAGGTGGGGAAATCGTTGTGAGTGAACGCTCACTCACAGTATTGACGGAGGGTGTTCCATGGTCTCGGTCGTCACCCTGGTCGCTCACGTATTCTTTGCCACGCTGGCTTTCGGGTTCGTCATCGTCGGCGACTTCGTGCTGTCCGCGGTCGCGGCCTCACGCGATCCTCGGGCGATCCGCGTCGCCTATGGCGTCGCCCAGCGTGCGGGCCCCATGGTCGGCCCACTGTTCGGGCTCGCGATTTTGCTTGGCTTCACGGTCGCGCTCGAGCGGGGTGAGTCGCTGCTTTCGCCATGGCTCTCGTCGCGTATGGCCTGGTCGTCTGCGGCGCGCTGATCGGCATCCTGTTCAATCGTACGCGAGCCATCCGCATCTACGAGGCCGCGGCGGCCTCGCCCGACGAGACGCCCTCACCGGCGCTGCTGGCCGCGATCGGGAACGCTCGGCCGTTCGGCGGGTGGTGCTTGATCGCACTCATGGTGGCCTTGATCGCGGTCATGTACCTCAAACCGCCGGCCTGAGGCGCTTCGCCGGCCGGCGGCGACGGCATCGATCGGGGTAAGGGCGCCATGAGGATCATGGGGCCTTAGAGGAACGCTGCCGCTCACACCGGCAATCGGTTCGGGTCGCCCGGGTCGGAGGATCGAAGCTTGGAATTCAAAGGTCTGGTTCGGTTTGCAGCGATGGCCATGGGGACGCTGGCCGCGATGGTGGCCATGGCGCTGCCCGCCGCCGCGCAAGTCAACGTGACGGTCGACGGGAGCAACCTCGACCTCCAGCCGCCGCCGATCATCCAGGCCGGACGCGTGTTCGTCCCGCTGCGGGGCATCTTCGAACGGCTCGGCGCGAGCGTCGTGTACGACAACGGGACGATCAACGCGACCGGCAACGGCCGCGACGTCTCGCTGCACATTGGTTCGACCGACGCGACCATCAACGGTCAGCCCCAAACGCTCGACGTCGCACCGTTCATCGTCGGTGCCAGTACCTTCGTGCCGCTGCGTTTCGTTTCGGAAGCACTCGGTGCGAGCGTCGACTGGAACGAGAGCGAGCACTTGGTGTCGATCTCGACCGCCGGCGCGCCTCCGCAGCAGCAGCAACAGTATGCGCCCGAAGCCGCCCCGGCGGGCGATGATCAGTATGACTATTCGGACTCGCCGCCGCCGCCGATCCCGGTCTACGAGCAGCCCTACGTGCCGACGCCTGACTACCTGTGGCAGCCGGGCTACTGGGGCTTCGGGCCGTTCGGCTTCTTTTGGGTCCCGGGAACCTGGGTCCAGGCGCCGCAGCCGGGTTACTTGTGGACGCCCGGCTACTGGGGATTCGGCAACGGACGCTACGGCTGGCACCGCGGCTATTGGGCGACGGCGGTCGGCTTCTACGGCGGCGTGAACTACGGCTGCGGCTACTACGGCAACGGGTACGACGGCGGACGTTGGGACGGTCCCCATTTTCGCTACAACACGTACGTCACACGCGTGAACATCACGATCGTGCGCAACGTCTACGTCGACCGCACGGTGTACGTCAACAACTCGCGCACGCGCATCGGGTTCAACGGCGGACGAGGCGGCGTGCAGGCGAGCCCGAACGCGCAGCAGCTGATCGTCGCACGCGCCCGGCACCTCGGCCCGACCGTCGCGCAGCAACAGCACATCCAAACCGCCGGGCAAGATCGCGGGTTGCTCGCGCGCTTCAACAATAATCGTCCGCCGGTCCTGACCGTCGCGCATCCCTTGAGCCCCAGCGCGCGTCCCGCGGGTTTCGTCCCAGTCACACCGGCCGATCGCGTGAACATCCCGCGCGTCGTTCCGCCGCCGCGCGCTCCGACGCCGCGTCCGGGTCCGACCTTCCACGCGCTGCCGGCCGGTACGCCGCGGCCGATCCACACCGGCCCGCCGCGTCGTCCAATGCCCGGGCAACCGGTCGGCCCAATTCGACCGACTGCACCCGGCCACGTGTTCCCGACGGATCATCCGGTGCCGTTGCGCACCGTTCCGCCGGTCCATGCGCTCCCGATCGAAACGGTGCGTCCGGTCCGCACCGCGCCGCCGTATCGTCCGGTGCCGACGCCGTATCGTCCGGTGCCGACCCCGTATCGTGCGGTGCCGCCGCCGCCGGTGCGCGTCGAGCCGACGTATCGTGCGTTGCCGGTTCGTACCCAACCGCCCTACCATGCACCGCCGGTGCGTATCGCGCCGCCGGTCCGGGCCATGCCGATCCGTACCGCGCCGCCGCGGCCCCCCGCGCCGCCGCATCCGCACGTGGTTCATCAGCGTCCGCCGCCGCGGAGAACGCCGCCGCCGCCGCCCCCGCCCAAGTAATTCGAGCCGTCCAAGCGGTCCGCGGTCGCGACGGGTGTCGCGGCTCGCGGTTGCGCGCGGAACTCCTTTGGAAACCGGTCTATTGACGCGCCCGTCGTACCCTCGTTATCGTGACCCATCCGCGCGACGCGGAGACGGACCCGTCTGAAGGAGACTCGTATGCTCGCACGCCGGCTCGCGCTCGCGCTCGCCACAGCCCTGACGCTGACCGCGCTCCCGCTCGCGCCGACGGGCGCCGCCGACCCGCCCGACATCGTGATCGGTTCGGTTCTACCACTCACGGGTGCCTCGGCGCAGACGGGAGCCGCATTGCGCACCGCCCAGCTGTTGGCGCAGGACTTGGTCAACGGCCACGTGAGCTATCCGCTGCCGATGGTTGGGAAGAGCGGCTTGCCGCATCTCGGGCACGCGCGCATCAAGCTCGTCTTCGCCGACTCGCAGGGCAAGCCCGATCAGGCGCGCGCTGCCGCCGAGCAGCTGATCACCCAGGAGCACGCGGTCGCCCTGATCGGCTGCTATACGTCGTCGACGACCGCGACGGCGTCGCAAGTCGCGGAACGCTACGGCATTCCGTTCCTCAACCCCGACTCGTCGGCGCCGTCGCTCACGACGCGCGGGCTCAAGTGGTTCTTCCGTACCACGCCGAGCGATGCGACCTTCGCCGACAACTTCTTCCAGTTCTTCGGCGACCTGAAGCGCACCAAGAAGATCGATGTGAAGAAGATCGCGATCGTTGGGGAAGACGGTCTGTTCGGAGCCGGAGCCGGCGACGCGGAAGAACAGCTGGCGAAGAAATACGGTTATACGATCGTCTCGCGGATCGCGTACACTGCGACCACGACCGAAGTCAACGCCGAGGTGCAGAAGGTCAAAGCCGCCGCGCCCGACGTCATCATGATGGCCTCGTATCTGCCCGATGCGCTCCTGTTCATGCGCGGGTTCAAGGATCAGAGCGTTCAGCCGCAGGCGATCATGGCACAGGATGCGGGCTTCATCGATCCCAACTTCGTGCGCACGGAAGGCAAAGACGCCGAGGGGATCTTCACCCGCGAAGTGTTCTCGCTCGACATCAAACACCGCAACCATGCGGTGCCGCTCATCAACCAACTCTTCGAGCTGCGCTTTAGCGGCAAGCCGCTCGACGGCAACACGGCGCGCGACTTCATGGGTGTGCTGGTGCTCGCCGATGCTCTCGACCGCGCCGGTTCGACCAAGCCCGACGCGATTCGCACCGCGCTGCAGAAGACCAACATCCCCGGCAACCTGACCCTGATGCCGTGGAAGAACATTCAGTTCGATGCGAGCGGCCAGAATCAAGGCGGCTCCGGCATCATCGAGCAGATTCAGGACGGGAAGTACGAAACAGTGTGGCCGTTCGATGTCGCGGTGAGCGCGCCGATCTGGCCGATGCCGGCGTGGAAGCACTGACGACCTTCGCGCAGCTGCTGGTCGGCGGGGTGCTGACCGGACTGGTTTTCGCGCTGGTCGCGGTCGGGCTGACGCTGGTCTACGGCGTGATGGACGTGGTGAACTTCGCGCACGGCGAGTTTCTGATGCTCGCCATGTATGCGACGCTCGGACTCGCCCTGCTCGGCCTGGGCCCGCTGCTCGGGCTGCCGCTGGCCGTCATCGCGATGTTCCTATTCGGCATCATCGTGTACCGGGTGTTCGTGCGCCGACTCTTGGCGGGGCCGCCCGAGGCGACCGTCTTCGGCACCTTCGGACTCTTGGTGCTGATGCAGGGTCTGGCGCAGGCGGTGTTTTCAAGCGACTTCCTCTCGGTGCCGAGCCCGCCGTTCGCGGGCACGATCCGCTTCGCCGGACTGGCGGTGTCGCAGGCCAGCGTCGTTGAGGGGTGCGGCGCGCTGATCCTGACCGCGCTGCTGTTCGCGTTCGTCGAATACACCGAGACTGGGCGCGCGATGCGCGCGGTCGCCGAAGATCGCATTGCCGCAACGCTGATGGGAATCGACGTGCAGCGGATCAACGGCCTCGCGTTCGGGATCGGCGCCGCCTGCGTGGGCGCGGCCGGTGGGCTGCTGATGCTCTCGTATCCGGTCTATCCGACCGCCGGCGTGCCGTTCGCGCTGACGGCGTTCGTCGTCGTCGCGCTGGGCGGTTTCGGCAGCATCAGCGGTGCGCTGGTCGCCGCGCTCCTGGTCGGCATGCTCGAGGTCTTCGGCGGCTTCTATCTGTCGCCGGAATTGAAGCTGGTGCCGGTCTACCTTGCCTATCTGGTGGTCGTGCTGGTGCGGCCGCAAGGCTTGCTCGGGCGACGGTGAGGCCGCATTTGATCGCGCTCGGGGCGATCGTCGCCGCGGGCTTGGTGACTGCCCTCTCCGTGCGCGATGCGGTCGCGCTCGATCTCGTCTTCACCTTGCTGCTCTACGCCGTGCTGGGGCAGTCGTGGAACTGGATCAGCGGATACGCGGGCAACATCTCGTTCGGTCACGCGATCTTCTTCGGCTGCGGCGCGTACGCGTCGGCGCTGATGGTCACCCACGGACTCTCACCGTGGCTCGCGATTCCCGCCGGCGCCGTGGCCGCGGCGGCGCTGGCGATCGTGACGGGGTTCCCGACGCTCGCGCTGCGCGGGCACTACTTCTCGATCGCGACGATCGCGGTCGCCGCGATCGTGGACGCGCTGGTGCGGACGCAGCCCTGGCTCGGCCGCGCGACCGGGTTCGAACTCCCGATAGCCTCCGGCTGGGCGGCGCTGCAATTTGCGGACAAGGGCCCGTACATCGTCCTCGCGCTGGTGCTGTTTACGGCAGTGCAGATTGCGACGATCGCGCTCGAACGGTCGCGGCTCGGCTACTACCTGCGGGCGCTGCGCGCGAATCATGCTGCAGCGGCCGCGGTCGGCATCGATGAACGGAGCTGGAAGCTGCTGGCGTTCGCGTGGTCGGCCGTCATCGCGTCGTGTGCCGGCGTGCTGTATGCCCAGTACACGCTGTTCGTCGATCCGCCGTCGACGATCGCGCTCGGCGTCTCGATCGACATCGCGCTGATCGGCGTCGTCGGCGGCATCGGCACGCTCTGGGGACCGGCCGTGGGTGCGCTGGTGTACGTGGTCCTCGCCAAGGGCGTCGCGCTCGAACTCGGCGGCACGGGCAAAGGCTACGACCTGGTGATCTACGGTGCGATCATCTGCGTGATCGCCGCGCTGCGTCCGCATGGGATCGTCGGCGCGATCGTCGATGGACTCCGCCGCCGGCGCGGCGCGCTCGAGCTTGGCGCGGCATCGGCGACGGGCGGCGCGGCATGACGGCAGCGGCCGTACCGCTGCTCGAAGTGCGCGGGCTGGTCAAACGTTTCGGCGCGCTGCGCGCGCTCGACGGCGTCGATCTCGACGTCGCGGCCGGCACGCTGACCGGGCTGATCGGACCCAACGGCGCGGGCAAGACGACCGCTTTCGCCTGCATCGCCGGCGCCGAACGGCCGACGGCGGGCAGCATCCGCTTTCGCGCTGCCGAGATCGCGGGGATGCCCGCATCGCGCGTCACGCGCGCGGGCATCGGCCGCACCTATCAGATCGTGCAGACGTTCGCCGACATGACCGTTCTCGAAGCGACGACGACCGGCGCGTTGCTGCACCATCCGCGCCTCAACGAGGCCGTCGCGCGCGCCGAAGAGGTGCTGGAATTCGTCGGACTCGCCGACAAGCGCCAGCGGCTGGGCCGGGCGCTGACGATCGCGGACAAAAAGCGGCTCGAGGTGGCGCGCGCGCTGGCGACCGAGCCGGACCTGCTGCTGCTCGACGAGGTTATGGCGGGACTGACCCCGGCCGAATGCGGCGCCGCGGTCGAGCTGCTGCGCCGCACGTTGGCGCGCGGCATCACGATCCTGATGGTCGAGCACGTCATGGAAGTGCTGATGCCGATCGCCGACCACATCGTCGTGATCGCGGCCGGCAAGACGCTCTTCCGCGGCAGCGCGGCCGAAGCGGTGCGCGATGCGGCCGTGGTTGAAGCCTATCTCGGCGCGCCGCCGGCCGGCGACGGTGCGGAGGCCGGCCGATGAGCGGTGACGATGCGCTGCTCGTGCTCGACGACGTCTCGGTCGCATACGACGGAATGCGCGCGCTGGCCGGCGTGTCGCTGCGCGCCGCCGCGGGCGCGATCGTGGCACTCGTGGGCGCCAACGGTGCGGGCAAGACATCGCTGCTGCGCGCGGTCAGCGGTTTGATCCGCACCTCGAGCGGTACGATCCGTTTTGCCGGCGACGACATCACGCGGCTGGCCGCACACCGCATCGTGCAGCGCGGCATCGCCCACGTCCCCGAGGGACGCCGCGTCTTCGCCAGCGCGACCGTCCGCGACAACCTGCTGCTCGGTGCCTTCGTCGACCGCAGCGCCGCCCATCGCGCGGAACGGCTGGAGGCCGCCTTCACCGCCTTTCCGATCTTGCGCGACCGTTTGGATCAGCGCGCGTCGACGCTTTCGGGGGGCGAGCAGCAGATGCTGGCGATCGCGCGCGGCACGATGAGCGGACCGCGCCTGCTGATGCTCGACGAACCGTCGCTGGGAATCGCGCCGCTGCTGATCCCGCACATCTACGCGGGCATCCGCAGCGTCGCGGCGCGCGGCACCACCGTGCTGCTGGTCGAGCAGAACGTGCGCGAAGCGCTGCGGGCCGCAGACACGGCGTACGTGCTGCAAACCGGGCGCGTTGTGCTGCATGGCGCCGCCGCCGACCTGATCGGGGATCCGCTGGTGCAGGAAGCCTTCCTCGGATTGGGTGCCGCGTGAGCTGGCGGGTCGGGGTCGACATCGGCGGCACGTTTACCGATTTGGTCGCATTGGCCGACGACGGACGGCTGGTGCGGCACAAAGTCACGTCGACCCCGCGCGCCCCCGAAGTAGGTCTGCTGGCCGCGCTCGACGCGCTGCTGGCGGAAGCGGCCCAGAAAGTGCGCGAGCGGGTCGTGGTGGAAGGCCATGCGGTGAGCCGGCTGCTCGACCGCGAACAGCGCGCCACTCACGGCCTGAGCTGGCTTGGCACCTATGTAGAAGCGGTGCGCCAGCTTGCGGCGTACACCGAGCGGATGACACGCGACGGCACGTTCGGCGAGATTGAGGATCTCATCGTGCGGATCGGGCTTGGCGAATACCTCGCCCAGATTGCCGGCGGCATTCCGATGAGCCAGAGCGAGATTGTCCGCCCGTCCGATCTTGGCCTGTCGGCGCAGCAGGTTGCCGCCCGTATGGGCGGCGCCATCGACACGCTGATTGCCAACGGCAACACTGCACTACGTCGCGCCCGGCTGGTCGAATTGATGCTCGCCACCCACAACGCAACGGTCGGCGCCTGCGGCCTTGACGACACACTCGAATTAATCCGCGAGGAGATGCGCAAGTTCGCCGACGGCCAGGTCGTGCCCCTGGCGCAGGGCTGGCATCGCAGCAACAGCTACATGCCGCTCGAAGTGATCGCGCAAATGTCCGAGCTTGGCGTGTTCGGGCTCACCATTCCGGAAGAGTTCGGCGGCATGGGTCTGGGCAAAGAGTCCATGTGCGTGGTGTCGGAAGAACTGTCGCGCGGCTATATCGGGGTCGGCTCGCTCGGGACCCGCTCCGAGATCGCGGCGGAACTCATTCTCGGCAGCGGCACTGCGGAGCAGAAAGGTAAATGGCTGCCCAAGCTCGCGTCCGGAGAGGTTCTGCCGACCGCGGTGTTTACCGAGCCGAATACCGGCTCCGACCTGGCTTCGCTGCGGACGCGGGCGGTCCGCGAAGGCGATACCTACAAGGTCTCCGGCAACAAGACTTGGATCACCCATCCGGTGCGCGCCGATCTGATGACGCTTTTGGTGCGCACCAATCCGGCGGAGACCGGCTATCGCGGCCTGTCGATGCTGCTGGCGGAAAAGCCGCGCGGCAGCGACGCCGAGCCGTTTCCGGCCGCCGGCATGTCGGGCACCGAGATCGAGGTGCTGGGCTATCGCGGCATGAAGGAA
>PMOG01000273.1 GCA_003161555.1 Vulcanimicrobiota bacterium | reverse complement strand
GCCGCCCCCGCCGCCGCAGGCGGTCAGCACGACAACGGCGAGGATTGCGGCGAGCGGACGATTCATGGCTGGCCCCCAGCGCGGTGGATGCCTTGGATCGTAACCGGCGTCAAAGTCACGGTGACCGTGAAGACGACCGACTGACCGTAGGAGTCGCTGACGGTCACGTTCGCCGTTCCGGATCCGACGGCGTTGATCGCGATCGGCGTGACGTCGGCGGTCGAGGTCACCGGCGTCGCGACGGTCACGACGTACGGGTTGCTGGTCTGCACCGTGTACTGCCCGCGATAGCCCGTCTCTTGCACCGTGACCGTCGCCGGACCGGTTATCGTGAGCGAAAGTGCGAGCGGCGGGACGCCGGTCAGCGGNNGCGTCGGCGTCGGCGTCGGTGTGGGTGTCGGCATCGGGGTCGGCGTCGGCGAGGACGCCGGGGTCGGCGTCGGACCGAACGGCTGAAGATCGATTGGCGCTCTGCCCTGGGGCTGGGCAATCACCAGCAGCGTCGGGTCGAGGACGCCGTTGTAGGTGACGTTGACGGCGCTCGCGGGACTCGTCACCGACGCGGTCGAGAGCGTCAGCGCGGCCGACGAGGTACTCAACAGGATCGGCGCGCTGTACGGCGCAGTGCCGCCGATCACGTTTCCGTCGGCATCGTACGCCGTGACCACGAGCGGCGCTGAACCCGCCCGTCCGTACGTAAGCCCGACCAGACTCAGTCCGACGCGCGCGACGACTCCATCGAGCGTGAGATTGATCGTCGCGACGCCGTTGGGAGCGGGCGGGACCGCGACAGTCGAGGTCGAGAGCGCGTTGCCCTGACCGTTGGGCGCGTCGAAAAACGTCACGATGAAATTCTTCGCCGACGACTGCGCGACGACGGCAACGTTACACATCGTGGTGCCGCTGGTGACCGTGCACGCGGCCGGCAGGGGGCTGACGTTCAGCACCAGGCCGGGCACGGTGGCGCCCGGATAGACGATATTGATCACGAGCGACTGCGAGGATGCGGAGATGTACGCTGGGCGCCTTGCGAGCTGCGCCGGCGCTGCGGGAATCGTAAACGTGAAGCTCGTGGTGAAGGTCGCGGGCATCGCCGGGGCCGCCCCCGAGCCCGTGGAAGAACCGCCGCCGCCGCAAGCGGCGAATGCAATGAACGCGATCAGCGCCGGCGCGGCGAGCCAAATGCGGTGCGCAGACATTCCAGAAGTCGTGAACTACGCTCCCCGGAAAACTCCGGCGCTGTTCACGGTCGTACGCCGCCTCTCCTTGGTCGACAATAGCAATGGAGGAATACGCGGCCTCACTAGGTAGAGGAACCGGCCAGTAAAACTCTCCGACTGCCTCTCTTGGCGAGGTGTCGATCATTCTGCGCGCTCGGATCCACGGCCATCGCGTCGCTCGTTCGATGAGCATTTCTCTGCGGCGCTGGACGTCCGCGCTGCTCGTTTGGCTGCTGGCCGCGCTACCGCTCGCGGCCGCGGCGGATTCGTCCGTGCAGGAGCTCGTCGCGAAGACACTCACCGCGCAGGCCGGGGAGACGGCGACCTTCGAGGTCGGCGTCACATCGAGCGATACGACGATTTGGAGCACCGGTTCGTACACGCTGCAGCTGATCGCGACCGATCCCTCGGGGACGCTCGTGTACTCGACGGACCCCGTCCCGAGCGAAGATTCGGCGGTGCCCGGGCAGACGACGTTCCTCTTTCTCGGACTGCCGATCCCCAGCGGGTATCTGGGGCCGCTCAACGTTATCGCACGCGTGCGACACGGCGGGACCGTCGACGATTCGGTGACGGTCGGGATCGTCGTCGGGGCTGGGACTGCGGTCGCCGTCGCTCCGCCGGCCGGTCAACCTCCCGCGCCGGGCGCGACGCCGGTACCCGGACCCCAGGCAATTCCGGGCCAGCCCGGCGTACCGGGCCAACCTGCGCCCGGGCCGGCGGCCTCGGCTGCGGCCTCACCTGCGGCTGCGGCCCCGGCCTCAGCGGCGCCGGCGGCCAGTGCGGCGCCCACGCCCGCGCCGTCGACAGCGCCGAAACTTAGCGGCACGCTCGCAAACAACGAAGCCTTCGCGGCGCAGAGCGCGCAAAGCGGGACGCTGAATCTGAGCGGCGCGTACGGAAACGGAAACAGCTACACGGCCACCGGCGGCCTCTCGACGACGCCGGGCTCAGGCATGCCCGTCATCAACATTCAATCGCAGTACGTCTTGACGCAGATCGGCACGTTTTCGCCGTCCTTCGACAAGGATGTCTTCGCCGGCGTCAGCGGGACCGGCGTCAACATCAAACAGGCCTTCGGGGACACGGCGCACTCGCTGCAGCTGGCGATCGTTTCGGGCGATCACGCCACGATCAATCCGTATGAGATTGAAGCGATGTCCTATAGCTTCCCGCTGTTCAACGACCCGTTCGAGCTCACCGGGGGCTTCGAACAAGTCAACGGGCCCGTGCAAACCGGTCAGACCTTCCTGCGGAACGGAGAGTTCCTCGGCGGTGGTCTGGTCGGAAAGCCGCCGGGGACGTCACTCACCTACGAACTGCACTACGGCGTCGTCAACTATCTCGACGCGCTCACCAACACGCAACGCACCGATGGCGTCATCGATCTGGCGTTCGGCTTCATGCTGCGCAAAGCGCAGTTCTCGTTCGGCTACATTCGGGCCGGCGCGGACTACGCCGACCTCAGCGCTCCCGCGGTGAAACCGGACAACGAAGCCGAAACCGCGTCGCTATCGGTTCCGCTCGGAGTCATTCAGGCGCTGTTTTCCGCCAACGGCTATCACGACGCGCTGCCCGGCTCGAGCCTGCTGCAGCAAACCCATTTTTGGACTGAATCCGCATCGCTGACCTACTCCATGCACAACAACGACAGCCTCGCGCTCCAGTCGTCGAACGGTATCCAGCACCAGACGGGTGATCCCATCGCGCCGTTCAGCGGAAACGACAATACCTCGCTGGCGTATACGACGAATCGCGGCCCGTATGCGATCCAGCTGACGCTGGCCAGCACCAACCAGCGCGACAACAGCAACACGCTCATGCACGTGATCAGCGACGCGGTCACCGTTTCTCGTGCGCCTTTTGCCGGCGTGACGCTGACCGCCGGCTACAATCTGATGCTGGATGACGCGAACGTGTCCAGCTCAACCGGCCTCAACAGCGCCGCAACGGCGTCGGTGACGATCGTGCGAGGCCCCTTCTCGTTCGCGACCCAGGTGAGCCATTCGTTCGCGCACCCCTTCGTCGGCCTCACTTCGCCGCCGACGACCACCTTCAACTACGGCCTCACCTTCAAGCCCGCACAGTCGCCGTATTCGTTGTCGGCAACCCTCACGGAGAACATGGGCATGATCAGCACATCCACCGGCGCGCTCAACTTGAACTTCCAGTTCTGATGGGACGCTCACCGCTTTCGCACCGCGTCCGCTCGGCCTTCCGCTTCGGCGCGGCGATGACGGCGGTCGCTTTGGTGACGCTTCTGAAGGCAGCTGACGCCCAGACGCTCCCGCAGATTCCACCCCCCTCGCTGATCTCGCCGCTGCTCGGCGTCGGTGTGCCGATCTTGTTCCAATGGACGCCGGTCAATCCGGGCAACATCTACAACTTCGTCCTGCAGTCGCACACGCGCGCGCCGCTCGCGGCAGCGCCGTTCGTCGTCTACTACGAGCTGCAGATCTCCGATGCTCCCGACATCACCAGCCACGTTCTGGTCGACGTCACCACCAGCACGACGATCTTTTCATTCCAAAATCAGAACGTCCCCGGATCGGGCTTCACCAACCTCCAACGTCCCGGCATACCCCTTCCGGCCGGACTGTATTATTGGCGCGTGCGCGCACTGATCAACACGGCGGCAACGGGCTTCTCAAACATCGGCCGCTTCACGCTCAACCTCGGCGCCGGCGGCGGAGCGTCGACGGCGTTCCACGACTTGGCGATCACGTCGCTCGTGATCACCGCGCCGGCGTACGTCGGAACTGCCTCGATCATCGTCACGACGGTGCAGAACACGGGTACCTACCCCGAGCAGGGAGCACCGCTGACGATCACCGCCAACGGCGTGCAGATCGCCCGCGCGGATACGCCGCCGATGGGAGCCGGGGAAACCTCGCGCATCACCACGATCTGGACGCCGGAGCGAAACGGTCTCGCGCAGATCACCTCGATTCTCAACTTCAGCGGACCCAACCCGGACAAGAAGCTCGCGACGATCTCCCGCTCGGTCGCCGATCAACCCCACTACCTGACCTCGGTCAAGGGGACGCTGCGAACCGACACCCGCGGCTACTTCCTGGCCGACGCCCACGGCCACGAGATTGCACGCGTGTTCCTGGCCGCCGGCGTCCAGCTGGATCTGGACGCGCTCGTCGGGCACGCGGTCGTCATGCGCGGCACGCTGACCAAACACGAATCGCAGCTCATTCTGATCGCCAATCAGGCGGCGGTGTCGCCACCCTGAGGCGGGAGCAGGCGCTTCCCAGAGCGGAGCAAGCGAGCACCCATCACGAACGTTCGTTCGGTAGAGGCTTGGGAACGGGCGTGTGCTAAGGTGACCGCGACGGCACGATTGAGTCTCTCGCCGAGGTAGTCGTTGCGTCCGTTCAACGTCGTCTTGTCAAACAGCACGAGGAGGTACCCACGATGCGTTTTGTTTCGGCGACACTTTGCAGTGCCGCGCTGGTCACTCTCGGATTCGTCGCTGCGACGCCGGCCGCGTCGCTCGCCGCGCTCGACGCCGCCGCCCCCGGCGGGGCTATGATGGTAGCCCCGAGGACAGCTACGCTGAATGGCGTGATCACCGGCGGTAAGGGGATCAATTTGAGCTGCAGCGGCGTGACTGCCGAGGTTCACGATTCGACCGGCAAGGTCGTGGCGACCGCACCAACGACATCGAACGGCAACGGCGGCTGCACATTCTCGACCAAAGTGCCGGCGAATCTCGCCCTTACGTCGTGCGCCGGCCGCGTTGCGCTCGGCGCAATGGTCGAGCACACCAACGACCTCAACGGCGGCACGCGCCAGACCTTCATGATGACCTCGCGTTCGGTCGTGAACGGTCACGAACGCCTCGGCACGCTGGGCAGCAGCCACATCTACAGCACCATCGCCTCGGTCAGCGCCATCAGTGGCAATAACGCGGGCTCAGCCAACATCACGGTGGGCGCGGAGCCGTAGAAGTCCCCGAGTTCATTGAAACGTTGAGGTTAGCGGGCGTGCCGGGCTTCCCGGCGCGCTCGCACCTTTTTTCAGGCTAACCGGAGTCGCCATTGCCTGCTGAGCAGGTTGCCCCGACCAGACTGGTCACTCTCGTCAACCCCAACTTCGTATGGCCGCCGGTCACCCCGTATGCGCTGGACATCCTCTGCACGCACCTCGAGGCCGCGGGCTTCGAGGTTGACGTGCTGGACCTGACGTTTCGCCGCGAGCGCTGGCGCCTCGACGAGTATTTCGCCGCACACGATCCGCTCTTGGTCGGCGTCACGCTGCGTAACGCGGGAAGCGTCCAGCCGCAGGAGCAGCGGGTCTTCTTGCCCGACCATCTTGCGGTCATCGACGCGATCCGGCGCGTGACCGGCGCACCGATCGTGCTGGGCGGCGCCGGCTTCTCCTCGATGCCGTACGCGGCGCTGGAGTATTTCAAGACGCCGTTCGGCGTGAAGGGGCCAGGTGAACGCATCCTGTGCGACCTCGCCGACGCACTGGCCTCGGGGCGCTCCGCCGAAACCGTTCCGGGGCTGCTGCTCTGGGACGGCACGACCGTCCGTGCGTCCGTCGCCGGTGCGTCCGGCAACGCGCTGGGGAGCGAGGTGGCGACCGTGTACCGGCGGCGCTCCGGTGCGCCGAATCGCGTCGACAACCGCCGGTACTACGACCGCGGCGGTCTGGGCAACGTGCTCACGAAGAACGGCTGCCCGTTTGCGTGCAATCATTGCGTCGAGCCCGATGCCAAGGGGTCGTCGATGACGCTGCGGACCGTCACCGCGGTCGTTGACGAACTCGAATCGCTGGCGGCGCAAGGGATCTATGACATCCACACCACCGACAGCGAGTTCAACATCAAACCCGCGCACGGCAAACAACTGCTGCGCGAGATCATCGACCGGCGCCGGCGCACCGGCAGTCCTCTGCGCGAACTCCGGCTCTGGATCTACGCGCATCCGGTCCCGTTCGACGCCGAACTCGCGGATCTGCTGGCGGAGGCCGGCTGCAAGGGCGTGTCGCTTTCGGCCGAGCACATGGGTCGCGAACACTTGGCGGTGTGGCACCCGCCGCGCGGCCGGGTGGGCCTCGCCTACACGACCGCCGACGTTTGGAAGGTGACCGAACTGCTCGCGCAGCGCGGGATCATGATCACGACCGAGCTGCTGCTGGGGCTGCCGGGCGAGACTCTCGAAACGCTCAAACGCACCATCGACGAATCGCTGCGGCTGCCGACGACGGTCATCGGTTACACGCTGGGGCTCCAGGTGTTCCCGCACGCACCGCTCGGGATCCGGTTCGCCGCCGAGTCAGCCGGCCGGAACGTGATCCGCGGGCTGCAGTCGAACACTGCCCGCAGCGACATCCTTCTCACCCCGCTGGAACGCTGCGAATCGATCACCGCCTACGAGCGCCAGTTCTGGTTCGACGAGGATGGACGACTGCGTCCGGTCTTCTACTTTTCGCCCGACCTGCCGGAAGACCGCGCGACGATCGAACGTCCGGACGGCCAGTGGGTGAACACGATCCGGTGGATCCGGAACTACGTCCCGGCGTCCGAGTACTACCGGGTCGCGCTGCCGACCCTCGCCGGCGCCGAGCGCGGCGAAAGCAACAACTACGCCGACAATCCGTTCCTGCAGCAGGCCGTCGCGCTGGGCTATAAAGGCGCGTACTACTCCTGGTGGCGCGATCGCGACCGCATCCTCGCCGAAGCGAGCGCGAGGGGAATCACGGCCTGAGCGCGCGCAAGGTGCGCTCAGTGCGTTTCCTGAGTTGCGCGGCGGCCGCGGTTCTCACCAGCGCGTGCCTGACGGTCGCCGGGTGCACGCGCGGATTGGCTCCGCACGCCAACGTCCTCCGGATCGCCGACCTGGCCGAGCCCGACCGGCTCAATCCGCTGCTCTCGACCATGGACGTCACCGAGCACCTTTCGGCGCTCATCTATTCGACGCTGGTGATCTCGGACGATCGCGGGCGTTTGGTCGGCGATCTCGCCGAAGCGGTCCCATCGCTCGAAAACCACGGGATCTCGCGCGACGGCAAGACGGTCGTGTACCACCTTCGTCCGGACATCACATGGCATGACGGCGTGCCGCTCACCTCGCGCGACGTCGCCTTTACGTGGCGGCTGGTCATGAATCCGCGAAACAATGTTTTTCATCGCGAGGGCTACGACGAGGTCGCGCGGATCGACACGCCCGATGCGCGTACGGTGGTCGTGCATCTGCGGCGCCGGTCGCCGCCGTTCGTCACCCGGTTCTTCACCTCGCTGCAGGAAGGCGCGAAGGCGATACTGCCGGAGCATCTGCTTGCGGTCCGAGCGACGATCAACGAGGCGCCCTTCAACGCCGCGCCGGTCGGAAGCGGTCCGTTCAAATTCGTGCGCTGGGATCGGGGCCGCGGCATAGAGCTGGAGGCCTACGACCACTATTTTCGCGGCCGCCCGAAGATCGATCGTATCGTCTTCACCGTCATCTCCGACGAAAACACGATGCTGGACCAGACGCGCACGCACGAGATCGACGTCGCCCAATCGTCGGGCAGCCTCTACGGCGCGTACAAGAGTCTTCCGGGCGTGACGACCACGCTTGCGCGCTGGGACTCGATGTCGATCTTGGCATTCAACGATGCCCGCCCCGGGCTGCGTCACCTTGAGGTGCGGCAGGCGATAGCCCGCGCAATCAACGATCGGGCCCTGATCGACAAGGTCACTCACGGTGTCGGAACGGTCGCGCGCGACATCGTGCCGCCCGGCGCAATCGGGTACGTGGCGAACCCGGCCTACCCCTACGATCCCGCCGGCGCGCGCAAGCTGCTCGAGGCGCACGGTTGGAAGCTTGGCCGAGACGGCATTCGTTCCAACGGCGGTGAGCGGTTGGACTTCGTCTATTACACCGTCACCGGCTCCGCGACCGGTAACTCGGTGGCGGTGCTGGTTCAGTCCTGGCTGCGCGACGTCGGCATCGGCGTGACCATCAAGAACTCGCCCTACAATCAGATCTTTTCTTTCGAGGGACCAATCCAGACCGGCACGTACGATCTCGCGGCCTATTCGTATACCCTGCCGCGAGATCCGGACAACCTCAGCTATCTGGGCTGCGATAAGTTTCCCAATGCCGGCGACAACGTGTTCCGCTATTGCGACGCATTGGTCGATGCCGGGGAACGGCGCGGTCTGACGACCGACGATCCACACGCGCGCGCGGCGATCTACGCTCCGGTCGAGCGGCGCATCCGGGAGACCGTTCCGTATCTTCCGATCTACGAGGCGCGCCGCATCGTCGTGCGCATCGATGGGCTCCGTCACTACACCGTCTCGCCGGCGATCGCGCAGTGGTGGAACGCCTGGGAGTGGGACTTCGCCCGCTGATCGAGCCGGCACGACCGCCGGCCCGGGGCAGGCGGGGGAACTGACCCCGCCGCACCGTTTGCGACGCGTTTGGGACGGACGTTCGCCTATGCTCGAGACGTGGCCGAGCACGAGCGAATCGAAGAACTCTTCCTGGTCC
The DNA here is from genome assembly GCA_003161555.1 of Vulcanimicrobiota bacterium. GTDB lineage: Bacteria > Vulcanimicrobiota > Vulcanimicrobiia > Vulcanimicrobiales > Vulcanimicrobiaceae > Vulcanimicrobium > Vulcanimicrobium vanleeuwenhoeki. The sequence continues at coordinate 18,921 of PMOG01000273.1, read as the reverse complement.
GCTTCTGGCGCGAACAGGGCGTGGCATGGCGCGGCTACGTCGAGCATGTTGCCACCAAGCGGCGCGTCTATTTCTCCGAGCTTTCCGACCTCAACGAGTTTCTGCGGTTGCAGCTCGCCGATGCGACGCGCGCGGGGACCCGGTGAGCGCCCCGCGGTCCGGCCCGGGCCGTTGCGAACGCCCTCGCGCGGGCATCGTGCTCGGCGCGGCTGCGCTGTGGGTCGGGTTGTCGAGCTGCAGCGGTTCGGGCGGAACCGGAGCGTCGCTCCTACGGCCGGCACCGACGGCGACGCCGCTCCCCTCCCCGTCTCCGACGCCGGGAGCGGCCGCCGTGAGCCTGTCCCCGGCTAGCCTCACCTTTCTCACCACCGGTGGAGCCGGCGCGCTGGCGGACGCGGCGTCGCAGGTCGGCTACGCCGGCGCGTTCACCGCGTCGACGGCTGCCGCGGGACAAGCCGGCTCGTGCAGTGGGATCGCGACGATCGCAGCGGCCGGCGGATCAACGTTCACGATTACGCCGGCGGCGGCCGGTACGTGCGCGTTTACCGTCGCCGGAGGAAACGGCCGAACGGCGAACTTGCCGATCAGCGTAACTACGACTGCAGCCGGAGGCACCTAGATGAAGACGTTCGCGGTGAGTTCGATGCTCGCGCTGGCGATGCTCTGCAGCGGCTGCGGCGGCTCCGGCGGCGGCACGGTCCCGGCGAAGACGTCGGCGCAAACGCCGGCGACGGCGATGGTCGCATTCAAGATCGTTCTCCCTACGGCCGCCTCGAACGCGCAGCGACGACTGCCGCGCTACGTCTCGGCTTCCACCAAATCGGCAGCGATCACCGTCGCGCCGGGCGGCGGAGGCGCCGGTGCGCCGGTGATCGTCAATTGCACGAGCGTCTGCACCGGCCAGATCGCCGCGCCCATCGGCAGCGACGTATTCACGGTGACCCTCTACGACGCCCTCAATGCGACGGGCAACCTGTTATCAACCGGAACCCTGACGCAGACGATCGTTATGAATCAAGCCAACTCGGTCAACGTCACGCTCGACGGCGTGGTCGCGTCGCTGACGGTCGGCCTGAATCCGGGCGCCGTCACCGCCGGCACCTCTGCGATCGTCGCCGTCACGGTAAACGCACTCGACGCGGACGGCAACACGATCGTCGGTCCGGGCGGTTATGCGAACGCGAGCGGTGCGCCGCTGACGATCAATCTGGCCGACTCCGACTCATCGGGTACGACGCATCTCTCGCAAAGCTCGCTGAGCGCGCCGACAGCCGGCATCACCCTGAGCTACAACGGCACCACGATCCCCAATCCGACCATCACGGCCAGCGCCTCGGGAGCGACCTCCGGGCACGCCTTGCTGACCCTGAGCGGCGGCACCGGCACGATCACGCCGTTCACGACCGGGATCACCGGCGATCCCACGTACATTACGGCCGGGCCGGACGGCGCGCTCTGGTTCACCGAGCGCGGCCACGATCGCATCGGGCGGATCACGGTCGGCGGGACGGTCACGGAATACTCGGCCGGGCTTTCGGCCGGCGCCGAGCCGTACCGGATCACGGTCGGTTCGGACGGTGCGCTGTGGTTTACCGAAATCGCCCTCAATCAGGTCGGTCGCATCAGCACCAGCGGCACGATCACCGAATATTCGAGCGGGATAACCGAGCTGCCCGGCAACGGAACGTTGGGAATTGCCGCCGGCTCCGACGGTGCTCTGTGGTTCACCGAAGGTTTCGGGAACAAGCTGGGCCGGATCACGACCGCCGGTGCCATCAGCGAGTATACCCTCGGAAGCCGGGTGAACGAAAACCAGGGCTATATCGCCGCCGGCCCGGACCACAACCTCTGGTTCTTCTTCGACGATGGACCGATCGGCCGGATGACGACCAGCGGCTCCCTGTCGGTATTTGGGGGGCTGCCGTTCAATGACGACCCGGCGAATATCACGGCCGGACCGGACGGGAACCTCTGGGCGACCGACTGGAACGGGACGCGGATCACCCAGATCACGACCAGCGGTGCGGTGACCGAATTCTCGGCGGGGATTACGTCCGGATCCAGGCCGTGGGATATCGCCACGGGTCCGGACGGCAATTTGTGGTTTACCGAATTCGCCGGCAGCCACATCGGCCGCATCACTCCGAGCGGTACGGTCACCGAGTTCCCGTACAGCGGAAGCACGACGTACGGAATCACGGCCGGCCCCGACGGCGGGCTCTGGTTTACCGACGGGATCAGCATGGTCTACCGAATCCAGCCCTGAGGTCCGTCGCGCGGTCGCCATCAGCCACAGCCGACGTTCCGGGGTGAGCGGAAACGGACCCGAGAACCAGGACCTTCCCGCCTGAGAAACCCGCTACGTACCGGTGGTATGACAGGCCCCAACACGACGCAGCAGCTGCGCATCCAGCTCTTCGGCCAACCGCGCTTTATGCTCGGCGACGCGCCGTTTAAATTCGTCGCGCGCCCGAAGACCATGCCGCTCTTGGCGCAGCTCTTGCTGCAGCGCGACCGCGCGCTCTCGCGCGACGCGCTGGCGTTCGTGCTGTGGGAAGACGAGACGGAAGAGACCGCTCGCGCCAATCTGCGGCGTCATCTCCACCATCTGCAGCAGGCATTGCCGCAGGCGCCCGTTCCCTGGCTGCTGACCGACTCCGACACGGTGCAGTGGAACGCCGAAGCACAGTGCCGGTTCGACGTCGACGAGTTCGAGCGGCTGCTCGCAAGCCCGGCCGGCCGCGCCGAAGCGGTGAAGCTCTACGCCGGCGACTTACTCGAGAATTTCTACGACGAGTGGCTGGTCTTTCCGCGCGAGCGCCTGCGCACACTCTATCTTCGCACCCTCGAGGAGCTCGTGCTCGAGAGTCGCTCCGCGCGCCGTTTCGCCGACGGCATCGACTATGCCCAGCGCATTCTTGCCGTCGACCCCTTGCGCGAGGACGCACTGCGCCAGCTGATCGCGGTGCGGTACGAAAACGGCGACCGGGCGGGAGCGCTGCAAACCTACGATCACTTCATTCGCCGTCTACGCGCCGAGATCGACGTAGATCCGATGCCCGAGACGATGGCGCTGCGCGACGCGATCGTGCACAACGCCGGCTTGGCAACTGCGGGGCGCGAGGTCGAGCTCGATCGTGAGCCCTCACGCATCGTGCTGCCGTTCGCCGGACGCGCCGTCGAAATGGAGCAGCTGCGCGTGCTGTGGAGCCGCGCGGCACGCGGCAGGGGCAGCGTCGTACTCGTGGCGGGTGAGGCGGGGATCGGGAAAACACGACTAGTTAGTGAGTTCATCGTGCGCACCGAGGCCGAAGGCGGCCGTGTGTTGTGGGGCACGACGGCTTCTCCGGAAAGCACGCCGTATCAGGCCATCATCGAAGCCTTGCGGGGGGCATTGGGATTCCTGGCCGCCGTCGAGGTCAAGCCGCTGGAACTGTCTGCCTTACGTCAGCTCGTCCCCGAACTCGGCGGCCGCCGCACCGACCTTCCGCCGCTGAGCGCCGTCGATCCGGAGCGCGAACACAGCCGGCTCCTCGAAGCACTCTCGGCCTGCCTGGCCGGTCTCGCCCGCGCGCGGCCGCTCGTGGTCGTGCTCGAGGATTTGCATTGGGCGGGCACCGCGACGGTGTCGGCGCTGGAGTTCCTCGCGCGTCGCATCCACCAGCATCCCGTCCTCTTGGTGGCGACCTATCGCGACGACGAGGCGTCGCGTTCGCTTCGCAGTGCGCGGCGCAGCCTCCAGCAGGACGCTCTCGCACAGCACGTTGCGGTCGCTGGGTTGCGATTGGAGAGCGTTGCCGAAATCGTGGCCGCGGTCATGGGCGACAATGACGCCGCCAACACGGCGAAACGGCTGTGGACGGCCAGCGAAGGCAGCCCGCTCTTCTTGAGCGAGCTGATCCGGGAGGTCGCCGAGTCACCGGAGCCCTCGGCGCTGCCGGCGACCCTCCAAACCGTCATCGCCGGACGCGTCGCGCGCTTGACGGCGACCACGCGGTCGCTGCTCGACATCGTCGCCGTCATCGGGCCGGCGTTCGATATCGACGTCGCACGCGACATCACGGGCTGGGACGAGCGCGCGCTGCTCGAGGCGCTCGACGAATTGCTGGCTCGCCATTTGATTCGTGCGGCCGGGCGCCGCCTTGGCTTCGATTACATCTTCACACATCATCTGGTGCGCGCGGCCGTCTACGACAGCCTGGATGCTTCGACACGTCGCGTTTGGCACCGCCGCATTGCGCGCGCATTCGAAGCGCTCCCAACGAACGCGCCCGACGCAGTCGCGGGCGAAATCGCGCGGCACTTCGAGCTCGGCGACGACGCGCTTCGTGCCGTACCGTACTTCGTGCGCGCCGCGCGTCACGCCGAATCCCTCCACGCGCACGATGAAGCGCTGACGCTTCTCGCACGAACGGGAGAGGCTGCGATTACGCCCCAGCTGCGGTGGGATGTTCTGATCCTGCGTGAGGCGATCCATCGCAGGACCGGGAATCGGAGCGCGCAGCGAGCCGACATCGACGAACTCGAACGGCTTGCGGAGTCGGACGATTCACTCGGAGCCGAGGTGCTCTACCGCAAGATTCTGCTCGCGCGCTCGCTCGGCTCGCGCGACGAGGAACGCGCGTTCATCGCTGCGCTCGGGCAGGTCGTGCAACGGCTCGATAGCGCCGAATGGCGCGGTCGCCTGTTCGCGTGCACGGCCGATTACTACGCGCTAGTGAACCGGTTCGACGAAGCCGAAGAGGCCGGGCGCGCGGCGCTTGCGGTCCACGTCGCACTGGCGGATATCGCCGGACAAGTCGCCGATCTTTGTCTCCTCGTTTCGACCGCCACGCACCGCGGCTCGCTGGGCACCGCGCGGGAGCACCTCGCCAGCGCCCAGGCCCTAGCCGAGGCGCAAGGGAACCCGCGGCTCGTCGCCGACACGCTCTTCGCTGCCTCCAGCTCCGCGCTGATGCTGCACGACCTCGGCGGCTGCATGGCACTGGCGAAAACGGCCCGCGAGTTGTACGTCGCGTTGGGCGACCCCGAAGGCGAGGCCGATGCCTTGGCGCGTACCGCGACCGCCCTGGCGCGGCTTGGCCGTCACAACGAAGCCCGCGAGCAGAACCTCGCGGCTGCGGCGATCTTCGAATCGATCGGCAAGCGTCAGGGCCTGGCAGTCGCAGTCCTGAACATCGGGTTGATTTCCTGCCGTATCGGCGTCCTCGACCGCGCCATTCACGAGTTCGAGCGGTCGGCGGAGCTGTTTCGGACGATGCACGATCTCCGCGGCCAAACGGTGTGCGCGATCAATCTGTCGTGCCTTCGGCTGCGCATGGGGAACGCGGTCGAAGCGAAGGCCGACGCGCAGCTCGCGCTCGAGCTCGCAAAAAAAATGAAACACGCCGTCTATGAAGCCGAAGCGCTGGCGAACCTCGGCGCGGCGGAGCGCGATCTGGGTGAGTTAGCGATCGCGATCGAGTACATGCAGCAGGGCCTGAGCCGCCAGCTGGAGACGGGCCGCCTGAGCGACCGCGTCAACGATCTGGCCGACCTTGCCCTGGCGTATTTCTTGAACGGCCAGACGCAGGCCGCATGCGATTGTGTGGCCGAGGTTCTGGCGGGGGCGCAGGGTGCGGCCGACGACGTCTCCCTGTGGCCGCAGTATCTGTACTGGATCGCGGCGCGCGTCTATCGCGGCGCCGGCCGCGATGCGGAATGGCCGGCGCTGCTCGAGCTCGCCCACGGCATCTTACACGCACGGGCGGCCGTGCTCTCCGACGACGGCGAGCGCGAAGCGTTTTTCGACCTCCCGCTCAACCGCGAGATCGAGGACGCCTTTAGCCGGCAGCGTTGGCCTTCGCCCGAGTCTACGGCGCCAGCTTCATCCCGTAGGGGAAGCTAAGACCCGTCGTTGCACCGCGGATCGTTCGCAGCGGCGCGACGTTCCCGTTCGCACCAGCAGCGAACACGACGATCGCGTCGTTCCCGTTGCCCGCGTCGTTACCGACGTAGATCGTGCCGCTGGCGTCGATGACGATGCCGCCCGGTTTCACGAGCGTCGTGTTGGCCCCGGCGATGGTGGCGACGGGCGCAGCGTTCCCATTCGCACCCGCGGCATACACCGTCACCGAGTTCGCGGTCACGTTGGTGACGTAGATCCGTCCGCCCGCGTCGACGGCGACGAAGGCCGCACCCGACATGCCCGTGTTCGACCCGGTGATCGTCTGCGTCGGCGCCACGTTGCCGCTGAAGCCTGCCGCGTATACGGTGACCGCGTCGGTACCGCCGAACTGCGAGTTGTTGTCGACGACGTAGAGGTTGCCGGCTGTGTCCAGCGTGATCCCGTAGACGGCGGAGAGGTTGGTGTTGCCGCCGGATAGCGTGCGGATCGGGGTCGCATTTCCGTTGGCGCCCGGCGCAAACACGTTGACGGAGCTGGCGAAGAAGTTGTCCTCGACGAGGTTCCCGCTGCCGTCGATGGCGAGCCCGAGCGCGCCGCTCACGCCCGTCGCGGGTCCTGAAAGCGTTCTGATCGGCGCAACGTTGCCGTTCGCTCCCGAAGCGTACACGGTGATTGCGCCGCCGCGCAGGTTCGAGACATAGGTATTGCCGCTGCCGTCCACCGCGAGGTCGTAGTTTTGGGAGAGTTGGGTATTGCTGCCGGCTATCGTACGGGCCGGAGCGGCGTTCCCGCTGGCGCTCGCGGGCGTGACGGTAATCGAGGTGTTACCAAACTCGCTGACATAGAGATTGAGGCCGCCGCCCGTCGGTGCGAACACGACCGAGCCCGGCGTCGCACCTGCGGCACTGCCGGTGATCGTCGCGTTGACACCCAGACCTCCGGCGTAGTTGATCGTGACCGGCGTCGCAGACGGCGCGGTGATCGTGCTTGTGGAGAGCGAGGTCTGGCCGGTCGGATCGACGACGCTCAGTGTGATGGGCGTCGTGTAATTTCCGGGTCCGACGATGGTGTCTCCGGCGGCATCCTTCGCCGTGACCGTCAGCGCGGCGGTTCCCGGAGCGCCGGCCGGCGGTAGCGCGCCAATGGACAGCGTGATGCTCGCTACCGTTCCGTTCAGCGTCGCTGCAATCTGGAACGCCTGTCCCGCCACGACCGTCGCGGTCGCGGTACCCGAACCGAGGAGATGCCCGGTCGCATTTGCGCCGTCGTATTGATTGAAGGTGAAGGTGTCGTTCCCGACCGGCGCCTGCAAGGGAATCGTGCACACGCGCGATTGACCGCTGGTGGTGCAATCCGGTGAGGTCGCGCTGATATCGGCGATCGTCGGTGCGCCGCCGTTGACGACGATCGAGACCGACACCGCGGAGGGGGAGATGTATTGGGGCTTGCGTGCCGCGGCCGCGCCCGACGTCTGCGCGATCGTGAGCACCACCCGGCCCGCCACGAGCGCCGACGATGATGGGGCCGGGCTGCTGGTGCCGCCGCCTCCGCACGCGCTCAAGGTGAGGGCGCACGCGAGAATCGGTCCGGCCCGCCGTACATACATACGTCCGCTCGTTGTGCCCTGCATCGCGCGGTCCTTCAACCAAGGCGATCAATCGATCATTCGGCGATTTCGACTGCCCGGGCTACCGTCTTGGGCCGCCGCAACAGTAAGACGAGCGGGATGCACAGCACGCTCAGGATTCCGATGAAATACGTTGCATCGGCGTACGAGAGCACGGTCGACTGCGTCGTGATCAGGTTTGCGAGCTGGGCCGTGGTGCCGAGAAAACCGCGCACGTTCAGGTTGCTCAGCGTCGCGGTTCCCGCCAAGATCGTGGAGTGAAACGCCTCACGTCGGTCAACGAAGACCGTCAGCAGCGCGACCCCGGCTGAGCCGCCGAGCTGCAGACCAAGACTCAGGAAGGCGCTCGCCTTCGCGCCTTGAGCGGGCGTCGTCGCGCGCAGAACGGCGATCGAAAGCGGGATGTACAGCGTGACGATGCCGATTCCCGACAGGACCAGCGGCACGACGAAGGTGCCGAACGAGGAGTCGGACGTCGTCGCGGAGCCCAGCAGCGCACTGGAGAGCGCAAGAACGAGAAAGCCGAAGGCCACCAACATTCGCGTATCGACTTTCGACGCCAGGAAGACGAGCGGCAGGGTGACGAGCATGATCGGGATCGCGCGCACCAGGAAGAGCAAACCGCTCAGCGACGGCGTGAAGCCGAGCGGCCCTTGCGTGAGCTGCGGCAGCGTGTAGGACGACCCCAACGCCGCGACGCCGATCACTGCGGAAAGGAGAGCTCCCGCGGCCACGCTGCGATTCGCCAAGATGCGCAAGTCGACGATCGGGCTTTTCGCCGCGACGAGTTCCCACCACACGAAGCCGGCGAAGGTGAGCGCGCAGACGGCGGTGCTCACGGCGATGGATTGATCGGCGAGCCAGTCGTGACGCTCGCCTTCGGTCAGCACGTATTGTAGCGTTCCGACTGCCACGGCCAGCAGGCCCAGGCCGGCTAGGTCGACCGGCAGCGTGTGCTTGGGGTCGGGATCGCGCAAGAGCAGAAAGAGCAGTACGAACGCGACCGTACCGGGCAGCAGGTTGATCTCGAAAGCCCAGTTCCACGACAGGTTGTCGACCAAAATGCCGCCCAGCGGCGGCCCGAGCGCCGGGCCCATGACCGCGCCGATCGCGAAGATCCCCTGACTGAGGCCGAGGTATTTCGGTGCGAACGAATCGCGCAGAATCGATTGCGACGTCGCCAAGAGTCCGCCACCGAAGGCGCCCTGCACGATCCGCGCGACGACCAGCTGATCCAGATTCACCGACCAGGCGCACAGCATCGACGCGGCCGTGAAGCCGGCGATCGAGGTCAGAAAATATCCCTTGCGCCCAAAGCGGCCTTGCAGCCACGGCGTGAGCGGGATGACGACCAGCGCGGCGATCATGTAGCCGGTGATCACCCAAGTCCCCTGGTCCTGGCTGGCGCCCAAGTTTCCTTGAATGCTCGGCAGCGCGACGTTGGTGATCGTCGAGTCCAGCGTCTGCATCAGCGCCGCGAGCATGGTGGCGGCGACGATCAGAACCAAACGCAGTCCGCGCTCAGTGACGTCTCGCCGCCCGCCCCACGCTGCGCGTGACGCAGGCATTCCTTACGCTCCGACTTGTTCGAATCCGCAACGGCTGAAGCCGTCGACCCCAAACCCGTCGCGGAGGTCGGTGTTTTCGGCGAGGAACTGACGCAAGCGCCCGAGCGCCCGGACGAATTCCGGCCGCACGGGGTCCGGCACGGTCTCGACCCGGGCGCCGGACAGCAGCGTGCAGATGTCGCGGTGCAGCCGCCGCCAGGAGCCGGGCCGCAGCGCCGGCGCCGCCGCCATCGCGGCCAGCAGCGTGCGCATGGCGCGGACGGAAGCAAGCGGTTGGTCAGCCCCAGCGGCGACGACGGCGATGTCCGAGGCGGTGCGCTCGTAGCACGCGCGGGCATCGTCGTCCAGATCGGCGGCGAGGAGGTCCCCGAAGGGGTCGCTAAGGGAGGTCCCAGCTTGATACGTGAGCATATCCTCAATCATGATACTTGAGGATACCCTCAACTTCAAGAGGGTTGCGCCCCTCGCCGGAAGATTTTTGACGCCGGCCTCGTGTAGGATACGTTCTTAAGAAGATGGCTTCGTCAGGATCAGCGCCCGTCCGAACGCGCACCGCTCTCGAGCCGCAACGCCGGCCGGGCAAGCTGCGCGTCGCGGCGCTGCTGCAGGCCGGCGCCGACGTGATCGCCGAGCGCGGCTTCGAAGCAGCCACGATGGCCGAGATCGCGGCGCGCGCCGCGGCGCCGATCGGATCGCTGTACCGGTTCTTTCCGAGCAAGGACGCCCTGGCCGACGCCTTGATGCGGCGCTACAGCGAACTCATCAGCGGAGCCTTCGCCACCATCGACGGCCGCCGATCATCGACGACCGAGGCGTTCGCGGATGCCCTTCTCGACGGCCTAGCGGCACTGCGCGGCGAGACCAAAGCCATCGTTGCCCTGCTCGACTCGCGTCCGGACGCCAACGCCCTGCGCGACGAATTCCACGACGGTATGCTCCGGAACATCATTCGCACGCTGCAGCTGCGCGAGACGCGGCTGAGCGCCGGCGAGGCGGAAGACATGGCCGTCATCCTGCTGCAGAACATGAAGGCAATGAAATCGCTCGACCCCGAACGGGATGCCGGCGTCATCGCCGAGCTGCGCGCGATGACCCGCCTCTACCTCGCCAGCAAACTCAGCGACTAGCGTTCAGTTCGCCTCGGTCGAAGCAGGCGACGTCAACGGTGATCGATTGGCAGCCCCAGTTGTGCATCCATGTTTTGAATCTCCACCGTGCGGTCGAGCAGGGTCAGTGCCGTCGTCTCTCCGGGCTTGATGACAAAGGCCGTACCGAGCGCCGCCATCGCCTTGAGGACGCGCTCGTCGTCCCATTTCGACCCGGTCCAGCTCCAGTTTAGCTCTTCGTTCATGCCCGCGACGGCGGTGTATTTTCCCGGCGGCAGCTGGCATTTGAACTTACCGTTTCCGACCGCGGGGTTTATATTGGAGCGTCTGCCGAGTTCATCAAGGAGAAAGACCTGTTCGTCGCGTTCGGGCAATCCGTCGAGCGAGTTTGCCTCGATTCGCGCGTCGACCGTCCCGGAATCGAAGCGCTCGATAACCTTGAGGATGTTTTCCCCCGGTTTCAAATGCAGAACGCCATCGGGAGCCGTTTCACCGTTCAATTCGAATCGTGAAGTGTACGCACCGTCCACGGGAATGGATACGCCGATGTCATCTGTGCCGGGGTCCAGACCGCGGATTACGAAGGACCCGTCGCGCTCGGAGTTCCTATTGACACACAAGTAGTTCACCCGGAGGCTTACCCAATATGACTGCCCAGGGTCGCGCCATCCCTGCGCGTCCCGCGCGCTCTGAACCTCTTCAACCTTGCCCCTTATCCAGGCGACCGGTCGAAGCAACGCATAAATCCCCAGCACATCTGCGCTGACGACGATCTCCTGGCTGACTTCCGTACGCGCGAACGGATAACATGGGCCGGAGAAAACTTGAAGCGGTGGCGGCGCAAGTGTAAGCTGATACCTCCCGGGCGGGACATCCTTGAACACAAAGGACGGCTTCGCCGGGTCGAAAGCGAGCGTCGCCGATGTTTCCGGGCGTTCGGTGCCGATCGATGACAGTCCCCATTGCAATCTGCGCGAACCCAGCGTTGAGACCCCGGAACCGAGTACGCCTTCAACCCGATATCGCGGACCTTCATACGGTTTTGGTATCGGCTGCAAACGCACGTCGTACGAACAGTTGTCGGGCTCGCCGTTCGCTAACAGCTCAATCGGCGTCGCATTGCGGATGTCAGCGGCGTCGTTCCAAAATCCGGCAGACGGATCGCGGCTGGGAACTCCAGTTGGGGAATCAGAAATGTCGGCTCCCAAAATGTAGTTGCCCGTACTGAGATTCTCGAGACGGTAGCGGCCGAAGTCATCGGAAGCGATGCCGCCCCCGTCGCTGACGCCGTCCGAATCTGCCGCCGACGTCCACATTCCACGATTCGGCGCTGTACGCCAAGCGGTGACATTAGCCCCAGGAACCGGCCGCCCGTCCGTGCCGAATACGCGCCCGCAGAGGACGGGACGGGAGAGCACGGGCACGCGAAGTCCTTGCACGTCGTCGCCGGAATGAACGATCAGTGCCTGCCCCGCGAGCTGCGGTCCCTGCGCGCCCCACTGCGCACTCAGAATCCCCGCCCCGTCTACCTCGAGGACGTACATGTCGGGCGAGACCTGTGTAAACCGAAACCGCCCATCGGCAGCGGGATGCGTTCGCGGTGCTTCTTGCGAAGGCAGTGAGCCCGTCGAGCCGATTCTTCGAAGTGTGACCCCCAATGCGGTCACAGATCGCGGGGCACCGTGCAAGTCCACGCGTCCACTGACTTGGGCGCCCTGTGCTACGGAACTCAGCGCCAGCAACAGGGCCGGCAGCGCGAACCAAGCACGCTGATCCTGGAAAGGAAGGCGCGGGGCGTTCGCCATCGGCAAAGGCACCGGATCAGGCTTTGTCATCAAAAATCCATGAATCCATTTGGCTCCGCACCGCAAATGCGCCCGGCTACGTCTTCTTTAGAATGAATATCCGATCGCTGGTCGGCGGATCGGCGCCGGGCACGGCGACCTCCGCGGAGCTCATGCTCAAGGAGAGCCGTTCGGCGAACAGACGCAGCCCATCCACCCCCAGCACGCGGTGTTGCGCGATGGACGGCGCCGTCTGGGCGCCGGGCGTGTAGCCGCGGAGCGTGTTCCCGCGCCAACCCCACAGCACACCGCTCTCTGTTGTAACCAACGCGCCGCCTTGCCTCAACTTTGCGGCGAAAAACTCCATCATTCCACAAAAATGCTTCTCGCAGCACGCCATGGACTTCAGCAGCGTGTCCACGATGATGTCGAAGTCGCCGGTCAGTTTGCCGTACGCGTCGGGATCGTACTTGTTCATCAGCATCGCGGCGGCGTTGGGTCTTCCAGCGAGGCGAGCCTGGAATTGAGCGAGCTCCGGAAGGCTGATGGTGAGTCCGACGTACGCTCCCAGACCCCGGACGAATGCCAGCGGAAACTCGCTGTTTCCCACGCCGACGTGCAGCAGGCGTTTGCCGGCATAGAACTCCGGGCGCGCGCGCAGGAACGCCATCACGGCCAAATCGGCCCCGCTCGTCGGCTCGGCTTCGTAGCAGGAGACGGTGTGCTGATCCTGCAGTTCGTACGGTCCGCCGCAGTCAGCGTGAAATGTTTCTTCCAACGTCGTCCTATTGCCGAGCGTGGTTACGCGGTCTATTGGTAGCGCCAACGGGAGTCGAATCCGAAGGCGACGGTGACGCCGAGTGACGGGAGATGCCAAGAGGGCTTCTCCCGTGCGACTTTGTGCCTCATCGCTGTGTCGTCCTGTACCGCCTTTTGCTGGCGCGTAGCGGAGCGTCCGTGCCATAACGGTGCCACGCGATCCCTGGTGGGTGCTGGCGTCAACAGGGCGGCCGACTGCGTCTTATCCCGGGCAGGGAAGCTACTCCAGGGCCGATTGATTCATCGCGTCAATTGAGGGTCGGCATCGTGCCGGCGCTCACCACCGCTACGGCGATCATGGGTATCGTCAGCTTAGCTGCGTATCTCACGGCCGCAGCAATTCCGTCTAGGTACACGAACGTAATCTCACCCTGAGCTTGTCGAAGGGCCCATTATGCGAATCGTAATCTTCGGAGCGACCGGGGGCACCGGTCGCGAACTCGTCCGCCAATCAGCATCCGCCGGCTACGCGGTCGCGGCCGTCGCGCGCCACACGGAAACGCTCGCGCGCGCAGGAGCAAACATTGAACTCATCGCCGCCGACGTAACCGACCGCGCCTCCATCTCCTCGGTCATTCGCGGAGCAGACGCCGTCCTCTCCGCGCTGGGCACACGCAAACTGAACGAAGCGACAACCGTTTACTCAGCGGGCGTGACGAACATTCTTGCCGCGATTGGCGACGAGGGAGTACGCCGTTTCATCGCGATCTCCGCCATGCCGGTCGGCGCAGCCCACGGCCTCGCCGAGCACGTCATCTTCCCGATACTCTATCGCTTCTTCGGTGCCGCCTATGAAGACATGAAGCGCATGGAAGCGATCCTCGCCGCGAGCGACTGCGACTGGACGGTCTTCCGCCCGCCGCAACTCACTGACCGCCCCGCCACTGGGAAATACCGCACGGCGATCGACATGCCGCTTCCGGGCGCCTGGCGCATCACTCGCGCAGACCTCGCTGCCGCAATGCTTGCCTCTATTAACGACACCGCGCTTGTGCGCCACGTCGTCACCGTCTCGAACTAACGGCGCGACCGCCCTAGGGCGGGAAGCCCTGCATCTGCCGCCGCTCCTCGCATTCTTGCTTGACCGCTACAGAATCTTTCGATTCAGGGCCCGAGGAGCCGAAGACATCATGCCCCGGCAACGGCTAAAGCGCCGTGAGAAGGCGTACACCTTCGACGTGCACCGACCAATCGCAGGAGATCTCGTCATCGCCCTGTCGCTGCCGCAATACATTCACGTCGGCGAAAAGATCATGGCAGTGGTAAAACTTCAAAGCATCCGCGCGATCCGTTTTCCGAACCAACGCGTAGGGACAAGCCGCCGTATTCTCCGCATTGGTTTCCGACGGTTACGTCGAATGAGGTAACGCTGGCGGTACTGCCGTAAAGGGAATCAGCCAGTATTGGCGCCGTGTGCCTGGCTGCTGCGCCATTCGTCGTAATATGGCTCCTCCACACCGCGAGAGTCCGCAACCACAAAGGCTGATTGTGGTACAATGATCCCACCATGAAGGAACGCCTGCGTCAGGCTCTCTCACGCGGAGCCGCCATGGGGTACCTTGGCATCGGCCATCAACCGACGCAGCTCGGTCGTCGCATTTCGGTGCTCGGATACGCTTTGGCCGTCGTTCTCGTCGTTGTCGTATTGGGAGCTTTGGTCTGGCAAGTACGGTAAGTCCCGCCTACCGCCCCGTGCTGCCTAAGTGGCTGAAAAATTCGCTGGCCAATATCGCCCGTGAAGAACAAGGCATTCGGCCGGTTCGAACCGAGCGCGGCAAGAAAGCGTAGTTCGGAGACGCTGACGTCCTGGCTCTCGTCGATGACCGCGTATTCGAACGCCGGGTGTTTGCTTTGCGCGACCCTTTCCGCGAGCTGAGCGAAGAGACCAACCTCCGTCAGCAAACCGCGACTGCCTGGACTTTATCGGAGATCGACCAAAGCACCATACGTGCCTTTTCGGGAAGCCGCGTCTTGCGCCCGAGGCGTGGGACGTCACGATATGCCTCCCAGGACGTCACTTGCCATGCGTCGACGACGTGCTCCCATTCGGCGAGCACGAAGCGTTCGGACAACGTGTTGCCGGGGGTAGCCGCCGCTGCACCGCGCAGAGACTACAGAATCGCTTCGTGCGACGCAAGCTTCACAGGGCCGACTATGCGCTCATACAAGCGACGCCCAATCGCGTTCATCGAGGAGACGTCGATCCGTTCGCCGAGGCGCGGCTCGTTGCCAATAAGGCGTCGGAGCATGGTCCGCAAAGCATGGGCCAGGGCATCCGAGAATGTGGCAAGCAGAGCGCGCGCCTCGGGATTCTGCCGCGCGAGGAACACGGCGCGCCGGGTGATAAGATTGAAGACCAAGAGAACCACTGCGATCACAAGCAAAAAGTCGATTAGGGACCATATCTACCGTTGGACTACTCTTAATCGACCAGGAGACGCATCCCGGCGGTAACGATAACGTATGACAACATCGCTGCCAACATCACGCCGATCGCAAGATGTGGGATGAACGGCGATATGCACGCGGCTGCAATCAGGATTACTGAAACGACGGAGACGCGAACATTTATCGCGCGAACTATCTCCGGTGAGAGCTCTGGTGATAGCAACCCTGCAAGCATCGCGTAGAACCAGCAAGCGTCGAGAATTAGTCCCGCTGCCAGGACGTCGAGCACGTAGAGCGTTGCAGCTGCAGGTGCATGCGGAAACTCGCCGACGAGTTGCAAGGGATGCATGTGCAGGGCGTGCGCACGCCGGCCAAGTTTTTCGAGGCGGTGCGGCGCTACACGACGTTACCCGTTTCGGACCTGGTCAGACAAGACGTATTGCTGATGGCGGGCAGCGAGGACCATTACGTGCCTCTTAGCCAACTCCCTCAGCAGCTCGCTGCGTTGACCGGGGCGCGATCGGTCTCCGCGCGACTCTTCACGCGCGAGGAACAGGCGCAGAACCATTGTCAGATCGGCAACATCGGGCTCTCCATCGCCGTGATAATCGACTGGATTTCCGAACGGACGGAATCCATCTGATACCCTCTTCGAATATTTGGAAGTTAAGGCGAAGGACAATTGGCGGTCGATTGGCAGAGGTTCTACGAGAAAAAGAATGAGGGGTGGGGGGACCTCGGCCAGACGAGCGCCGTAAGCACCAGCGCACATACCTCGAACGAGTTTGTAGTCGAAGTTTGAGTTGAAGACTCACGGCATCCCGGGCGTGGCTCAGAAAATCGCGGCCCATTGTTGTCGCGGCTTTTGGGGTGCTAGTCGCAGCAGCAAGCGCTTATAGATCGAGGTTTGGTTCTGGATTCGCGATCATTTCACGATCCGACCGGCTACGAGTAGAGATGGTGCGGGTTGCCCGGGTCGACGAGGCCCCACATATCGAAGTACTCCCGAGCCTTGATGATCTTGCCCGCGCGAATCTCGCAACTCAAGATGATGGGGAGGCCAATCGTCGTGCCTATGGGTGGCCGGTTGGTCGACGACGGCCACTTATCCGTGACGATTGCCGTGTGCACGTACTCCCAGCAGAGTCTCGTCCCGTCGGCATTGGTGAAGATGTTGAAGGGTTTGATGCCCATCCCCGCTGGATGGTCACGCGCGGCGATGGATCGCGTCGCCAGGTCCCTGATTTGGTCGGGTCCGCGAAACGTTTCACCGGTCGCCATGATGATCCACTCGGCGTCGGGAGCGATCAGCTCGTAAAAGCCCTCTACGTCATCGGTCGTGAATGCGGCGGTGAATGCCTGGACGAGATCGGGCTGCTGGCCGGGACCAGTAGGCGGGGACACCGGAGCGGGATGCGCGATCATCTTATCCTTCTCGTTGTGATTCTTGATTTGCCTTCGGTCCACCGTTCGCAGCTAACGTCTTAAGCGGCATGCGTCGATGCTCTTGGTTTCGGGGCAAACAGCGACGGATCGATACCGATTTGTCGAGCCCACTCAGCTGTATCCCAATACGTCCGCTGTTCCGCAATCAACCCTTCCGCGTCCAGGCGGAAGAACGAAGCGACGGGCAAGGTGTACGACCGATTCGTGGGTCCGACGACACCTGACGGCAATTCCATAGGGCCGCTAAACGTAGCCGTCTCGACGACTTCGCAAACGACTCGATCGCCGTCCGCGAGTGTGCTGACAACGTCTTCCTTCAAGTTCGGAAGCGCCTTATCAAATATCTGAAATCCTTGGGCAATCATCGCTTTTCCGACGGGCTGCCCTTGGCTCAGCGAACTTCGAGAAACGAAGTCCGTGGACAATAGCGACAGTATGTCGGCCAACTTGTGCTCCGTCCAAGCGCGCCAATAGCGGTGCACTGTTTCCGTATTCGACATGTCAATTGAACTGCTTCATTAGGCTGCCCAGATCAAGGTACTCATGAAGGAGGAAGATCTTTCCGGCTTCATTGAGGTGGTACACGAAGCAGACGGGCACCGCATACTGACGGCCTATGAGAGAGTTCGGATCGGCAGGGAACTGCCAACCCGATAGTTCAGCGAAGGCGCCCAACTCTTTGGTTATTGTGCCTCGGTTCATATACTCAAATACTCCCCATGTCGGGGTGGCCACATCGAAAAGAATCTCTGGCTCTTTATCCGAAGCGAGTTTGCCGGATTTGCATAGTTCGACGACAGCCTTCTTGCCCTTGAAGCTCTGCATGTTCGGCATGAGAACCCATTCACAGTCATCGGCGATGGTGTCAGCCATCGCTTCAAAATCGTTATTTCTGCCAGCTTCGAAAAGCACGTGGAAAACGGGAAAGCTCGATGGCGACTGTAGGCTCGGTAACGTTTTCATTTTGCACTCGCACTAGCCGTGATTCTCGTTCGCTGATCGCGCCTGCATGCTGCGATGCTGGATCAAGCGGCTGCGCCACCGGCCGATTGTTTGTGAATCACTTGGTGTTATTCCCAGCGACGCGCTGTCCTAAACCAGCGGCGTTTTTCTCGGTCACATCCTAAGGTGCGGTACCGTCGCGACCCAACGCGATAAAACGGCCACGGAACTCCGCACGCTCAGCTATATGGT
The DNA here is from genome assembly GCA_003161555.1 of Vulcanimicrobiota bacterium. Taxonomy (GTDB): domain Bacteria; phylum Vulcanimicrobiota; class Vulcanimicrobiia; order Vulcanimicrobiales; family Vulcanimicrobiaceae; genus Vulcanimicrobium; species Vulcanimicrobium vanleeuwenhoeki. The sequence goes on along the minus strand of PMOG01000273.1, from coordinate 1,102 downwards.
ATGCACCCGCGATGGCGAGCCGGATCACTCAGGATGAACACGTGAGGCGTTGGCGGTTCGTTCCAAAATCCACTCGATGATCACGCGAAGAGAGAGACCTGGGTTGCCGATCTGGCAGCGATTTTGGGCTTGTTCCTCGCGCGTGAAGATACGCGCGGTAACCGATCGCGCTGCCGTCAGAGCCTTTAGCTGCGACGGCAATTGGTCGAGCGGCACGTAGTGATACTCGCTGCCCGCCAAAAGCAACACGTCCCCTCGCACCAGGTGCGAAATCGGCAGCGTCGCGTAGCGTTGCACCGCCTCGAAAAACTCGGCGGGCGTGCGTACGCCCGGCACCTGCATTCCTTGACGGGTGCCCCACTCGGCGACGAGGCTCGAGCGCATTCTGCTCGCAGTAATGCGTTGAGGGCGCCCTCGGCGTGCACGGCGAGCAGACCCGGCACGAGAACATTCGCAGCTGGACCCTGCCGCCGGAGAGTCACACGAAGAAAATCGGTCATGATGTCATCCGCGATCACGCGCCGGAGACGCGGCTCAAAGGTGCCCGGTTGAAGCTGGCCAAACCGCGCGGCAAACCGAATGTCAACCGCGAGGTCAAATTATAAGGAAAACCCTCGTGGTTATGGTAGCGCCAACGGGAGTCGAACCCGTCTCTCCGCCTTGAAAGGGCGGCGTCCTAACCGATAGACTATGGCGCCGTGGGGGACCGCCGACCGTTGCGCGTCGAGGGACGGCGTCCCTTTGACCGGCCGGTGCGAGGAAGCGTTGCGCGTGGGCCCGGCTGGATTCGAACCAGCGCGCGACCAGTTATGAGCCGGCTGCTCTACCGCTGAGCTACAGGCCCACGCAGACACGATATTCCGGGTCGCGGCGCGCGGTCATTTCTTTTCGCCCGGCGGCGCGGGTCAGCTCTTGGACAGCGCGGCGAACGCCGTCTTCCCGGGGTAGCGCGCGACGGCCGCGCCGAGGTCTTCGGCGATGGCCATGAGGCGGTTATATTTTGCGGTCCGGTCGCTCCGCGCGAGCGAGCCGGTCTTGATCTGGCCGGCGCTCGTGGCGACCGCGAGATCGCTGATCGTCGTGTCCTCGGTCTCGCCGGAGC
>PMOG01000064.1 GCA_003161555.1 Vulcanimicrobiota bacterium | reverse complement strand
GCGGCGGCGTGATGGGCCGCAAGATCGCACTCGTCAAGCAGGACAGTCAGAACGATCCTGGTGTCGGCGCGAAAAAAGCGCACGAACTCATCGATCAGAACAAAGTCGTCGGACTGATCGGCACCGTCAACAGCGCGGAATCGCTTGCGGTCGCGGGCGTATCTGCCTCGGCGGGCGTCATTTTCATCGATTCGGGTGGCCACAGCGACGCCGTCACCGGAGCGAGCTGTCACTGGAATACGTTCCGGACATGCCACAGCACCTGGATGGAAACGCACGCGACGGGCTACGCCCTCGCAAAGCGGTTCGGCAAGAAGTGGTATCTGATCACGCCCGACTACGCGTTTGGGCACGCGCTTGAAACCGGATTCAAGGATGTCCTCGGCAGGATCGGCGGTCAGATCGTCGGCTCCGCGCTCACGCCGTTGGGTACGACCGATTTCAGTTCGTACTTGACCAAGATCGACGAGACGAAACCGGACGTCATCATGGTGCTCGTGCAGGGCGACGATTATACGAACTGTCTCAAACAGATGAACCAGTTCGGTTTGCTGAAGAAATATGCGGTCGGCGGACCTCAAGTCGAACTCGAACCGGTCCTGAGCCTTCCTCCCGAAGCACGCGGTGGGTACTGGGGCGTCGAGTGGTACTACAAGAGCGACCTAACGCTGGGTAAGGGCAATAAAGTCGCGCACCAATTCGTCGCCGACACGATCAAACGGTATGGAAGCCCGCCGACTGCGCGCAACTGCTTCGGCTACGTGACCGCAGACCGCCTGATCGCGACGATCGCCGAAGCCAAGACGACCGACTCGGTCAAACTGGCGCATGCGATGGAGAACACGCGTTTCACATCGGTCTTCAACGGCCCGGCCTACTACCGAAAAGAGGACCATCAGTTGATGTGGCCGATGTGGGTCGCCAAGATTCGCCCGCAAGGCACCCCCGGCGATAAGAACGACCTCTTTGATGTGACCGATATTCAAGCGGCCGAAGCGGTCGAGCAGACCGTCGCTGAAAAAGTAAAGGTCTGCAAACAGGGCTACCCGTAAGCGCGCCCGGTGTTCCACGATCTGGCGCCCCAGCTCTTCAACGGGCTCGTGCTGGGGGCGTTCTACGCGATTGTTGCAATCGGGCTCTCGCTGATCATGAACCTCACCGGAACCATCAACATGGCGCACGGAAGTTTCATGACCCTGGCGGGGTACCTCGCCTATTCCTTGGTGTTGCGCGGAACGTCGTTCTGGTTCGCGTTGATTGCGGCCCCGCTCATCGCCGTGATCGTGGGAATCGCGGTAGAGCGGACGCTGGTGCGTCCGCTCTACCGGCGCGAGCCCTTCTATAGTCTCTTGATGACCTTCGGCCTCTCATTGATGGCCGAAGAGATCTTTCGTCTGATCTGGGGTCCGAACGGCGTGCCGTTCTCGGCGCCCGCCGCGCTATCGGGTGCGGCGAGTCTCGGCTTCATGACCTTCCCGACATTTCGGATCTTCATCGTCGTGGTGCTCGTCATCACGATCTCCGCACTGGCCTTTTTCCTCACCCGGACGCGTTTCGGTCTCCGCTTGCGCGCCGCGGTTCAGGACACCGAAATGATCGCGGCGCTCGGTACCAACACCCAGGTCCTCTACGCCGTCAACTTCGGACTCGGTATCTTTCTAGCCGGAATCGCCGGCGTGCTGGCGGCGGGGATGCTCGGTCTCTCGCCGACCAGTGGAAACGCCCTGCTGATGCCGGCCTTCGTCACGGTGATCATCGGCGGAATGGGAAGCCTCTTCGGAAGCATCGTCGGGGGCCTCTTGATCGGGATCGCGATCTCGATGACGACGTTGTTCATCCCGGCGGCAAGCGAAGTCTCGATGTACGTTCTAATGGCGATCGTGCTGTCGGTGCGGCCGCGCGGATTGTTCGGTGAAGAGGGTATCTTCGGGTGAAGGTTCGCCGGGATCTCGTGCTCTTTGTCGCGATCGTGGTCCTGTTCGCATGCGGCCCGCTCATCTCTCCACTCGTCCATATCGACCTCTCGATCCTCAGCGAAGTCCTGGTCACCACACTCGCGGTTCTGAGCGTGAACTTGCTGCTGGGGTACACGGGGTTACCGGCTTTCGGCAACGCCGCGTACTTCGGCTTAGGCGCCTACGGCGCGGCGCTAACGGTCACGTACCTGCATGTGGACTTCGTGACGGCCGTCCTCGCGGGAGCCGTGGCTGCCGTTGCCGGCGCGCTGCTGCTGGGGCCGTTCCTGCTGCGGCGGCGCGGCATCTACTTCGGACTCCTGTCCATCGCGTTCGGGCAAGTCTTCTACTTCATCGCCTACCGCTATACCGATGTCACCGGCGGTGAAGACGGGATGAACTTTCCGCGGCCCCCCTTCGGCCCGGGCATCGCGCAGGTTTCGATCAATCAGGTTCAATTCTATTACATCTCGCTGGTGGTGTTCGTCGTCGCGATGATCGCGTTCCGGGCCGTCGTCCGCTCGCCGTTCGGGCGCACGCTGATCGCGATTCGCCAGAACGAGGCGCGGGTGCGGTATCTCGGGCTCGACACCGACCGCTTCATCTTCGTCGCGCTGCTGATCTCGGCACTGATGGCGGGCGTGAGCGGCGCACTGTTCGGCCTCTTGATCAACTTCGCGTACCCGCTCGAACTGGACTGGCATCAGTCGGGCAACTTCGTGCTGATGATGATCCTGGGCGGTGCAGGGACGATCTGGGGCTCGCTGATCGGCGCGCTGATCTACGTAATCGGCAAGGACATCATCTCGACAATCACGCCGCTGTGGCAGATCTTCTTGGGCGCGCTGTTCGTCGCGTGCGTGCTCGGCTTCCCACGCGGCATCGTTGGATCGATCAGTGCGCTCCGCCGCATCGCCTCGGACGACCCGGAGGATGCCGCCTCCAATGAAGCCTTCGACGTCAGCGCGCCGATCGAGGTGGGCCGCGGTGTCTGAGGCGACGATGCTCGAAGCGACCGATATCACCAAGGCCTTCGGCGGCGTGCGCGCGGTCGACAACGTCTCGGTTGCCGTCCGCGAAGGGACGATCCACGCGCTGATCGGCCCCAACGGCGCCGGCAAGACGACCTTCTTCAACGCGATCTCGGGTTTCACGTTTCCGGACCACGGGCGGGTGACGTTCCGCGGCACCGACGTGACCCGCACGCTGAATTGGCGGCGCATCGTGATGGGGATGGGACGGACATTTCAAACGCCGAGCGTGTTTCCCGAACTCACCGTTGACGAGAACATTCGGCTCGGCGTGCGCGCACATGCCAAACAAGCCTTCCAGCTGCGGGCGCCGCGCGGTGCCGCGGCGGCCGCGGTCGACGCCCGCGTCGACGAATTGCTCGGCTTCGTGAACCTGGCCGCGCACCGCGGACGGCTGGTGGCGGAGCTCGCGCACGGTTCGCAGCGCTTGTGCGAGATCGCGATGAGCCTGTCGACCGAACCGGTCTTGGTGCTGCTCGACGAGCCGATGGCGGGACTGGCGGAAGCCGAGACCGATCGCATCATGGCCGTGATCCGCGATCTGCGGCAGCGGCTGGGGCTGACGGTCTTCTTCGTCGAGCACAACATGCGCGTCGTACTGGCGCTCGCCGACCGCATCACCGTCCTGGATCGCGGCAAACTGTTGGCCGAGGGCAGCCCGCAAGAGATCGCGCGCGACGATGCCGTCCGCCGCGCGTATTTGGGCAGTGAGGTACTCGAGCGTGTCTGAGCCGCTGCTCTCCGTCGAGGGGCTGTATACGAATTACGGCAAGATCCAGATCCTGCGAGACGTCTCGTTGACCGTCGGCGCCGGCGAGGTCGTGGCGCTGCTCGGCCTCAACGGCGCAGGCAAGACGACGACGATGCGCAGCATCATCGGGTTGACGCCGCCGCGCGCGGGACGCGTGCGCTACGGCGGGCGCGACATCACCCGCTGGCCGGCGTATAAAGTCGCGCGGCTCGGGGTCGGCTACGTTCCCGAAGGGCGCCGGATGTTTCGCGATTTGACCACCCTCGAGAACCTGCAGCTGGCGGAAAACGGACGCGGTGGCGCGTGGACGATCGCGCGTGTCCTCGAACAGCTGCCGAAGCTCGGTGAATTGCGCGGCCGCAAGTCGGGACGGCTTTCGGGCGGCGAACAAGAGATGCTCTCGATCGGACGCGCGCTGGTATCGAATCCGACCCTGTTGCTCGTCGACGAACCGTCGCAAGGCCTCGCGCCGCTCATCGTCGAGGACGTCTACCGGATCTTGCGCGAGCTCAAGGCGACCGGGGTCGCCATTCTGCTGGTCGAGCAGAACGCGCTGCTCGCGCTGCACATTGCGGACCGCGCGTATGTGATGGACAGCGGCCGGATCGTGCACGGCGGGCCGGCGGCGGAACTTGCCGCCGACCGCAATCGCATCCGAACCCTGATGGGACTCGACGCCGCAGTCGGCTGAGCGCTTCGCGTAACCTCCGGCGGTGTGCTAGGATGCCGTATGGCTGAAGATCGCGTTCAGATTCCGGGTTCCGAGCGCGCCGCACCGGCAGGCGCAGCACCCCTCGGCGATGCCCCGCCCGACGAAGTGCTCGAGGTCACGGTTGTCGTTCGTCCGCGCGAAGCGCCGCCCTCGCCGGTGACGGCGAGCGACGCGGCAAAGCGCATGTCGCGGGAAGCGTTCGCCCAGCGCTACGGCGCATCGCCGAGCGACATCGCCGCGGTGGAAGCGTTCGCGCGCGAACGCGGCTTGACGGTGGTCCAAGCCGACGCCGCGCGGCGCAGCATCGTGCTGCGCGGTACGGTGAGCGCGATGAACGCAGCCTTCGGCACGCACCTGCGCCACTACGATCATGCGGGCACGACGATCCGCGTTCGCACCGGCACGCTGAGCGTGCCGTCGTCGCTAAAGAGCATCGTGGTCGGCGTGCACGGTCTGGACTCGCGGCCGCAAGCGCGCACGCACTTCCGGGCCCATCGACAAGCCCGCGCCGCGGGCGGATCGTTCACCGCGCCGCAGCTGGGGGCACTCTACGGTTTTCCGAGCGGTCTCGATGGGAAGGGTCAAACGATCGCCTTGATCGAGCTGGGCGGCGGCTACAAACAGGCCGATCTCAACACCTATTTCCAGGGCTTGAAGATCGCGCCGCCGACCGTCGTCGCGGTGGGTGTCGACGGCGGCGCCAACACGCCCGCCGGCGATCCGAACAGTGCCGACGGTGAAGTGCTGCTCGACATCGAGGTGGCGGGCGCGATCGCACCCGGCGCCAAGATCGCGGTCTACTTCGCACCCAATACCGACCAAGGTTTTTTGGACGCGATCACGACCGCGATCCACGATACGACCAACGCGCCGACGATCGTGTCGATCAGTTGGGGCGGTGCCGAATCGACCTGGACGCAGCAGTCGCTGACGAACTACGATACAGCGCTCGCCGACGCCGCGACGCTCGGCGTGACCGTGATGGTCGCGGCCGGCGACAACGGTTCGAGTGACGGCGAAACCGACGGCAAAGCGCACGTCGATTTTCCGGCCTCGAGTCCGCACGTGCTCGCCTGCGGCGGGACCAGCGTGCAGGCTTCCGGCACGACGATCTCCGCCGAGACCGTGTGGAACGACGGCGCGAGCGGCGGCTCGACCGGGGGCGGCGTCAGCGACGTCTTCGCGCTGCCCACCTGGCAAACGGGCGCCGGCGTGCCGCCCTCGGCGAATCCCGGCGGCCGCGTCGGCCGCGGCGTGCCCGACGTCGCCGGCGACGCCGACCCGCAAACCGGCTACGCGGTCGTCGTCGACGGACAGAGCCTGATCTTCGGCGGCACGAGCGCGGTCGCGCCGCTGTGGGCCGGGCTGGTCGCGCTGCTGAACCAGCATCGCGGCACGACGCTGGGTTTCGTGAACCCGGCGCTCTACACGCACCCGAGCGCGCTGCGCGACATCACCAGCGGAACCAACGGCGCCTATTCCGCGCGCACCGGCTGGGACGCGTGCACCGGGTTGGGTTCGCCCAACGGCACCGCGCTGGAGGCGGCCCTTACGGGTTAGGCGTCGCGCACCGCAGTGGAGATGACTCGAAAGGCTTGCGCCGTCTCCGCGTCATCCCAGTCACCGTTGTGGTTGTCGAGCATCGATGCGGTCAACTGCGCCGCAATCTTTTTCAGCTCGATCTCACGTTCGTCAAGCACCGCCATGGAAACACCCTCCGGTTCGTCGTGTGCGCTCGAGATTACGGGGAGAGGACGCCGGCTTCGGTGCCGCGCGCGAGAGCGTAGTGCACCAGCCGGTCGACCAGCGCCTCGTAGGAGACGCCGGCCTGCAGCGCTTCGTCGGGCAGCAGGCTGGTTGACGTCATCCCCGGGAGCGCGTTGATCTCGAGGATCGTCGGCCGGCCTTCCTTCGAGACGATGAAGTCGGTGCGCGAGTAGTCGCGCAAGCCCAGCAGACGGTGCACCGACAAGGCCAGGGTCTGCAGGCGTGCGGTGAGATCGTGATCGATCGGCGCCGGCACGAGATGCCGCGATCCGCCGGGCTTGTACTTTGCGTCGTAGGAGTAGAACTCGTCGCTGGCGACGATCTCGACGATCGGCAACGCCTCCTCACCTAATACGCCGCACGAGAACTCGCGCCCGGCAACGAATTCTTCGGCCAGGATCTCCGGCGTGCGTTCGGCGGCCTCGATGATCGACTTCGACCAGGCCTCATGGGAACGGACGATGACGACACCGGCGCTCGATCCGCTGGCGCGCGGCTTCACGACCAGCGGCAGGTTCAACGAACCCGGCAGCAGCGGCAGCGTACCGCCGGTCAAGTCGAACACGTCCCAAGCCGGCGTGGGCAAACCTTCGGCCGCGAGCAGCTTCTTCGTCAGATGCTTGTCGAGCGCAACGGCGCAGGCGGCGATGCCGCTGCCCGTGTACGGAATGCCCAGCCATTCCAGCACGCCCTGAATGGTGCCGTCTTCGCCGCCCACGCCGTGCAGCGCGTTGAAGACGACGTCGGGTGAGATTTCGCGCAGCGCATCGACGAAGCGGTTGTCGAAGTCGAGCGAGCGGACGTCGTGGCCGAGCGCGGCGAGCGCGCGCATGACGCAGGTTCCGCTTTCGATCGACACCTCGCGTTCGGCGCCCGGGCCGCCCATGACCACCGCGACCTTCAAACCCGGCACGGTGCTGCCTCCGAGAATTCGCCGACCAGGTGGACCTCGAGTTGCAGTTCGACCCCGAACCGCTCGGCGACGGCGCGCCGCACGCGCGCCAGCAGCGTGGCCACGTCGCGTGCCGATGCACTGCCGGTATTGACGATGAAGTTGGCGTGCACACCGGAGACTTCGGCCCCGCCTTCACGCCAGCCCTTGGCCCCCGCCGCTTCGATCAGGCGTCCGGCGCGGTCGCCGTCGGGGTTGCGGAAGCACGAACCGGAATTCGGGATCGCCACCGGCTGCGTCGCCTTGCGGCGTACCAGCCGCGCCTGCAGCCGCTCCCGGATCGTCGCCGGATCGCCGAACGGGAAGCGCATGGTGACGCCCGCGACGATCGCATCGCCCGGCATCGAGCTCTGGCGATACTGCCAGCCGACGGCGATCGGGTGCGGATCCGGTCGGGCCGGCGTCTGCACGCTCACCGAACGGACGAATTCCCCGATCTCGCGATCGGTGCCGGCGTTCATGCGCACCGCACCGCCGACCGTGGCCGGAATCCCGGCCAGCCCATCGACGCCGTCGGCGCCGAGCGACGCGGCTTGCGCGCACAGCGCGGGCAGCGATGCGCTGCCTCCGGCGTCGATCAGCACGCCGTCGTCGTCGGCGCGCACCTTCAGCGCGGCGAAGTCGCCCTCCAGACGCACGACGATACCGCGAATGCCGCCGTCGCCGACCAGCAGATTCGAGCCCGACCCCAGCACGAACATCGGCAGCCGCCGCTTGAACACGCGCTGCAGCACCGCGGCCAGTTCATCGCTGTTCTGCACCTCGACCAGCGCGTCGGCCGGGCCGCCGATCTTCCACCACGTCAGCGGTGCCAGCGTCTCGTCGAAGCGCGCGCGTTCGCCAAAGCGTTCGCGCAGCGCCGTGCGGTCGTCGTCGTCGAGCACGGCGACGCGCTTCACCGGACCAGCGCCCCGGTGAGCCGCTCCCCGAGCCGGTGCGCGACGCTGGAGATCGAACCGGCACCGAGCATCAGCACCAGCGCACCGGCCGGTACCTCGCGCGGGATTGCCTCGAGCAGCGCTTCGACGTCGCTCACGTACGTCAGCGGCGTTCCGGCCGCCGCCAGCAGCTCGCCGATCGAGCGTTCGGAGACGCCGGGGATCGGTTTCTCCGAGGCCGCATAGACCGGCGTCAGAAACACGCGATCGGCCGTGGCCAGCGCGCGCGCGAAATCCGCTTTGAGGTACTCGGTGCGCGTGTAGCGATGCGGCTGGAATGCGACGACCACCGGGGCCGGGCCGGCAAAGTCGCGTGCCGCGGCGATCGTCGCTGCGATCGCGGTCGGATGGTGCGCGTAGTCGTCGATCACGGTCAGCGCGCCGCGGCCGACGATCTCGAAGCGGCGGCGCACGCCGCCGAAGCCCGCCAGGGCGCGCACGATCGGCGCGAAGGTGATCCCGACGGCACGCGCTGCGCCGATCGCCGCTAAGGTGTTAGCGACGTTGATCTCGCCGGGGACGCGCAGTTCCACCTCGCCCAGCGGCGTGCCCAGCTCGAAGACGGTGAAGCGAGATCCGAGCGCCGCGTAGGTGATGTCGCCGGCGGTCAAGTCAGCCGCGGTCTGCACGCCGAACGTCGTCACCGGTGCGTTCGCCGCTTTCGCAATCAGCGCGCTGGCGCGATTGTCGGTACCAATCACCGCACGGCCGCCCGGCGGCACCTTGGCGACGAACTGCGCGAAGTCGGCCAGCAGTTTGGGCAGCTCGTCGTCGGAGGCGATGTGATCGTTCTCGATGTTCGTCACGACCGCAACGGTCGGGTGCAGGTGCAGGAACGACCCATCCGACTCATCGCTCTCGGTGACGAACCACGTCCCGCCGCCGGACCGCGCGTTGCTCTCCGGCCCGACGCGGATCCCGCCGACGGCGACGGTCGGATCGAGTCCGGCTGCCTCGAAAATCGACGCCAGCATCGCGGTCGTCGTCGTTTTCCCGTGCGTGCCGGCGACGGCGACGACCCGCTGGCCTTCGGCGAGGCGAGCCAGCATTTGGCCGCGCGTAAGCACGCTGCGATGTGCCGCCAGCGCCGCCGTGAGCTCCGGATTATCGACCGCGATCGCCGACGACACGACGACGATCTCGGCGGCGCCGATATTCTGGGCGCGATGGCCGATCGTCGTCCGCATCCCGGCCGCTTCGAGCGCATCGACGAGCGGTGTACGCGCGACGTCGGAGCCGCTGACGCGGGCCCCGCGCGCGAGCAGCAGCCGCGCGATCGCGCTCATCCCGATCCCGCCGGCACCGACCAGATGATACGTCGTCTCCGTCACGGGCGGACCCCGTTCGCTTCGGGGTCCGCGGCCACCCGTGCAGGGATCGCGCGCTCGATGCGGGCTACGATCGCCGCGGCCGCGTCGACCGGCGCCAGCGCGCGCGCGGCAGCGGACATCGCGGCGCGATGATCGGGCTCGAGAACGTCGCGCAGCGTCCACCAGAGCAGATCGCCGTCGAGGCGCGCATCGTCGAGTACGACGGCCGCGCCGGCCCGTGCGAACACGTCGGCGTTGTGCTGCTGATGGCGGTCGGCGGCATGCGGATAGGGAATCAGCACGCTCGGGATTCCGCTGACCGCGAGTTCGGCGAGCGTCGAGGCCCCGGCGCGCGCGACGACGGCGTCGGCGGCGGCGTAGGCGTCGGCCGGATCGTCGAGATACGCGACGAGCCGGATGCGGTTTCCGGCTGTCGGTTCGCGCTCTTCGGCCTCCATGTACGCGTAATCGCGCTCGCCGCTGACGTGCAGGAGCTGCCAATTCGCCGGAAGCGTGCGGCGCGTGACCAGCGCCGCGACGGCTTCATTGATCGAACGCGCACCCTGGCTCCCGCCCATGATCACGATGGTCATGCCGTCGGGATCGAGGCCGAGCCGCTCGCGCGCCGCATGGGCGTCGCGGGCGGCGCGCAACGACGCGCGCACCGGCGCACCGGTCAGCACCGCTTTGCGGCCGAACGATTCCGCCGAAGCCGCGTAGGTCGTCCAGACCTCGTCGACCAGCGGCACCAGCAGCCGGTTCGTCAGCCCGGGCGTGACGTTGATTTCGAGCAGGCCGATCCCGCAGCGCAGCACCCGCAGCAGCCGCAGGATGCGCGCGGCGACGACGACCGGAAAGCAGACGTAGCCGCCGGTAGCGACGATCATCAGCGGACGGAAGGCCGCAAGCTCGCGCAGCGCCGTCACGATCCCGCGGACGTTTGCGATCAGCGTGCGCAGCGCCCCGAAGGAGAACCGGCGCTGCAGCGGCGCGCTGGGAACGAACACCAGCGGCATCGTGGTCACCAGCGTCGCTTCCAGCCCGTCGCGATTGCCGAAGAACCGCGGTTCGTAGGCGTCGTCGCGATACGCGGCGCGCAACGCGTCGTCGATGGCGAGCGCCGGATAGATGTGCCCGCCGGTGCCGCCCCCGGTGAAGGCGACCGTCAGCTTCATCGGTGCCGGCCGACGTTGGCGATCAAACCGGCGGCCACCAGCGACACGACCAGCGACGTCCCGCCGAACGAGATGAACGGCAGCGGCACGCCGGTCACCGGCCAGGAACCGGTGACGACGCCGATGTTGATGAAGGCCTGAATGACGATCAGGAACGTGCAGCCCAGCACCAGCAGCATGCCGAAGCGATCCGGCGCGCGGGTCGCGATCACGACCGCGCGTACCGCGAAGAGCACGAATAGCGCCACGACGGCAAGGCAGCCCAACAGCCCCAACTCCTCGCCCAGCACGGCGAAGATGAAATCGGTGTGCGCCTCGGGCAGGTAGAAGTACTTTTGCCGCGATGCTCCCAGACCGAGCCCGAGCAGGCCGCCGCTGCCGAGCGCGAGCAGCGACTGCACGATGTGGAAGCCGGTGTTCTGCGCATCCTTCCAAGGGTCGAGGAAGGCGAACACGCGCGCGCGCTTGTAGGGCGATGAACCGATGGCGATCGCTGCCGCGGGCAGAATTGCGAACGCACAGAGGAACAGGTGCTCGAGTCGTGCGCCGGCTGCAAAGATCATCGCGAAGGCGGTGAAGAGCAGCAGCGATGCGGTGCCCATATCGGGTTCGAAGAAGATCGGGATTGCGAGCATCGCCGTCACCAGGAGCGCCGGCACGACACCTCGCGTCAGCGACCGCACGTCCTCACCGAGCTGCGCGAGCTTCGCGGCCAGGAAGAGCACGAGGCCCAGCTTCGCGAACTCCGACGGCTGAAACGAAAGCGCGTGAAACCCGAGCCAGCGCCGCGCGCCGCCGGTCGCAAAGCCGACGTGCGGAATCAAGGTGAGCACCAGCAGGACGAGCGACACGACGACCGCAGCGGGTGCCAATCGCTTGAGCTTGCGGTAGTCGACCCGGTAGGCGGCGTACGCGAACGCGAGGCCAGCGGCCAAATACACCAGCTGGTGCTTCAAGAAATAGGCGTTGTCGTGATAGGTCGTGTATGCGGCGACGCTCGACGCGCTGAACACCATCACCAAGCCGATCGCGACCAGAAACGCGACCGAGCCCAGCAGCAGCGGATCGGGCGGGCGGAGTGCGCTGCGCCGAACGCTCGCGGTGCGTGCCGCGAAGCGCGGAGCGCGCGCGCTACCGAGCACCGGCCACCGTCGTCAACCCGCGCACCGCTTCGGCGAACGCGTCGCCGCGATGCTCGGCCGACCGGAACATATCGAAGGAAGCGCAGCCCGGCGAGAGCAGCACGACGTCCCCTGGTTCGGCGATCGCGGCGGCCGTGCGCACCGCCTCCTCCATCGAGTCTGCGCGTTCGATCCGCGCGCGCTTGACGACCGCGGCGATCGCATCCGCCGCCTCGCCGATCAGCACGACGCCTTTCGCGCGCGATGAGAGCACGCGGCCCAACTCGGCGAACTCGGTCCCTTTGGCTCGGCCGCCGGCGATCAACACGATCGGCCGGTCGAAGGAGCGCATCGCCGCGATGACCGCGCCCGGATTGGTCGCTTTCGAATCGTCGACGAAAGCGATGCCCCGGTGCTCGGCGACCTGCTCGAGCCGGTGGCCGAGCGGACGAAACGCGTTCACCCCGGCACGGATCGCGTCGATCGGAAGGCCGGCCGAGAGCGCCACCAGGATTGCGCCCATCACGTTCTCGACGTTGTGCCGGCCGAGCAGCGGGATCTCGTCGACCGGCATCACGTCGACCGGGCGCGGGTCACCGGTCTGCGGCGCGTAGACGATCGTCGTGCCGCGGCGCAGGTACAAGGTCGTGCCGCGATGCGGTTCGAGCGCGAACCAGCGCTGCTGCGCCTTGATGCGGTTCCCTTCCTCACCGGGCGCGCGGCGAATCAGTTCGTCGTCGAGGTTGCCAACGAAGGTGTCGTGCGGGCCTTGGTTGGCGAAGATGCGGAACTTCGCTTCGGCGTACTCGTCCATCGAATGGTAACGGTCGAGATGATCGGGCGTGACGTTGATGATGCACGAGATGCGCG
>PMOG01000176.1 GCA_003161555.1 Vulcanimicrobiota bacterium | reverse complement strand
CGTTGACGATCGTCGTGTCGAGAATTTCGAGCAGCACGGCGAGCATGATTCCGGCGACAACGAGCACGCGCCGCGAGCCGTACTCGACCAGCCCCGTCTCCATGGCTTGCTAGACGGCTGTCGGTCCGAAGCCCGCGGCAGCGAGCATCGCCGTCCAAGTACCTTCGCTCGAGAGCCGCGCAGTGGAGCGATCGAGGATCTCCCCGAGCGCCGTCGCCGTGTCCGGCCCGAGGCGTTCCTTGAGCTGATCCTCAGCCTGACGCCACAAGCCGATCGCCGCCGCGAGCTTTGTCCGGCCCGCTTTCGTGATCCGGATCGTGCGGATGCGCCGATCCTTGCGGTCGCTTCCGGTCGCGACGAAGCCGTTCGCGCGGAGTGGTTTTAGGTTTCGGTTGAGCGTGGTTGGATCGATATCCACCACTCGGGCGAGCGCGTTGACGGCGAGCCCGCCGCCGGTGCGTACCAAGGTGCCGTATAGATAGCTCAGCAGGCCGACTTGCGCGATCGTGAGACCTGACGGGGCGAGAATCTCTTCATAGAGCGCCGTCACCCGTCGTGCGGCGCGACGCAAGCGCAGGCAACTGCACCCGGCGACATCGCGAATATCGACCCCACCAAGCACCGGCCCGAATCCGGACGGCGCCGCCTCGTCTCGCCGCGATTTCCTCGATGGTACTTTCCTCGGCATGATACCTGTATATACAGTATATTGGGTAAATCCCTTTGTGGCCTGGCCTCCTCGGTATCGGGCGGACTACTGGACCGTGAAGGAGCCCAGGCTGGTCGGGATGATGCAGCCGCCGCTGAGGTTGTCGACGTAGACGCTGACCGAGGTGCCGCCGGAGAGCGTCACGCCGGAGTTGGTACTGGCCTGATACACGGGGTTGGCGAAGGTCGGGGTTGTATTCGGCGCGGGCAGCGGGAGCGACGCGGCAACGACGTTGCCGAACGCGAACGCGTTTTGCGTCGTGGTGTCGACAATGTATGCGGAGAAGCCGCTCGGGAGGGCCGTCGTGCTCCCGAACACGATCTGAGGGATGTTGTCCGGGATTCCAACGGAGCCCGGGGCGGGATAGACGAGCACGGTTTGCGTGCCGCTCGGAAGCGCGCACGACGTCAGGCCGCCTCCGCTCGAGCTGCTTCCGCCGCAGCCGGCGGCAAGCACCGCCGCGACGCCCACCAGCGCAATAATCGGCCGCTGCATCATAAGGTACACTCCGTTACTGGACGGTGAAAGTGCCGAGCAATAGGGTCGGGGTGCACGCGCCGCTCGTATTGTTCAGATACACGCTGACCGAGCTTCCAGCGACGAAGGTTACGGACCCCTGCGGGTTCCCGCTCGACTGATAGACCGGGTTGGCGAACGACGGAATGGCATTCGGCAACGGCAGCGGATTCGGTGCGGCCGCCACCTGGTTGAAGAAGACCGAGTTCTGCGTCGAATTGTTCACGAGCAAGGTGCCGTACGCACCGGGAAGGGCAGCCGTACTGCCGAGCACGATCACGCTGACATTGTCCGGAATCCCGGTCGCGCCCGGAGCCGGATAGACGAGCACGCTCGACGTGCCGACCGGAAATCCACACGGGCTCGACGTTCCAGAGGTCGCCCCGGAGTTGCATCCTGCGACGACGACGGCTGCTACGCCCAGCAAGCCGAAAAGCATCCTGCGGGTCAATTGACTCTCCTTACAAACGCTGCAGACCATGCGTAGTGCGCGCAGCCGTTGGGCGTTAGTATCGCCGTGCCGGCTGGGACTCGCATGAAGGCGCGCTAAAAGTTTGCTCAGACCTTCTGATACGTGAGCGGCCTGGGGCTCGCCTGAGATAATTCGCTCGACGTCGGCATTACGCGCGCGTCGATTTCTCGGTCAATGCGGCGCGGAGACGGGTCTTCTCGACTTTGCCCATCGCGTTGCGGGGCAGCGTCTCGACCCGGTACAGTGCCTTGGGAACTTTGAAACTCGCCAGCCGTTCGCGCAGCGTTGCGAGAGTCGCCTCTTCATCGTAATCGGCATTGGTCTCGATGAAGGCGACCGGGATCTCGCCGCGCGCCGCGTCCGGCTGCCCGACCAACGCCGCTGCCGTAATGCCGGGGATGCGCAAGAGTTCCGTTTCGACCTCGATCGGATACACGTTGAAACCGCCGCTGATCACGAGTTCTTTGAGCCGTCCGTTGATGATGTAGCCGCGCTCAGGGTCGAACGTCGCGAGATCCCCGCTGCGATACCAGCGCCGGCCTTGCGCGTCGTTCACGAACGCGTCCTGCGAGGCGTCGTCGTTCCGCCAGTAACCGCGGCTCACGTTGGGTCCGTGCACGAGAATCTCGCCGGCTTCGCCCGCTGCGACGTCGTTGCCGTCGGGGTCGGCAAGCCGGATCTCGACCTGCGGCAGCGGGAAGCCGACGGTCCCGGCGTGCCGCGGGCCGTCGTAGCGGTTGCTCAGCGCAAAACCGAATTCGGTCGAACCGTAGCGCTCGAGGATCGAGATGCCGAAGCGCCGGGCGAATTCTTCGTGCACCGTTGCCGGCAGCGCGGCCGACCCCGACACGAACAGCCGCACATGCTCGAAGCGCACGCTCGGGCCGGCCTGCTCGAGGATGCGCACGTACATCGTCGGCACACCGAAGAACATCGTCGCGTTGCCCGCGTCCAACTCGGCCACCACGGACGCGGCGTCGAAACGCTCGCGCAACAGCGCGCGCGCGCCGGCAACGATCGTGCCGTTCAAGCCCGCACCGAGGCCGTGGACGTGAAACAGCGGTAGCGTCAGCAGCAGGGTGTCGTCGCCGGTCCAGCGCCACGCTTCCACCAGTTGGTCGGCGATCGCGCCGAGGTTGCGATGGCTGAGTTCGGCGCCTTTCGAACGTCCCGTCGTTCCGCTCGTGTAAATGAGGATCGCGACGTCGTCCGCCTGCGGCGGAGGCGGGTCCGCGAGCGCGGCGATCGCACCGTCGCGGGCCCACAGCTCCGCGTCCGCTAATTGCACGAGCCTGCGCCCTGGAAGCTCAGCCGCGAACGGCGCGCTTTGCTCCGACACGCACACGACGGTGGGTTCGGCATCTTCGAGCACATGCTCGAGGTCGGCGGTGCGGTAGAGCACATTGACCGGCACGACGATCGCGCCGGCCCGCAGGCCGCCGAGGTACGCGTACACGAAGCCCGGCCGGTTTTCGGCGTAGATCGCGATCCGATCCCCAGCCCGCACACCCGCGTCCCGGAATTTCGCCGCGACGCGCAGCGATGCCGCGCGCAGTTCACGGTACGTGACGTCGTCCAGCGCGAGCGCTTCAGGCGACTGCTCGGCATACCGATCGAGCGCCTCGAGAATGGAACGGGTCACGCCCTCCGCTTCGCCACCCGCGCTAGCGCTCCTAAGCGTGGTTTCGGATGCCCAGCGTCCGCGACAGGGTCGTCTGGGCCGACCGTGTACCAAGCAAACATGCGGTATCGGAAACTTGGGCGTTGGGGAACCACGGTGTCGGCGGTTGGATTGGGCTCGTGGCTCACGTACGGCGGCAGCGTCGAGGAAGACGCGGCGCGGGCGTGCATGAAGCGCGCCTTCGAGCGCGGCGTGACGTTCTTCGATACGGCCAACGTGTATGCGCGCGGTCGGGCGGAGGAAGTCGTCGGCCGTCAGATTCGTGAGTTCCCGCGGAACGAGATCGTGCTCGCGACGAAAGTGTATTTTCCGATGGGCAACGGGCCCAACGACCGCGGTCTCTCGCGCAAGCACATTCGCGAGCA
>PMOG01000084.1 GCA_003161555.1 Vulcanimicrobiota bacterium | reverse complement strand
GGCGGCGGCGGCGGCGGCACCGGGAGCGCGTCCAATACTGTTGCTAGCATTGCGCTTTCCTGGGACGGCACCGTTCCAACGACCGGCGGGACGTGCGGTGCATATTTGCTAACGGTGACGGCGTTCGACAGCGCGGGCGCTCAGATCATCGGGCAAACATATACGAATCCGATTACACTTTCGACATCCGACTACTTCGCGAGCGGCTTCTCAACCGCCACGGCAGGAGTTATACCGGCCCCTCCGCCTGCGGCGGAAGACTGTCTCCATGATGGCGTCAATCCCGGTGGCTCTCCCTCGCTGGTAGTTCCCGATACGAATACGCCTTCCGTGGTCTACTTTAAGCCGATCAACGCGTCCGGATCGACCATCATCACCGCGACGGCGATCGGTGCAACTCAAATCAACACAACGATCACAATCTCGAACGTCGCGAAGAAGCCGCTGAGCATCCCCCGGAAGTAAGCGCGGCAACCACGAGCCCGGCCGCGGACGAATTCCGCGGGCCGGGCTTTTTCTTTTAGATCAGCGAGATCGTTTCGGCGGGCTTCGCCGGGAGCGCGGCCATCGCGTTCATCAGCGCGGCGGCGAGCACGTCGACCAGCGGATCGTCGATCTCTTCGACGCGTCCGGTATCGGCCAGCGCGACCAGCGCGGGATCGAGCGGCAACCGCGCAAACAGCGGCGCGCCGGCGAGTTCGGCGACTTGATCGGCGTACGACGGGCCGAAGATCTCGTACCGCTTGCCGGTGTCGGGAGCGGTGAAGTAGGCCATGTTCTCGACCACGCCGACGATCGGCTTCTTCAGCTGGTGGACGAGGTTCGCGGCCTTGCGCACGATCATCGTCGCCAGCCGCTGCGGCATCGTCACCAGCACCACGCCGTCGATCGTCAGCGACTGCAGGACGGTGAGCGGCGCGTCGGACGTCCCCGGGGGAAGGTCGATCAGGATGTAGTCGAGGTCGCTCCAGAGCACCTGTTCGTAGAACTGCCGGATCACGCCCGAGAGGATCGGCCCGCGCCAGATCATCGCGGTGTCTTCCTTGTCGGTCAGCAAATTGGAGCTGACGATCTCGATCGCGGAGCGTGATTTCGCCGGGGTCATCAGCGGCTTGGGCTGCTGCCCGGGCGGTGTGTTGGGGTCGGATTCCAGCCCCAGCGGGGTGGTCAGACCGAACAGCCGCGGGATCGACGGGCCGGTGATGTCCGCATCGAGGATGCCGACCGTCTTCCCGGCGCGTCGCAGGCCGATCGCCAGCAGCGCGGTCGTGAGCGATTTGCCGACCCCGCCCTTGCCGGACATCACTGCGATGACGCGACCGAAGCGGGCACGGCGGCCGAACGGACCGGGCGCGCGCCGCTGCGGTGTCTTGTCCTCGTTCATGATCGTCGGCACGCGACCCGAGAGCCGGGCCTGACTGAGTGCCGCGATGATCGGTTCGACCCGCAGGCCGTGGGCCGCGGCGCCCTTTTCGAGCGTCTCGTACTTGTTCACGCCGCAGCCCGAGCAGTGCAGACCGAACTCGGTCAGCACTTCTTCGGCCAGCGGGAAAGCCGCCACGAGTTCGCTGATGTTGGTCTGCGGCCCCAGGTCAGTCGTTGTCGCCATATGCGCTTCCCTCGACACCATCGAGCGAACGATGGTTGAGCGGGGAGCGACGCCTGAAGGTGGCGACGGCCGTACGCCGGGTGGGAATCGCGCCCCGGAAGCGGTAACCGCCCTCGCTGTGACCGTAACGATCGATGTTGCGCTGGCCGCCGGTGTCAGTTCGCCGGTGCGCGCCGGCCGCCGGGTCGGCGGCGAGCCGTTCGTCTGCGCGCGAGGTGAAGGGCCCTACGCGTTCGATACCGAGGGCCGCCGCTTCATCGACTACATCATGGCGTACGGGCCGCTGCTGTTCGGCCACACGCCGCCATATCTGCGCGGTCTCGAAGCCGTCGCCGGCGCCGGCGCCGTGCGCGGTTCGACCTCACCCGAGGAGTTGCGCTTGGCCGAGCGCATCCGCGCCGCGCTCCCGTCGATGGAAAAGCTCCGCTTCGCCACGACCGGCAGCGAAGCGGTGCAGGGCGCGCTGCGCATCGCGCGGGCGTATACGGGACACGACGCGGTACTGAAGTTTGCCGGCAACTATCACGGACACTTCGATCTCGCGCTGCACCGCGCGGGCGCGTCGGCCGAAACACCGGACGCGCAGCGCTCGGGAATTCCCCGCGCGGTCAGCGCCGACGTCGCCGTCGCGCGCTACAACGATCTCGACGACGTCGATCGGCAGCTCGAGCGGGTCGGCGAGCGTCTCGCCGCGATTCTCGTCGAGCCCGTGTGTGCCAACATGGGTCTGGTCGAACCCGTCCCGGGATTCTTGGCCGGCCTGCGCGAGCGGGCCGACCGCTGCGGCGCGGTGCTGATCTTCGACGAGGTGATCACCTGGCTGCGGCTCGGCCTCGGCGGCGCGCAGCAGCGGACCGGCGTGCGCCCTGATCTCACCGTGGTCGGGAAGATCCTCGGCGGCGGTTTTCCGATCGCGGCCTTCGGCGGGCGTGCCGAGATCCTGGCGCGGCTCGCGCCCGACGGCCCGTGCTTCACCGGCGGGACGCACGCCGGCATGCCGTTCGCGGCCGCGCTGGGCCTGCGCGTCCTCGATCACGTCGAGCGTGAGGCGGCGGCGCTCGCGCGGACGGCGGAGCGTGCGGAGGCGCTGGCCGGCGGCATCCGCGCGAGCCTGCGCGCTCTCGACCTGCACTACACCGTGGTCCAGTTGGAATCGATCGTCGATTTCAAATTTCGCAGCGGTCCGGCGACGCGCTCGTACGACGATCAAGCACGCGACGACCAGACCGCCTATGCGGCCTTCTATCGTGCCGCCCGCGAGCGCGGGATTCTGCTGCCGCCCTCGCACAACGAAGTGCTGTTCTTGTCGACCGCGCACGGCGCCGATGATGTCGCCGTGACGGTCGAGGCGTTCGATGCGTCGCTGCGTGAGCTGCGGTCGGAGGGCATCGTCTAATCTGATGCAACGCAGCGAGTTCTTCGGGACGCTCGCGGCCGCCGGCGCCGTCGGTCTTTCCGATCCGGATCTCGAGGCGGCGTCAACGCCGGCACGGTTGCAGCGTTTGCGCGCGCTCCGTACCGCCCAAGCCGCGCGCATTCCCCGCCGCGGCATCGCGCCTCGCACCAACGGCGATGATGCGCGCTACGCTGACCGCTACTACGAAGGGTCCTACGCGAAGGGGCTGCCGCACGACGATCGTGGGCGCGTTGAGCCGGCCGCCTACCGCACCTATCTGGCCGCGCTGCGCGGCGTTGCGCTCGAAGCGCTCGGCCGGCTCGCTTCGCCGCCGCTGTTCGGCCTGGTCGCGGCGGTCCGCGACCTCGCCTACGAATACGAGGGTGACGATGCGACCCAGTTCGCGGTCGCTGCACCGGCCCCGCTGGCCTCGGAGACGACGGCCCGCGAGATGGTCGAGGACTACTGGATGGCACGCGCCCGTGACGTTCCGTTCGCCCGGTTCGCAGAAGACGCGACGATTGCCGCCGCGAGCGCCGAACTTGCGACGAGCCCGGCTCACGTTTTCCGAGCCAGTGGAAGCGCGCTGGCGGGTCCCTACATCTCCCAATTTCTCTATCTGGACCTGGTGCGCGATCCGGCGCCGCCGTCGCCCCACATCGCGCTGTTCGCCGTTCCACGGCGCGATTATCTGACCACGCGCGACTCGCTGATTCAGATGCAGCGGCATCCGGCCGAACCGCCGGCCGAGCGCGACAGCCGGCCGCGCTATATTTTCACCTTGCGCGCTCTGGCGGACTATGTCAGCCGCTACTCCGAGGTGATCGGCAACACGGCTTCGATCTTGGCCCTGCTGCCCGATGAAGCAAAGCAATCCTACTTCGACCCGATCGAGATGACCGCGCTTGCGGCACGCGCGCAAGCGATCGCCGGCAGCGCCGTCTATTTTCAAAAGTTCATGGTGCATCGCCGCGTCCGGCCCGAGATGTACGGGCTGCTCGTCGACCGCGTGCACGCGGGTGAGGCCCTGCCGATTCATTCCTCCGTGCTTCATTCGGCTGCCGTCGAGGCGACCCAGCGAGCAAACGGAAACGCGCTGCTGCCGCAGGTCTACCCCTACGGCTGCCCGCAGCATCCGTCGTATCCGGCGGCGCACGCGATCATCAGCAGCGCGAACATCACGATCTTCAAGGCGTTCATCAACGACGATATGCGCTTTCCACAGGTAGTCGCGTCGAACGACGACGGCTCGGCACTAGTCGCGCAGCACGAGACCAGCCTGTCGCTGGGCGGCGAGTTGGACAAGCTCGCGTCGAACTATGCCTTCGGACGCTGCGCGGCGGGCGTCCACTTTCGTGCCGACTGCGTCGCCGGCTTACGCCTCGGTGAAGCAGCCGCGCTGAGCGTTCTCCGCGACCGCGTCCGGGCGGCGCCGCTGCGCCACGGTCCATTCGTGGTCCGCACGTTCGACGGGACGAGGTTGCGAATCGGCTGATCCGTCGAACCTCTTAGGCCGGCTTGAACACCATCAGGATCAGGATCGCGATGATCAGGACGCCCAGGATCGCGGCGAAGATGTTGCCGCGAACCGAGAGACGCGCCGCTTCGGGGCTGTCCGGTCCGTCGCGCTCGATGGCCCGAATCTGTCCCGCGAGCGCGGGCGTATAGCCGAGGTAGCCCGCCGCGACGGCGAGCGCCCACAATCCCATCGCCCACGAGATCCAGTGCGTGCCGAAGCTGTAGCCCGCGACCTTCACCATGGCGATCCCGGTCGGCAGCAGCAGCAGGTACGACGGGTTGGCGATCCAGTCGTCGATGAATTTCACCCCGCGCAGCGCGATCGGCGCGAAGGCGGGATACATCTTCGATCGAGCGATCCAGACGCCGTAGGTCAGGTTGGCGCCGAGCGCCGTGATCGCTAAGAGAATGTGGAAGAATTTGAGGGTGAGGTAGAGCATGCGGTTTTGCTCCTACGGCTGCAGACGCTTCAACGCTTCGACGCTGAACTGCGGGGACTGACAGAGGTCGATGATCGTGCGCTCCTTGGCGATGATCGCTTCGCAGGCGTCCGGGATCTGGCGCGCGATCTCCGGCGGGATCACCTGGACGCCGTGCATATCGGCGTGCACGAGATCGCCGGGGCGGATCTCGAGGCCGCCGATCGTGACCGGGGTGCCGTAGTCGACCATCGTCACGTACGCGTGGGAGACCATCACCGAACCGGCATAGTACTGAAAGCCGAGCGCCTCCACTTCGCGCAGATCGCGCACGCCGCCGTTGGTGACCGCGCCGACGCAGCCCAATGCGCGGTGGATGTTCGACTGCACCTCGCCCCAGAACGCTCCCACGGGCGGCTCGTCGAGATCCTGGATCACCGCGACGCGCGGCGCCGGCGCCGCGGCGACCGCATCCCACCAGCCGTGGCGCGAGTACGGCTGCGACGCCGGTTGCGCGGCCCGGCAGCGCGCGGTGACCGCGTAGCCGATCATCGTCCCGAACTGCGGAAAGATGCAGCGCACCGCCGGCGACGCGAAGCCTGCGGTGCGCGGGCGGATGTCGAAGGTTTCGATCGCGTTGGCGATCGTCGGCGTGTCGTAGCGCCGCAGGCGTTCGAGTTCTCCGGCGGAGAGCGGTGCAGTCATCAGTGCATCTCCCGGCCGACGGCGGCCCCGCTGTGCCCGACCAGAAAGTCGAGATCGGCACCGCGGTCGGCGCCCAGCACGTGCTCGACGTACATGCGTGCGTACCCGCGGTCGTACATCAGAGGCGGCGGCTGCCAAGCGGCGCGCCGCCGCGCGAGTTCCGCGTCGTCGACGAGCAGCGCGAGTTCCCGTTGCGGAACGTCGAGCGCGATCAGATCGCCGTCTTGAACCAATGCCAACGGTCCGCCGGCGGCGGATTCCGGCGCGGTGTGCAGCACGACCGTTCCGTA
>PMOG01000292.1 GCA_003161555.1 Vulcanimicrobiota bacterium | reverse complement strand
GGCGCCAAGGGCGTCGGCGAAAGTCCGAACGTCGGCTCGCCGGCCGCCTTCGTCAACGCCGTGATGGATGCGCTGTCCCCGCTGGGCATCGAGCACATCGATATGCCGCTCACCCGCGAAAAGGTGTGGACCGCGATCCAAGCAGCAAGAAAATGAACCTGAACTACAGCGGTCAGGAGACGATCGCTGCCTCGCACGACAAGGTCTGGTCGTTCATCAACGATCCGGCCAGCATCGCGTCGTGCATGCCGGACGTGCTCGAGTCGACCGTCATCGACCCGCACACCTTCGACGCGACGGTCCAGGTCGCCGTCGGACCCGTGCGCGGGAAGTTCAAGTTCCACGTCAAGCTCGATCCGCAGCCCGGCGAGAAGCGTCTGAACATGACCATCGGCGGCGGCGGCTTCGGCAGCGTCGTCGACCTGACGGCCGGTGCCGACATCTCGACTGAGGGCGACACGACGACCCTCGATTGGACGGGTGTCGCGTCGATGCGCGGCCCGGTCGCCACCGTCGGCGGCCGCGTTCTCGACGCCCAGGCCAAGCGCGTGATCACGACGACCTTCGCCAACGTCAAGGCCAAGCTGACCGAGGCCGCGTGAGGCCGCGGGTGGACTTCTTCGCGCGGCTGGCCGAACTGGGTCGCGAACGCATTCCGTTTGCGATTGCGACCGTCGTCGCGCGCCGGCCGCCCGTCAGCTCGCACGTCGGCGACCGCGCGCTGATTTTGGCCAACGGCACAATGGACGGCTTCGTCGGCGGTGCCTGCTCGCGCGAGATCGTGCGGCTCGAAGCGCTGCGTGCGATCGCGAGCGGGGTGCCGCGCCTGCTGCACATCCGCCCCGATGACGACGCAACCGAGGCCGTCCCCGACGCGATTGTCGTAGCGATGGGCTGCGCTTCGGGAGGTTCGGTCGACGTGTACATCGAGCCCCACGTGCCGTTGCGGCGGCTGATCGTCGTCGGCGACACCGCGGTTGCCGACGCCGTCGCGCGCGTCGGCGCCCAGATCCCCTTCGACGTGCTGCGCGTCGTCGACGCGGCGGAGCTCGACGCGCTCAACGCGGTCCCCGGCGTGCATGCGATCGCGATCGGCGCGCTCGGTGGACAGCTGGACGCCGAACGGCGCGCCGGGCGAACCGGTCTCATCGCGGTCGTCGCGTCGCAAGGTCACTACGACGAGGAGACGCTCGAAGCGCTGCTGGCAGCCGGCCCCGCGTTCGTCGGACTCGTCGCCAGCCGGCGGCGCGCGGCCGAGGTCGCTTCCGTGCTCGCGAGCCGCGGCGTCGCGGCCGAGCGGATCGCGACGATTCGCGCACCGGCCGGCCTCGACTTAGGCGCGCGCGCGCCGGGTGACGTCGCGATCTCGATCTTCGCCGAAATCGTCGCAGCGACGGCCGCGGCGAGCGCTGCCGGCGAACCGATCGAAACGACCGCGCGGGTCGGCATCGATCCCGTCTGCGGCATGGAAGTCGCGCTCGACGGAGCTCGCTACCAGCTCGAACGCGACGGCCGCAGCTACGTGTTTTGCGGCCCGGGCTGTCAGGCCGCATTCGTGCCTGCGTGAACCTCGAACAGATCCGGGAACGCTTCGCCGCCCACGGCTACGTCGCCAAAGACGACTTCGCGGCCGCGCTCGAACTGATGCTCGCGCTCCAGAAGCCGCTGCTGATCGAAGGTCACGCCGGCGTCGGAAAGACGGAGAGCGCGAAGGTGCTGGCCGAGGTGCTCGAGACGGACCTGATCCGGCTGCAGTGCTACGAAGGGCTCGATGCCGCCAGCGCGTTGTACGAGTGGAACTACGCCAAGCAGCTGCTGCGCATCCGGATGACCGAGCACGACGGCGAGTCGGTCGAAGCGCGCGAGGCGCAGATCTTCAGCCGGCCGTTTCTGCTCGAACGCCCGCTGCTGCAGGCGATTACGGCCGCGCGCGCGCCGGTGCTGCTGATCGACGAAATCGACCGCGCGGATGAAGCGTTCGAAGCCTTCCTCCTGGAGCTGCTCGGCGAGTTTCAGATTACGATCCCCGAATTGGGCTCGATTCGCGCGCGCGAACGGCCGTCCGTGATCCTCACGTCGAACCGCAGCCGCGAACTCTCCGACGCGCTGCGGCGTCGCTGCCTCTATTTGTGGATCGACTATCCCAACCGCGCGGAGGAAGTCGCCATACTCCGGGCGCGGCTGCCCGGCATCGAACTGCGGCTGGCGGACCAGATCGCGCGCTTCATGACCTACTTGCGCGAGCAGCCGTTTGAAAAAGTGCCCGGGGTCGCCGAGAGTTTGGATTGGGCGCTGGCGCTGATGCGGCTGCATCGCGACGCGATCGACGAAGCGACCCTGGAGCAGACGATGGGCTGCATTCTCAAGGTGCACGACGACTGGGAGCTGCTGCGCGCGCAGCGCAGCCGCTACGCACCGCTGCTCGAAGGGTCGGTGCCGCCCGATGCGCCGGTCGCCGAATCCGACTACGGGGTGGGTTCGGTGCGCGCCAACCGCGCGTGAGCGCGGACTTCAGCCACGCGGTGCTGGCCTTCGGGGCCAACCTGCGCGACGAACACCGCTTCACCCTCGCCCATGCCAAGGGCCACGATGCGCTGCGGGCCGCTGAGTTCGTGGGGATCGTCGACCGAGAGCGCTTGCGTCACGCCTTCCGGTTCGTCTACTGTACGACGCCCGACGAAGCGCAACGCTTCGACCGCGCGTTCGACCAGTTCTTCAGCGGAGCCGAGGGGATTGCGCAGCCCGATCTGCCGGCGCGCCGAACGCGCCCTGGCCCCGAAGCGCCAAGCGAGCGTGTGGCTTCGCCGGATTCCGCCGATCCGGATCCCGACCCGGATGAATCAGACGGCGGTTCGCGGCCGCAGGCGCGACCCGCCGAAGGCTATCCCGACGCGGCGGCGACCTGGCAGCGCTTACGCGCGCGCTACAGCCCCGGCGCTGCGATATCCGATCCGCCGCTCATCTCCGGCGACGGGCTCGATGCGCTGCTGGCTGCGGCCGGGACGCTGATCTCCAGCGTGCGCCTGGGCCGCTCGCGCCGCTGGCGCCCGCAACGTAACGGCCCGCGCTTCGACCTGCGCCGCACGCTGCGGGCCAGCGTTGCCGCCGGCGGCGATCCGGCGACGATTTACCGGCTCGGACCGCCGCGCCGCAACCCGCGTTTCGTCGTGCTGATCGACGGCAGCCGCTCGATGGCCGAACATACCGGTCCCAGCCTGCAATTCGCGTACGCGCTCTGCCGCCGCACCCGGCGCGCACGCGCCTTCGTCTTCAGTACCGCGATGCGGGAGGTGACGCGCGCGCTGCGCGACCGGCAGCAGGAAGGGCACCTGCTGCGCGGGCTCGGCGAAGCCTGGGGCGGCGGCACGCGCCTCGGCGCGAATCTGACCGCGTTCGTGCGCGGCGCCGGCGAGCAACTGCTCCGTCGGGATACCGTGGTGCTGATCGCGAGCGACGGGCTCGACACCGGTGATACGGCGGCTCTCAAGCGCGCGATGCGCACGCTGCGCGGGCGCAGCGCCGCGGTCGTGTGGCTGCACCCGCACGCCGCCGAAGCCGGTTTTGCGCCGTCGGCTTCCGGCATGCGCGCCGCGCTTCCCTACGTGACGGTGTTTGCCGCCGCGGGGAACCGGGCCGACTTCATCCGCCTCGCGCGCAACCTCGGGCGCGAGATCTAGCGTTCGCGGCCGACGTGCAGCGCGCGGGGGCGCGCGAGTGTCATCGCGGTGAAGAGTTTGGTGCGCATCGGCACGTACGCGCGGCGGGTGAACACGTCGTATCCGTTGCGTTCGATCTCGTCCAAGATGCGACGATACAACACGAGCGCAAGCCGGACGGTGCTGCGGCTGTCCGGCGAAAGCAGCTCGATACCCGCTGCTGCCTCGTCGTACATCGCGCGAGTGCGCGCGATTTGGAAGCGCATGAGCGCGATGAAACGTGAATCGATCGTCCCGTCGAGCAGACTGCTCTCGGGATACCCGAAACGGCGCAGCTCCTCGGCGGGGAGATAGACACGGCCCAAATGCCGGTCCTCGCCGACGTCACGCAGGATGTTGGTCATCTGCATCGCGCGGCCGAGTGCGATGCCGTACTCGAGCGCACCGTCTTCGTAGCCCAGGATCGGGGCGATCAGCAAACCGACCGTCGACGCGACGAGATAGCAGTACTCGAGCAGCTCCTCGTACGTCTCGTACCGGCGCACGGTGACATCGCGCGCCGCGCCGCGCAGGAGATCCAGCGCCGGCTGCAGCGGGATCGCATAGCGGCGCGCAGCATCGGCGAAGGCGGCCATGACCGGATGGTCGGGACGGCCGTCGTACGCGCGCAGCAAGTCACCCCGCCAACCGTCCAGCGCATCAAGACGCTCGCGCGCCGGCAGCGTGCGGTCGACGATGTCGTCGGCGGTGCGGCAGAAGGCATACACGGCCCAAATCGCGCGCTGCTTCTCCGCCGCCAGAAACCGCGATGCAAAGTAAAACGTCTTCGCATGCCGCCGCGTGATTTCGCGACAGAGGCGATAGCCAGCCTCGGAACCGCCGGACCCGTGCTCCGTGCTAAGCGCCGATTGCACGGCCCGTCGTCGATCCTCGCACCATCGAGAATGGTCGGTGCTGCAGAAACGTCGACTCTACCTTTCGGAGCAAGCCCCGCGAGTAGCGACGTCCTCTTTAATGTCTCCAAATCGGCAGATTATCTGCACATCTTGGAATCGTTGACGGAACCGTACGCCGAGTTAGGGGATCAACGTAGAGCGGGCAGACCTGAGAACAATGCGAATCCGAAGTGCAATTATTGAGTACCGGATACTGAGGGAAGCCTTCAAGAAATACGACGAAATATTGGCGGCCGGGGCTCCCCGCGAAAAGAACGGAGAGATGAGCACGGTAGGTTGGGCGGAGCTTAGACGCAATGCGCGCTAGGGTGGATCGCATCTCCAGAGTCAGAAAAGGTTGAGCGCGAATGGTCGCGTCGACTCGAAAGATGCGCGGCCGACCAGCAGCGTCCGTCGGAATAGGTATGGGTGCGTAGAGCAGCCGCGTACGGCTGCCAGACGCAGTCGGCGTGGAAACGTCGTACTGAAATGAAGCGACAGATGGTAGCGCTGAATTCCGGTGCACGTCGCGATGAGGTGACTGACTGCTGCACGCTTCCAGAACCGCGACCAGACCGAGGCATGCCATCACCCGAGAGACCATTCAGCGACTGGCGAGCAGTGCGTCGACGGCGACGCGGGCGCTTCTGACGGCGCCTTCGATGCTGGCGGGGAAGCCGTGGTTTGTGTAGCAGCCGGCTAAGAAGAGGTTGGGGGCCGGCGTGCGCGCGCCGGGGCGCAGGCGCTCGGCGCCGGGTTTCGCGCGGTAGACGCTCTTGGGAACGCGGACCAGTTTCGCTTTGACCAGATGCTCGCGGGTTGCGAGCGGGTAGAGCGATCGCATGTCGGTCAGGACCCGTTCGATCACCGCCTCGTCATCCTGTGCGATCAGGTCGTCGGCCGGCGCGATGCATGCCTCGAGGAACGAGCCGCGCTGCCAGCCGTAGCCGCCCGAAGCTTGACCCAGATCGGCGTGGACCGGGAGCGAAGTGCCCGGGCTGAACATCAGGTTGGTGTAGGGCGAGATCACGCGGTCGAACCAGAAGTGGCCGTTGATCACCGGACTGGACTCGAGCTTCGCGACGCCGTGCACGGAGGGGTGCTGCAGCATCGCGGGCGGCAGCAGCTTCGCCGCGTCGTGAACCGGCGCGGCGAGGATGACATTGTCGGCTGCAAAGGCGCGGCCGTCGCGCGTGCGCACGCCGGTGCAGCGCTCGCCCGAGAAGAGCAGCTCGGCGGCCGGCGCGTCGACGTCGATCGTGACGCCGCGCGCGCGCACGTGTTCGGCCAGCGGCGCGATCAGGCGTTCCGACGGCGGACCGTCGAGAAAACCGGCCCGGCTCGCCTCTTTACTCGATGCGAAGTACGCCATGACGCGCAGCAGCGCTTCGGCCGAGATCTCGTCGACCGAGGTGAAGTTCAGCGCCAGGGCCATCGGCGCGAAGAAAGTCCGCAGCATGTGCTCGGTCATGCCGCGTTTGCGATGCCACTCGGCGTAGGTCAGATCGTCCTGACGTTCCGCATAGCGATGGTCGCGGAACAAGATCGGCAGCGTCCCGGTCGCGAACAGCAGCTTCTCGACCGCGTTGAAGATGTAACGCGCCGAGAGCACGGCACCGATCCCGTTCAAGGGCGCCGGCATGTCGACGAAGTGGAACTCTTCGAAGACGGCCGCGCCGTTCCAGCGCGGGCTGAAATGCGGCGGCAGACCCCACGTGAGGGTGTGCGGCTGCCAGAGAATGCGGTCGGCGATCCCGACCTCCGTCAGCAATGCGTGGACGCTGGTGTAGCCGCCGAAGAACGCGTGCAGGCCGGTCTCCAGCCAGTCGCCGTCGCGGTCGCGCCACGACGAAAGCTTGCCGCCGAGAATCGCGCGCTTCTCGATGATGCGCGACGGACGGCCGGCATCGGCCAGGAACTTGGCGGCCGCGAGCCCCGCCGGCCCGCCGCCGACGATCAGGGTTTCGGCCGGCATGTCAGCGACGGTACCGTCGTTCGAGCATCGGCCGCACTTTCCGCGCAACTTCCGAAAGGCATCCGTCGCGCCCGCGAAACAAGGCAGGTACCGATGCATGCCGACGTTTCCGGCAGCGCGCGATGAAGGCGGCTGCCTATGGCTTCCTCGCGTTGCATGCGCTCGCGCTCGGGCTGGGATTGTTCGGAATCCTGATCGCGATCCCGTATCCGGAACTCTGGACGGGCGACCCGCACGCGGCGGCGTTCTTCGCCTGGGCGCTCGCGCGCGGCGGATCGTTCGGCATGGTCACGGGGGCGCTCGCGATGTTCGCCTGGGGCGTGTGGGCGATCGCCGAGCATCTCCACGAGCTCNNGATCGGCTGGCGCCGCACGCTGATCTTCGCCGTCATTGCGTGCGTCGTTTCGGCGGCAGCGGAGCTGACCGGAACGAAGACGGGCTGGCCGTTCGGCGGCTATGAGTACCTGACGTTCTTGGGCGCGAAGATCGCCGGCCGCGTCCCGTACACGATCCCGCTGTCATGGTTCTATATGGGCTTTGCGGCGTACGTGCTCGCCGCCGCGCTCATCCCGCCGCGCGCGGCCGGCCGCAGCTGGCAAACGATTCTGCTCGGCGCGTGGCTGCTGACCGGCTGGGACCTGGTGCTCGATCCGTCGATGGCCGCGCTGCCGCAGATCCGCTTCTGGGAGTGGCACGAGCACGGACCGTACTTCGGCATGCCGCTGCGCAACATGTTCGGCTGGTTCGCGACCGGGTTCGCGTTCATCGCCCTCGCGCGCGCAGCTTGGCGTAGTGATATAGAGGCGCGCGACCTGCGGCTCGGAGTGCCGTTCGCGGTGTACGTCATCAACATCGTCTGGTCGATGATCCTGGCGGCATCGGCCGGACTGTGGGCGGCGGCGCTCGCGCCGATCGTCGTCTGCCTGGTTCCCGCCGTGTTTGCGCTGCGCGGTCAGCGCAGCGACCGCGCGATGGCCAGCGCGTCGCGCAC
>PMOG01000173.1 GCA_003161555.1 Vulcanimicrobiota bacterium | reverse complement strand
CCGGGAAATTCCGGCGGCCCGCTGGCCGACGTCCACGGGCGCGTGGTCGGCATCAACAGCATGGTCGTCGGCGGCGGACTCGCACTCGCGGTGCCGGTCGATGCGGTGGAGGTGTTTGCCGGCGCGGCGGCCGCACCGGGCCCGCTCGGCGTCACGCTGGCGCCGGCGCGTCTGGCTGACGGACGCGCGGTCGCGGTCGTGGTGGCGGTCGAGCCCGGCAGCCGCGCCGAACGCGCCGGAATTCTGGTCGGCGATACGATCGCCGGCCGGGATGTCGAGCGGCTGCGCGGCGCGACCGCGCTGGCAGTCGGCCGGGGCGGTATGCAGATCGTGGTCCCCATTCCCCGCGACGCCGCGAGTGCGCGCGCTGCCTGAGCGCCCGCGCGTCGCGATCGACGCCCAACCGGCAGCGCAGCGGCAGCTCATCGATCGGCTCGGCGAGCGGGTGCGCGTCGTGCCGCTCGAGGCCGCCGACGTCGTGCTGCGCGAAGCGGTGCCTCGCGCGCCGATCGTGGCGGATTTTGCGGTGCCCACGCTGCTGCTGGTCGATCATCCGGACGCGGCCTTCGTGCGTGCGGCACTGGCCGCGGGCGCGGCCGGGGTCCTGGCGCGCTCGGCCCACCCCGACGAAGTGCTGAGTGCCGTGGAGGCGGTCCGGGCCGGACTGCTGGTGATCGATCCGGCCGCGCGCGAGGCCTTCGAGCCGGCCGCCGTCCGCGGCGGGATCGCCGAAATCGGCGACCTGACCGAACGCGAGCGCCAAGTTCTCGCGATGCTGGCGGCGGGGATTTCGAACCGGCGCATCGCGCAGCGGCTTTCGATCGCCGAAAACACCGTCAAAGCGCACGTCGCGGCGATCTTCGGGAAGCTCGGCGCGACCACGCGCACCGAAGCGGTTACGATCGCCCTGCGGCGCGGGCTCGTCATGCTCTGACGCCGAAACGGGGAGGACGATGCTGCCCGCCGCCCTTTCGAGCGACCGTCTCGCACTGCCCGTGATCGGTGCGCCGATGTTTATCATTTCGCAGCCGGAACTGGTGATCGCGCAGTGCACGGCCGGGGTGATCGGGGCGTTCCCGTCGCTCAACGCGCGCCCCGCCGAAATGCTGACCGAGTGGCTGGAGCAGATCGCCGCGGCCTGCGCTGCGCATGACGCCGCGCACCCGTCGCGCCCGGCGGCGCCTTTCGCAGTGAACTTGATCGTGCACAAATCGAACGACCGCCTGATGCACGATCTCGACGTCTGCGTCCGTCACCGCGTGCCGATCGTCATCACGTCGCTGGGCGCGCGAACCGAAGTCAACGACGCCGTCCACTCGTACGGCGGAGTCGTGCTGCACGACGTCATCAACGTGGCCTTCGCGCACAAGGCAATCGAGAAGGGCGCCGACGGTCTGATCGCGGTCGCGGCCGGCGCGGGCGGACACGCCGGCACCTGGTCGCCGTTCGCCCTGATCGAAGAGATCCGCCGCTGGTTCGACGGTCCGCTGGCGCTGTCGGGAGCGATCGCCACCGGGCGCGCCGTCCTCGCGGCGCGCGCGCTCGGCGCCGACTTCGGGTACATCGGCTCGGCCTTCATCGCGACGCGCGAAGCGCACGCGGCCGAGGCCTACAAGGCGTCGATCGTTGCCTCGAGCGCCTCCGACATCATCTACACCAACCTCTTTACCGGCGTGCACGGAAACTATCTGCGCGCCTCAATCGAGAACGCCGGTCTCGACCCCGAGAACCTGCCGCAAAGCGATCCCTCGAAGATGAACTTCGCCAACAGCGGCAGCTCCGTCAAAACCTGGCGCGACATCTGGGGGTCCGGCCAAGGCATCGGTGCGATCGACACGATTCCCAGCGCCGCTGAGTTGGTCGCACGCCTGCGGGACGAATACGACCGGGCGCTGGAAGCGCTGGCGTTCAGCCGGTCGTTCGCGCGCGGATGATCCCGATCCAGTTCTCGATCGTCATCACCGTCTCGTCACGCTGATTGCGCACCTCGATCTCGAACACGATCGTGCCGCGATCGGGCTTGCTGGTCGAGCGGCGGGACTCCGTTACGCGCGCCGCGACGCGCAGAACGTCGCCGGGCCGGACGGGGAGCTTCCAGCGGATCGGTCCCAGTCCGGGCGAGCCGAGGCTGGTCTCGCCGTCGATGAAGTCCTCGACGATCACCCGCATCGCCATCGCGGCGGTGTGCCACCCGCTGGCGATCAGACCGCCGTATGGCCACCGTGCGGCCGCCTCGGCGTCGACATGGAACGGCTGCGGGTCGTAACGCGTCGCGAATGCGATGATCTCTTCGGCGGTGACGTGGACGCTGCCGAACTCGGCTTCCGCGCCGACGGGGTAGTCTTCGAAGTACTTGGACGCCATGCGGCGGGCGTTCGACGCCGCTCACCCGACTCCACGAGCGAACGCAACGAAAGCGGCGGGGCGGGGTATTTTGGACCACAATGTTCCAGGTATCCAACCAAGCAGGGCTGAAGACTCAGTTCCGTCGCGGATCGCCGACGGCGGCGGCTGCGACGGACAACCGACAGACGTCGACGAGGAGTCACGTTGGCCGTTAACGCCGAGTCATTCGTGCCGAATTGGGAGCTGACGCAGCTCCTTGACATCTTCCCCCTCCCGCTCCGCCAGGCGCTCGTCCGTCTCCCGAATCTCGATCGCGTGATCGAAGTCGTGCTCGACCTGGGCCGTCCGCCCGAAGCACGCTTTGATGACGACTTCGTTTTTCTTGGAGACGCTTCGGTCACCGCCGAAGATATCGCGCACGTCACCGCGCGGCTCTCGCCGTTCGGCGGTGACAATCGCGCCGGCATCGAGCAGACGCTGCATCGCATCAGCGCGATTCGCAATCGCACCGGAAGCATCGTCGGACTGACCTGCCGCGTCGGCCGCGCCGTGTACGGTACGATCGACATCGTGCTCGACGTCATCCGCAGCGGGAAATCGATCTGCCTGCTGGGTCGGCCCGGCGTCGGCAAGACGACGATGCTGCGCGAATGCGCGCGCGTCCTGGCCGAAGAACGCAAACGCGTCGTCATCGTCGATACGTCGAACGAAATCGCCGGCGACGGAGACGTTCCGCATGCGGGGATCGGGCACTCGCGCCGCATGCCGGTCGCGAACCCGCACCTCCAGCACAACGTGATGATCGAAGCGGTCGAAAATCACATGCCGCAGGTGATCGTCGTCGACGAGATCGGAACCGAGGCCGAAGCTTTCGCGGCGCGCACGATCGCCGAGCGCGGCGTTCAGCTGATCGGCACCGCGCACGGGCAGACGCTCCAGAACCTGCTGATGAACCCGACCCTCTCCGACCTGCTGGGCGGGATCAGCGCCGTCACCCTCTCGGACGAAGAAGCGCGGCGGCGCGGCACGCGCAAGACGGTGCTCGAGCGCAAGCAGCCGCCGACCTTCGACGTAGTGGTCGAGATCCAGGACCGCGACCGGCTCGCGATTCATCAGAACGTCGGCGAAGTGATCGACGCGCTGCTGCGCGGCTACACCCCGCAGCCCGAGGTGCGTCAGCGTACCGCGGTCGGCACGATCGACATCCTGCAGCAGGCGAATCCCGAAGCGGTCATGGCCGACAATGTCCGGGTGTTGCCTCAGCAGTCGCGTGACGACGATCAGGCATTGTTCGGTGCCACCGGCGAGTCGGTGCCGGACGATGCTAAGCCGCTGATGATCTTCCCCTACGGCGTGTCGCGCAACAAGATCGAGCGCGCCGTGCACAATCTTCGGGTTCATGCGGCGATTGCGCGCAAATGGGATGATGCGGATGTCGTCTTGACCTTGAAGACTTTGGAACGCAAGGAATCGGAAAGACTGCGGCAGATCGCGACTGAGAATATTCCGATTTATTCGATTAAGACGAATACGACGACGCAGATTCAGGGGGCTCTGAAGGACGTCTTCAATTTGCCTTCATTGGATGTTGAAGATATTGCTATGCGTGAGGCAGAGGAAGCGGTTTATCAGGTGCTGCTGGATAGCAGGGCTGTGGAGTTGACTCCGCAGACTTCGTATATTCGGCGGTTGCAGCATCAGTTGGCCGAACGATATCGGCTGCAGTCGCGATCGACTGGGCTTGAGCCGAATCGTAGGGTCAAGATTTTTAAGGGGATGGAGCTCTAGCGGGCTCTGCGTGGCGGGTCGCGGCGGCGCTCTCGGCCCTCCGGGCCTTCGCTGGCTCAGAGTGCCCGCCACAGCGCTGCGTTGCCCCTGCGACTGGCACGATGGCGCATTGTCGCTTCGCTCCTCGGCGCTGGTGGCTGGTGGGCGGGTGGCTTAATGCGACGTCGGGTGGGATTTGCAGGATCGTGGAGTTGCCCGGACGTTGAGGGCGCTTGCTGCTGTTGCGGTTGTGGAGTTGCCTGCGAATCGGTGGGCTTAGTGGGGGCTTTGTTGTGATTTTTGCGGTGGTGGTTCGGCGGGGTGGGGCGTTTGTTCGCGGGTTGGCTTTGGAGCAGCAGGTTGGGTGGGCGGAGCATGCGGCTTTTATGGATGGGTTGTATGACGAGGGGTTCTTTTTGCTTGTGGGGCCGCTTGAGGGGACGGATGATGTGCTCGAGATTGTGCGGGCGCGTGATGAGGATGAGGTTCGACGGCGGCTTGCGGCTGATCCGTGGATGGGGTCGTTGCTGACGGTGGTGCGCATCGATCCGTGGACGCTGCGGCTGGGGTCGCTTGCATGAGGGTTTGCCGATGACGGCGTTGTGCGTTGGCGCGGGTGTTTTTGGGTTGCGGCGAAGGGTACGGTGTGCTCGTTACGTTTGAGGGGATTGAGGGGGCTGGGAAGTCGACGCTCGTGGCTGGCGTAGCGGAGCGGCTGCGTAGCGGCGGCGAGCGCGTGCTGGTTGCGAAGGAGCCGGGCGGGACGGAGTTTGGGGAGGCGGTTCGGGCGCTGTTTCTGGATCCGGCGTTTGCGGTCGATCCGGTGGCGGAGGTCATGCTGATCAATGCTTCGCGGGCGCAACTCGTCGCCGAGGTGATTGCGCCGGCGCTCAAGACGGGGACGGTCGTGCTCTGCGACCGGTTCTACGATTCGACAATTGCGTACCAAGGGTTTGGCCGCGGGCTCGACGGCGAAGAGCTGCTGCAGATCTGCTTGGCGGCCACGCACCGGATTTCGCCCGACCTCACCCTGCTGATCGACATTCCGGTCGAGGTCTCGGAAGCGCGCGTGCGCGC
Source organism: Vulcanimicrobiota bacterium (assembly GCA_003161555.1). Lineage (GTDB taxonomy): Bacteria > Vulcanimicrobiota > Vulcanimicrobiia > Vulcanimicrobiales > Vulcanimicrobiaceae > Vulcanimicrobium > Vulcanimicrobium vanleeuwenhoeki. The sequence goes on along the minus strand of PMOG01000173.1, from coordinate 2,571 downwards.
GCGCGGCGGCAAGGATCGGTTGGAGCTCGAAAACGCCGCGTTCCATACCCGCGTGCGCGACGGGTATCTGGCACTGGCGGCGCGTTTTCATCAGCGCTACGTCACCCTCGACGGCGTCAAGGAGAGCGCGCTGCTGGTGCGCGAAGCGGCGGCGATCGTCGAAGCGCGGCGGGTCGAACGCCTGTGATCGACGGGACCTTCGATGTCGTGGGCGCGGCCGGTCCGCGGGCGCTGTTCGAACATCTGACCCCCGAGACGCTCTCGCACGGGTATCTTTTCACCGGGCCGGCCGGCGTCGGGAAGAAGACGTTCGCGCGCTCGCTCGCGCAGTCGCTGCTGTGCATCACGCCCAAGCGCACCCTGCTGGGTTGGTGCGGGCATTGCTCGGGCTGTACGCACGTTGCGGCCGGCACGCATCCGGATCTGCTGTACGCCGAGGGTCAGCTGAAGATCGGCGACCGTGACGCCGGCGGCGGACTGCGCGAAACGGAGGAGCCGACGGCGCGCGATCTCGTTCGCCAGCTGTCCTTACATGCGTATGCCGGAGGAAAACGCGTCTTCGTGCTCGGCGATGCCGATTTTACCCGCGAAGCGGCCAACGCGCTGCTCAAATTCTTCGAAGAACCGCCGGCCGGCGTGCTGCTGATCGTGACGACGTCGGCGCCCGGACGCGTGCTGCCCACCATTCGCTCGCGGCTGGTTGAAGTGACCTTCGGTCTGCTGAGCGATGCAGAGATCGTCGAGATCTTGAGCCGGCGCGGTATCGACGCGTCCGATGCCCAGCGCGCGGCATCGATCGCCGGCGGCAGCGTTCGCCGGGCGCTGCAGTATCTCGACGAGGGCGAAGGCGCGATACGCGACGCGGCCGTGGAGTGGTTCTTTGCCGCGGCGCAAGGCGGCGAAGCCGACGCGACCGGCTGGGCGACGCGCCCCACGCTCGAAGCCGGGCTCGAGACGGTGCGCACGCTGGCGCGCGACTGGATTGCGCTCGGCATCGCCGGCAGCGCGCCGCTGCTGGCGCCGGATCAGCGGACGCGGCTCGTCGCGTTGCCCGCGCGCGATGCGAACGCGTTCGCGCGCCTGTTGGCGTCGCTGAGCGATGCCGAACGGATCGCGCACAGCAACGTCAGCCCGATGCTGGTCGCCGACCTGGTCCGCATGGCGCTCGCTCCCGCGCCGGCGCGCTGAGGACTACCAGCGCCGGCTGAAGGCCGCGTCCGTGTACGTTTTGGTGATGATTAGGGCGACGTAGGCGAATGCGATCGAGCGGATCAAGGCTCCGATCAGCTGGCTGATGAGGGGTGTCCCGGCCACGTACTGGAAGGCGAACTCGTTGATGAACGCCGTTGCATACGCCGGGATGAAGAACGCGACCGCGACCGTCACGACGGCGATGACCGCGGCGGGCAGCGGGTTCGCCCGCACGCGGTCGATCGAGACCTGAATCGCGGCGCCGCCCGGAATCCCGCCGACCGCCGCCGCCGGGATCGTCCAGATCAGAAAGTAAACCGCCGCCGCCGTTAGGATGAGCGCGAGCGGGCCGATCAGCAGGCCGGCGTATTGGGCGACCGCGAGGATAAACGAGATGCCGATCGCCGCGAAGAGAATGTCGCCGCCGCGCCGGCGCGCTTCCGTCCAGCCGTCGTCGAAGGAGGCGCGCCCGTGCCGCCAGGCGTCGTCCGCGATCACGCAGGCCGCGCCCAAACCAAAGAGTTCGATCAACAGCACGATCAAGCCGCCCAGGCCGCTGGTGAGTCCCGCAGGATCGGGGACGCCGGGCGCGAGCACGCGCGCCATCAGTACGCCGACCATCGACGTCAGCAGCGGCGGCAAGATGATCGACGGGTTGCGCGCCAGCAGCAGCACGGCGCGCGGAAAGATCGAGAAGTCGATACCTGCCAGCGGCGAGCGTTTCACCCGGCCCCCCCCGCGCTCAGCCGCGCGCGCCGGCGAGCGCACTGCCGCAGCCGCAGCTGCGCTCGGACGGGATCGCTTCGATGATCTTGAAGATCGCGCTCTTCACCCGCTCGTTGTTGCCGGCGAACACCTTCATCACTTCCGCGTGCGAGACGGGCTCGATGCCGGGCACGTCTTCGAGCCCGACGTCGTAATCGGTGATCAGCGAGATGTTGACGTAGCACATCTCGAGTTCACGCGCCAGATACGACTCGGGATAGTTGGTCATGTTGATGACCTCCCAGCCGAGCGATGAAAACCAGCGCGACTCGGCGCGGGTCGAAAAGCGGGGCCCTTGGATGACGACGATCGTCCCGTGATCGTGCGTGTCGATGTCGAGGCCGCGCAGGGCATCGACCGCAAGCGGCCGGAGCTGGCTGCAGTACGGGTCGGCAAACGAGACGTGCGTCGTCACCGGGCCGTCGTAGAACGTGTCCTTTCGTCCGGTCGTGCGGTCGACGATCTGATCGGCGACGACCATCGAGCCGGGCCGCACGCTCTTCTGGAGCGAGCCGCAGGCTGTCGGGCCGATGATGCGGGTGACGCCCAGCATCTTCATGGCGAAGGCGTTCGCGCGATAGTTGATCGCCTGCGGCGGGTAGCGATGATCTTTCC
>PMOG01000159.1 GCA_003161555.1 Vulcanimicrobiota bacterium | reverse complement strand
TCTCGGTCAGGCCGTAGACGTGGTGGATCTCCGCGCCGAGTGCTTCGATCTGCGCGATCGTCGTCGGCGAGGGCGGTGCGCCGGCGGTCGTGACGATCACACGGCGCGGAAACGCGACCGTGTCGGGATGGTTCGCGAGCGCGATCAGGACGGTCGGCGCAGCGTTGAAGTGGGTCACGCCCTCGTGGTGCACGGCACGGTTGATTCCGGGCGCGTCGACTTTCCGCAGGCAGACGTGGGTGGCACCGGCGGCGGTCACGGCCCACGGAAAGCACCAGCCGTTGCNNTCGGCAGCGTCCAGAGATAGACGCTTTCCGGGCGTAGCCCGGCATGGAAGATCTCGGCCAGCGCGTTCATGTACGCGCCGCGGAACGTGTACATGACGCCTTTCGGCTTGCCGGTCGTCCCGCTGGTGTAGTTGATCGAGATCGTATCGTTTTCGTCGCCTGTGCGCGGCGTCAAGTCGCGGGGCCGTGCGGCGTGGAGCAGTTCTTCGTAACCGACGGTGCCGGCGAGGGTCCCGGGCGTGCCGGGCGCGGCGGCGCGAACGCGGCGGATCGGCGTCGTCAGGCGGTCGACGAGCGGGTCGAGTTCGCCGTCGTAGAGCAGCAGATCGGCGCCGCAGTGGCCGAGGATGTAGTCGATCTCCTCGGGCGCGAGGCGCGTATTGAGCGCGCACAGGATGCCGCCGGCAACCGGGACGGCGAAGGTCGCCTCGAGCAGCATGCTGGTGTTGGGCGCGAGCACAGCGACACGCTCGCCGTTGCGGATGCCTAGGCCCTGCAGTGCGCCGCCCAGGCGCCGCACGCGCTCGAGGAACTCCGGATAGGTGCGCCACGCGTCGCCGTCGATCACCGCGATTCGCGAGGGATAGACGAACGCCGCGCGCGTGAGGAAGTCGAACGGGTCGAGCGCGCGCAGGTGCACGGCGACGGATGGCTCGGCGATCATGGCGCACCTCCAGGGTTGGCTCGGCTCATGCGCCGGACCACGGCCGGCGTCCTACTGCCGGTCGCTGCGGCGGAACGGCAAGATCTCCGGCCGCGCGTAGAATGGGCCGCCCATGCGCGCGACGGGGCGCAGCAGCGCGGCGTCGATCTTCCCGTCGCGCACGATCTCGTCGGCGATCCGAAGATGCACGGCATGCCCGAGGACGAGGGTGGCGGAGCCTTCGCCCTCGCCCAGCGGTACGAGCGCGTGGAGTTTGCACTCGAAGTTGATCGGTGACTCGGCGATTCGCGGCGGCTTCACCGCGGTCGACGGCGCGGGCGTGAGCCCGGCGACCACGAACTCGTCGACCTCGGGCGGATAGAGCCGGCCGGTGGCGTCCATTGCAACCAGCGTCGATTCGGTCGCGATGTTGATGACGAACTCGCCGAGCGCCTTGACGTTCGCGAGCGTGTCCTTCTGCGGACGGTCGTCACTCGCCATCGGCGCGAAGCCGAGGATCATGGGGTCAGCGCTGAAGGCGTTGAAGAACGAGAACGGGGCGATGTTGTGGATGCCGTCCGCGCTGGTCGTCGACACCCACGCGATCGGCCGCGGCACCACGCTTCCGATGAGAAAACGATACGCCTGATCCCAGGGCAGCGTGGTCAGGTCGTGTTCGATGAGAACCTCCGGCCGTCACGCCTTGAGCGGTTGGTTCCCATTGGCCTGCCCGTTGGCGGGCGGTGCCGGCATCTCGGGGCCGGCGAACCGCATCGGCGGCAGCACGCCGATCTTGGAGCGGAAGATCTGATACTGGCGGAACCCGTCGACCTCGAATCGCGCTTTCGACTCGATCATCCCGGCGTCGTAGAGCGATTGCGCGATCGCCGAGTCGCGGCCGAGCTTGCGGATCGCGACCGGCAGCAGCTTCTCCTCGAGGTCGAGGATGCGGAACTTCGCCTCTTCGGGATCCGGCGACTGCTCGATCGCTTCGCGGACGATGCGCAGGCCGGTGCCGATGTGACGGACCTCGTCGTGCATCACGTGCTCGTAGGTGTAGGCAGTGGCCAGATCACCGTGCTCTTTGGCCAGATCGATGATCGAATTGAACAGCACGTGCGCGGAGTAGGATTCGAGCGTGCAGACCTGGCCGTACACGATCTCCAAGAAGGTCGGCAAGCCGTTGACGAAACGGAAGAGTTCGGTCTGCTCGTAGGGGACGTCGAGGCTGTCGGCAAGATCGAGGTCGGCGATCCGGCGCCACTCGATTTGGGTGTGGCGCACCTCATCGAGCGCGTGGGTCGCATAGAAGTACTGCACGCTGGGTTTGTTGGTCTTGGTCAGGATCTGGGCGACTTGCGCGGTCGTCTGCGCCTCGCCCCAGCAGGTCGTGACCATGATCGGCTTCATCGCGGCCTTGTAGGCCGACGAGAGTTCCGGATCGTGTGTCTTGGCAGCCCGATACTTCTCGAGCAGCTGGCGCGTGTCGCGCGCTTGGTTCTCGATGTAGTCTTCGTACGACTCGAGCGTACCGAAGGTGCGCAGGTCCTCGCCGGACACATGCGAGGGGATCACGGTAACGGAACTCATGAACGACATGGCACGGCACTCCAGCGGGGGTGTCGGTACGCTACCACCGCCGCCGGCGTGGTCCTGGGCCGGCCGGTCGCTTGACCCGCGATTAGGCACTCTTATCGGCGCCGGCAGAAGCGGCGGACCTCGTCGCGGAAAGACTGCAGATGCCTCAGACACCCCTGGGGGGCGACGGTGCCCTCGAGAGCCGGCTCTACATCGACGGCGCGTTCGCCGACGCGCGGGACGGGGCGACGTTCCCCACGCTCGACCCCGCGACCAACGAAACGATCGCGGAGGTCAGTGCCGGCGGCCCGGCCGACGTCGACCGCGCCGTGACCGCGGCCCGCCGGGCCTTCGATGAAGGCCCGTGGCCGCGCATGACCGCGGCCCAGCGGGCCAAGGTGCTGCGCCGGCTCGGCGATCTGCTGATCGACCATCGCGAGGATCTCGCACGGCTCGAATCGCGGGACGCCGGCAAGCCGTTTCGCGAAACCGCGGACCGCGACGTGCCGCGTGCCGCCGACAACTGCGCCTTCTTCGCCGGCGCGATCGAACAGCGCGAGCAGAGCGCCTTCTTCGACCGCAAACCGTTTCTGGGCGCGCCGCGCGAGATCGTGTCGATCGTGCGCGAGGAACCGGTCGGCGTGTGCGCGCTGCTCACGCCTTGGAACTCCCCGCTGATGCAGGCGACCTGGAAGATCGCGCCGGCGATCGCCGCCGGCAACACCTGCGTGCTCAAGCCGTCGGAACTGACGCCGCTCTCGACGCTGAAACTGGCGGCGCTGTGCGGCGAAGCCGGCGTTCCGGACGGGGTGGTGAACGTCGTCACCGGCTTCGGTCCGCAGGCCGGTGCGCCGCTGGTCGCCGACCCGCGCGTCGATGCCGTGGCTTTCACCGGCAGCGAACCGACCGGGATCGCGATCAACCTCGCGGCCGCCGCAACCCTCAAGAAAGTCACCCTCGAGCTGGGCGGAAAATCGGCCAACGTCGTGTGCGACGACGCCGATCTCGACCTTGCCGTCGAGGGCAGCGTCCTGGCGATGTTCCGTCACAGCGGACAGGTGTGTCTGGCCGGGACGCGCCTCTTCGTGCAGGCCGGGATCTACGAGCGCTTCGTCGAGCAGTTTCTCGCTCGCGTGAAGGCGCTGCGGGTCGGCGATCCGCAGTCGAGCGAGTCCGATCTCGGGCCGCTGATCTCGCCCCAGCACCGCGAGCGGGTCGAAGCGTTCATCGCCCAGGCCGAAGCGGAGGGCAACTCAGCGCTGCTGCGCGGCGCACGCCCCGCGCAGCCGGCGCTCGCGAGCGGGAACTACCATGAGCCGACCATCTTCGCGCCGGCACGCGACGACGACCGGATCGTACGCGAAGAAGTCTTCGGACCGGTGCTCACCCTGTTTCGTTTCGAGACGCTGGACGAAGTCGTGGCGCGCGCGAACGCGACGCGGTACGGTCTCTCGTCGTACATCTGGACGCGCGACATCGCGACCGGGATGCGTTTCGCCGAACGCGTACGGGCCGGGATGTGCTGGATCAACGGCTACTTTCTGCGCGACCTGCGCCAGCCGTTCGGCGGCCGTGGGCACAGCGGGCTGGGTCGCGAGGGCGGCCGCTGGTCGCTGGATTTCTTCACCGAGCCGAAGCTCGTCTGCATCGCCTACTGATGGGTTCGATCGTCGCCGGCCTCTTCTCGACGCACGTCCCGCGGCTGATGATCTTCGATCCCGAGCAGCGCCGCGAGTACATGAAGTCGACGGTCACCTCGTTTTACGACGTCTTGCCGCGGCTGCGCGAGGAGCGCATTGCGCCGCTCGACTTCGACACCTTCGTCGTGATCGACACGCACTGGCATTCGACGCTCGAGTGGGTGCTCAACGCGCACGCGCGGCACGAAGGGATCTATACCTCCGACGAGATTCCGTGGATGATCCACGACTACGCCTACGATTATCCCGGCGACCCCGAGCTGGCCCAGCTGATCGCGCAGGAATGCCGGGCCTCCCAGGTCTGGGCTCAGGCGTCGGCCCATCGCGGCTTGCCCGTGCACTACGGCACGCTCAACGTGATGCACTACTACAACCCTGGGCCGGCCAAGAAACGCGTCCTGCCGATCAGCGTCTGCGATACCGCCGAGGTCGAGGCGAACCTCGCCTTCGGCGCCGCCTTGGCGCGCGCGGTCGCGGCCAGCGACCGCAACGTGCTGCTGCTCGCTTCGGGCGGCATGTCGCACCGCTTTTGGCCGCTGGCGGTCATCCGCGAACGGGCGAGTGCGGATCCGCGCGACATCAACGGCGAAAACCTGCGCGCGTGGGACGAGCGCATCATGGCGTGGTGGCGGGCGGGCGACCACGCCAGCGTCCTCGCGCACGCCGACGCCTTCCGCAAGGAGTGCGCGCCCGAAGGACGGTTCGCCCACTATTTGAGCCTGGCCGGAGCGCTGGGCGGCGCCGCGTGGACCACGTCGGGCATTCAGTACGGGAACTACGAAGCAGCCATCGGAACGGGACAAGCGAACTTCTGGTTTCCGGTGACGTAGACGAAGATGCCGCACATCCTGATCGAATGCTCCTCCAATCTCCGCGCGCGAGCCGATCTGCCGGTGCTGGTCGAGCGCGTCCACGCCGCCGCGCTGGCCACCGGGATCTTCCAGCTCGGCGGCCTGCGCACGCGGGTTGCCGAACGTGACCTCTTCCGCGTCGCCGACGGCGACCCGCAGAACGCGTTCGTGCACGTCACGATGCGCATCGGTGCGGGCCGGGACAAGGCCGCCAAGAGCGCCGCGGCCGACGCGATCTTCGCGGCGGTGTGCGACGCCCTGGCGCCGGCGTTCGAGACGGCCCCGCTGGGCATCACGCTGGAGCTGGAGGAGATCGACCCCGACTACAGCCGCAAGCACAACAATCTTCACGAGTACGTGGCGGCCCGCAAGGACGCCGTATGATCGCCGACATCTCGCGTTTGAAGGGCTCGATCCCGCCGCTGATCACGCCGTTCCACGACGGCGAGGTCGATTACGACACCTACGCGCAGCTGGTCGAGTTCCAGGTTGCGAACGGGTCGCACGGCGTGCTGGTCAACGGCACGACTGCCGAGCCCTCGACGCTGACCGTCCGCGAACGCAACCGGCTGGTCGAGATCGCCGTTGCGACCGCTGCCGGCCGCATCGCGGTCGTCGCCGCGACCGGCTCCCAATCGCTCGCCGAGACCAAGGCGCTGACCGCGCACGCTATCGAGACGGGCGTCGATGCGCTGCTGATCGTCACGCCGTACTATATCCGGCCGCCGCAGCGAGGCTTGATCGAATACTACCTCGAGGTCACCAAAGACGCCGATCTGCCGTGGATGATCTACCACATCCCCGGGCGCGCCGCGGTGCAGGTCGAGCTGGCGACCGTCGCCGAGCTCGCGCGCCGCTCGCCGCGCTTCGTCGGCATGAAACAAGCCTTCAACGACCTCGGGTTCGTTTCGGCCGCGCTCGACATCTTACCGGGCTTCCGGGTTTTCGTCGGACTCGAAGAGCTGAGCTTTCCGATGCTGGCGGTCGGCGCGGTGGGGTTGATGAACGCGGTCGGGAACCTGCACCCACGAATCCTGGTCGACCTGTGCGAAGCCGTGTGGGCCGGCGATCTGCATCGCGGCCGCGCACTGCACCAGCGCCTGTTCGAACTCAATAGTGCGGTGTTTTTCGACACGAATCCGATTCCGATCAAGTACATGATGAAGAAACTGGGCCTGTTGGCACGCAACGAGCACCGGCTGCCGATGGTGCCGGCGACGCCGGAGCTCGAGAAGCGCCTCGATGCTGTGCTCGAGCGCTGCGGGTTCTTCTCGACCAGCGCCCAGGCGTGAAGCTGGCCTCGTTCACGGCGCCCGGCGGACGCTCGACGTACGGTGCCGTCGTCGCGGGCGGCGTCGTCG
>PMOG01000285.1 GCA_003161555.1 Vulcanimicrobiota bacterium | reverse complement strand
ATCTGCGCGAAGCGGTCGATCACCGTACGCGCTCCGAACTCCGGGGCCGCCGACGCCCACACGGGACCGATCGCCGTCGTCGCCAGCATGGCAATCGCGGTCTCCGGAATGTTCGGCATGTAGGCCACGACGCGCTCGCCGGGCTGCACGCCCAGCTCGCGCAGCGCCGTCGCGAGCGCGCGCGTGCGCTCGCCGAGTTCGCCCCAACTCATATGTGCCAACGGCCGCAGCTCGGAAGAATGGACGAGCGCGGCGGCGTGCGGTGCGCGCGATTCGTGACGCAGGGCGTGCTCGGCGAAATTCACCCGCGATCCGGCGAACCAGCGCGCGCCCGGCATGATGCGGCGATCGAGCACGCGCGTATACGGCGTGCTCGAACGTACCTCGAAGAAGTCCCAGATGGCGGCCCAGAACGCGTCGAGGTCGCTGACCGACCATTGCCACAGCGCGTTGTAGTCCGCAAAGTGGAGATTCCGTTCGCTCGAAAGCCAGCGGAGGAACCGCGCGGCGGACGAGCCGTCGGCGAAATCCGCCGACGGCTTCCACAGCAGCTCCCCCTCGCGGATTAGGGTATCCATCAGGCGGCCTTCGCCGGGCGTGGTCTTACCGGATCAGGACGGGTCTACGGGGAACTACCAGGCTTCCCGGCGTTGGGCAGGTCAGCGTGAAGACGGCATGGTTCGAGGTCGTGTTCGAGAGCGGCGGATAGCTGATTTGAATCGCTTCCCAATTCTGGCCGTTCGCGCCGAGCTGCCAGGTCGTACTCACGGTTTGGGCGGACGGTCCCGAGGCTGGGAAATCCAACGTCTGCGTCGGCGAATCGGCACCGTCGCTGCGGATCCACTTGTACTGCACCTGTCGATTTGCCGTGGGGGACCAGCCGGTCGCGCTGATCGTCGCTTCGAAGTTGATCGTGACCGGGCAGCTCGTGACCGGACCGCCGGCGTTGGTGATCCCCGCACTCATGTTGATGCTCTGCGCCGAAACCGGCACGATCGAAAGGAGCATCACCGAGACGAGAGAGGCCGGAAAGGCTAGGAGACGCATGTTCACCTCCGCGATGAAACGCGGTTCTCGATGAATCGGCCGAGAACCCCATCGAGAGCGTGCCAAGGCCACGTTCGAAGTTCCTGCGTCGCCCAGCGACGCGAGCGCCGACGAGGTGTGCATCTTCTTGAGGTGCGAGCCCCATGAGCTAGTAGCTCAATGGGTTCGTTTTGGGCGCATAGCGGGGCGAGCGGGGGCAAGAGCTGCGGCGACGACGTTCAATCCCATCTGCGCTTTGTGCCGCAGCGCCGGTGTCGCGGCATGGTCGAAGATGCGCTGATAGAGCAGTCGGCTTTGTTCGAGCGCTCCAACGGCGATGTCGACGTGATGGGTCCGCGCTTCACCCTCGGCGGCGAAATAGAGATAGGTCGCCTGCAGGATGAGTTCTTGCTGGCGCTGCGCCCCCGTGAGGCGCTGCGCTTGGAGCTTGTGCCGCTGCACGGCGGTGGCGCAGGCCAGCGTCATGTCGCGGTAGTCTTCGTCCGTTTTCCGCGCGCGGGCGACGAGCTGATCGCAAAACGCCTCACTGGTCGCGTAGATCTCCGCCCGTGCGGATCTGGCCAAGCCGACCTCGCAGAATACCACGAGCGCGAGAGCGGTCGCAAATAGGCCGCGCCGAGTCAGGGTACGAGTACGAATCGGCCGCCGTCCGTGAAGAGGATGACAAGCAGCATCGAGACCAGCGTCAAGTCGTACGACCAGCCGAACCCCTCTTTGCCCCAGAAGCCCGTCTTCCAGACCATGATTTTCTGCTGGATTGCGCCGAGCATGATCAGAATCAATCCGATGGCGGCGAGTTGCTGGAACACGCCCACGATCACGGCCGCTCCCCCGGCGAGCTCAGCACCGGCAAGGAACTGCGTAAAACCCTTCGGCAAGCCGATGCTCTTGCTGCGCGCGTCCGGATCCTTGAGGTCGTTGTAGCCGCTGTTGACGTAGATCGCGCCGGCCATGATCCGGAGAAAGAGCAAACCGTAATCCGTCGCGGGAGTGAGATCAATCATCAGACAGCGCTGCCTCCAAACCAGCCCATCGTAGCGACTGACTGCGGCGGCCGCAAGGTCCGCCGCGCCCTTTGGGTACGACGCTCCGGCCGGCGGCGAGGCGGAGGCCGACCCGTCCTGCCGCGCCAAGGTGGTACGTGTGGCCAAAGTAACGCTTCAGGACGACAGCTTGAACATCGATATCTCGCTGATCGACCGGCTGTTGGGCTTTCACGGCTCGTTTCATATCCCGCTCGCGCACGTGACCAACGCCTACGTCAGCGGCTTCGAGGATCTCGAGCTGCAGTATAAGCTCGAAGGCACGAACGCCGGGTTCTACAAAGCCGTCGGAGTCTTTGCCAACCCGGAAGGTCTGATCTTCGTCGACGCATCGGGGGCGCGCGACTGTCTGGTGATCGAGACGCGCGGAGAGCGCTTTCCGCGCATCGCGGTACAACTTGCGGATGACCAAGACCCCAATCAGTTGGCGCACGCGATCATGCAGCACATTCCGGACAGCGGTCCCGTCGAATGAGGCCGGCCCCGCGTACTCCGGGTTCAGCCGGCCGATGGTCACCTTAAACAAGGCGGCAAACATCCAATCACGATCGAGTCCGTCGAACCCGGCCGGAGGTTCGACGATCTCGCCGCCCACGTCGACGCGCCGACTTAACCTTTCCTAAAGGTCGAACGTTCACGATGCTCGGCATGCAGATCGTAACAGTCGACGTCTTCGGCACACCCACCGCCTTCAAAACGAAGAAAAAATATCGACCACATGACCCTTTCCCCGCTGGCTGGAAAACCGGCCCCGCCCGAGATCCTTGTCGACGTCGCGCATCTGATCGGTGCGTATTACGATCGGCACCCCGACCTCGATGACCCCGTCCAGCGCGTCGCCTTCGGGACGAGCGGTCATCGCGGCTCGTCGCTGAAGGGCGCCTTCAACGAAGACCACATCCTCGCGGTCGCGCAGGCGATCTGCGATTATCGGGCTGCGCGAGGAATCGACGGCACGCTCTATCTGGGGAAGGACACGCACGCGCTCTCCGGACCCGCGCAGCGAAGCGCGCTCGAAGTGCTGGCAGCCAATCGGGTCAGCGTCGTCCTGCAGCGCGACGACGGACCCACGCCGACGCCCGCCATTTCGCACGCGATCCTGGTCGCGAATCGCAGCCGAAGCGCACCGTATGCCGACGGGATCGTGGTGACGCCGTCCCACAACCCGCCCGAGGACGGCGGGTTCAAATACAATCCGCCCAACGGTGGTCCGGCCGATACCGAGATCACGAACTGGATCCAGGATCGCGCGAACGAGCTGCTGCGCGCCGGCAACGCCGGCGTGCGCCGGATGCGTTACGAGCACGCGATCTGCAGCGAGACCATCCGCCAGGCCGACCTTTTGCAGCCGTACGTCGACGATCTGGGGTCGATCATCGACTTCGACGTGATCCGGGAAGCCGGACTCCGGCTCGCGGTCGACCCGCTGGGGAGCGCGTCGACGCAATACTGGGATGCCATCAACGCGGCCCACGGGCTCGACATCGAAGTCGTTAATCGCATCGTCGAGCCGACCTTCTCGTTCATGAGCGTCGATCACGACGGCCGAATCCGGATGGATCCGTCCAGCCCGTACGCGATGGCGCGGCTGGTCGCCTTAGGCGCGAAGTACGACCTCGCGTTCGCGGTCGATACGGATTCGGACCGCCACGGCATCGTCGCGCCTTCCTCGGGGCTGATGAACCCGAACCATTTTCTAGCGGTCGCGATTCGCTATCTGCTCGAACATCGCGTTGCGTGGAGCCCGCAGGCGGCGATCGGCAAGACCGTCGTGAGCAGCAGCCTGATCGACCGTGTCGTCAAGAGCCTGGATCGCCGGTTGCTCGAGGTCCCGGTCGGATTCAAGTGGTTCGTCGACGGCCTCTTCGATGGAACGTGCTGCTTCGGCGGCGAGGAAAGTGCCGGGGCGAGTTTTCTGCGCCGCGACGGGCGCGTGTGGACGACCGACAAGGATGGGCTGATCATGGGTCTGCTGGCAGCGGAGATCACCGCGCGCACCGGCAAGGATCCCGGGGTCCACTATCGCGCGCTGACCGACCAACTCGGAATGCCCCTCTCGACGCGCATCGACGCACCGGCGTCGCTCGAGCAGAAGAAAGCGCTGTCGAAGCTCTCGCCCGACGCCGTCACCGACACGGAACTCGCCGGCGAACCGATCCTTGCCAAGCTCACGCGCGCGCCGGGTAACGAGGCGCCGATCGGCGGTCTCAAGGTCGTGACCGCCAACGGCTGGTTCGCGGCCCGTCCGTCGGGGACGGAGAACATCTACAAGATCTACGCGGAAACGTTTCGCGACGAAGCGCATCTGGCGGCGATCGTGGACGAAGCGCAGCGCATCGTGACGAACGCCGTCGCGATCCCCGTATGACGAAGAAGGAGAGATCGGGCTGCCAATGACGCCGGCTACGGAAATCTCGCCCAACGGCTCGACCAACGTCCACCACGGCATGTCGGTGTCCGATATCAAACAGTCGTTTCTCGACAATCTCTTCGGCGCGCTCGGACGCTCGCTCGCCGCCGCCACGCGCAACGACAAGTACTTGGCGCTCGCGCTGACGGTCCGCGAGCGTGTCTTTCATGTTGGGGGCGAAACGCTCGAAGCCTATCGCGCGTCGCGTGCGGTCGCCTACCTTTCGGCCGAGTACCTGCCCGGCCCGCATCTGGCCAACAACCTGCTGAGCCTCGGCATCACCGAGGATGCGCGGGCGGCGATGACCGAGCTGGCCGTCAACTTCGACGACCTCATCGAACTCGAAGCCGAGCCCGGCCTCGGTAACGGCGGCCTGGGGCGGTTGGCGTCGTGTTACATGGACTCGCTGGCCGCTCTCGGGATCCCGGCGATCGGCTACGGGATCCGGTACGAGTTCGGCATTTTCAGCCAGCTCATCCGCGACGGGTGGCAGGTCGAGGTCACCGATAAGTGGCTGCGCGGGGGCAACCCGTGGGAGATCGTGCGACCAGAAATCGCGTACGACGTCAATTTCAACGGCCGCACCGAGAGTTACGCCGACGAGCACGGACACTACCGCACGCGGTGGGTTCCGGACAACGTCGTCAAGGGCGTCGCCTACGATACCCCCGTCCTTGGATTTGAGGTCGCGAATTGCAACCGCATGCGCTTGTGGCGAGCGGAAGCAGTCGACTCGTTCGACTTCGCGTCTTTCAACCGCGGCGACTATTATGGTGCGGTCGGCGGCAAAATCGCCTCCGAGAACATCACGAAGGTCCTGTACCCGAACGACGAGGTGATTCAAGGGAAGATCCTGCGTCTCGAGCAGCAGTACTTCTTCGTCACCTGCTCGCTGCAGGACATGCTGCGCATGCACGTCGCCGATGGCGGCCGGCTCGAAGCATTCCATCACAAGTGGGCGGTGCAGCTCAACGATACGCACCCCTCGCTGGCGGTCGCCGAACTGATGCGGCTTTTGATCGACGAACATCGGCTGGAGTGGGACGAAGCCTGGCACATCACGCGGCATACTTTCGCGTACACGAATCACACGCTGCTTCCCGAAGCGCTCGAGAAGTGGCCGATCGGGATCTTCGCCAAGCTGCTTCCGCGCCATCTGCAGATCGTCGACGAGATCAACCGGCGTTTTCTCGACGAACTGCGGGTGGCATTTCCCGGCGATGCCGCGCGCATTGCGCGAATGTCGCTGATCGATGAATCGGGCGAGCGCTACGTACGCATGGCGAATTTGGCTACGGTCGGCAGCAGCAAGGTCAATGGCGTCGCAAAGCTGCACTCCGAGCTGCTGCGCGAGACCGTGCTGCGCGATTTCTACGAACTCTGGCCCGACAAATTCACCAACGTCACCAACGGGGTGACGCCGCGGCGCTTCATCGCGCTGGCAAACCCGACGCTGGCTTCGCTGATCACGAGCCGGATCGGCGACGGCTGGCTGCACGACCTCTTCGAACTCCGTAAACTCGAACCGCTGGCGGACGATCCCGGGTTCCGGCGGCTGTGGCGCGATATGAAGCAGGAAGCAAAGGCGCATCTCGCCGCGCTGCTGCTGGAACGAACCGGGGTCGCGGTCGACCCGGGCAGCCTTTTCGACGTCCAGGCGAAGCGCTTGCACGAATACAAGCGCCAGCATCTCAACGCGCTCTACATCGTGTCGCTCTACCTGCGGCTCAAGCGCGACCCGACGCTGCGCGAGGCACCGCGCACGTTTGTCTTCGGCGCCAAGGCCGCGCCCGGTTACACGATGGCGAAGCTGATCATCAAGCTGATCAACTCCATTGCTGCCGTCGTCAACGCCGATCCGCAAACATGGGAGAAGCTTCGAGTGGTCTTTCTGCCGAACTTCAACGTGAAGAGCGGACAGCACGTCTACCCTGCCGCCGACCTCTCCGAGCAGATCTCGACCGCAGGCAAAGAAGCCTCCGGAACGGGCAACATGAAGTTCGCGATGAACGGTGCGCTGACGATCGGGACCCTGGACGGCGCAAACGTCGAGATCCGCGAGGCGGTCGGGGCGGAGAACTTCTTCCTGTTCGGCCTGACCGCGCCCGAGGTCGAGGAACTCAAGCCGCATTACCGCCCGGCCGACATCTACGAGCAAAATGCGACGGCCCGCGAAGCGCTCGATTACATCGCCTCGGGCGCGTTCTCTCCTGACGACCTCAACCTTTTCCGGCCGGTCGTCGACAACCTCAGGTACAGCGATCCGTTCCTGGTGCTGGCCGATTTCCAAAGTTACCTCGACGCGCAGGGCCGGGTGACTGACCTTTGGCACGATGAGCAAGCCTGGACGCGCAGTTCGATTCTCAACGTCGCGCGCATGGGCTACTTCTCGTCGGACCGCTCGATCCGCGACTACGCCAAAGAAATCTGGAACATCGAGGGAGCGCCGGTCCCCCGCGTTCGTGCGGCAGATGGATAGCGCCGGGCTCTCGGAACGGCGCGCATGCGCACGGTGAATGCCCGATTGACGAAGCTCTACGCGATGGTCGATGTCGCCGAAAAGATGATTTCCGGCGAGATCGATCCCGTAGCGGGTTCTCGGAAGGTCTCGAACTTGCGAACGAATGTCGAAGGTGATGATTGGGAGTATGATTCCGACAGCCCGTTCCGGGATCGCGTAGCTTAGGCGTTCGCCGAGCGCGTTGCTCCTGGCTCGAGCCGCACGACGCGTTCGATGTACTCTAGGAGCTGGGCGGCGGCGTCGGGCGGTGAAATGACGCTGGTGTCGATCACCAAATCCGGATGGGGCGGGGGTTCGTAGTCGCCGGTGATGCCGGTGAAGTCTTTCAATGTTCCCGCCCGCGCTTGCCGGTAGTGCCCCTTCGGATCACGCGCCTCACAGACGCTTGCGTCCGCTTTCACGTACACCTCGTGAAAGGCGGTTCCCGCAGCGCGTCGGGCGCGGTCCCGGTCGGCGCGGTACGGCGAGATGAACGCGGCGATCGCGATCGTTCCGGCGTCGGCAAAGAGCGCCGCGACCTCGCCGACCCGCCGAATGTTCTCGCTCCGGTCGGCGTGCGCGAAGCCTAAATCGCTCCCGAGCCCGGCGCGTATGTTATCGCCGTCGAGCACGTAGGTCTGAAAGCCGCGTTCGAAGAGTTTCTGCTCGGCCAGCATCGCCAGGGTCGATTTTCCGGCGGCCGGCAAGCCGGTCAGCCAGATCACGGCTCCGCGGTGTCCGTTGCGCCACGCGCGTTGGTCGCGATCGAAGAGATGGCCGACCGGGACGAGGTCGTTCGTCGCGGCATTCGGTGCGTCGAGGGCGGCGAGAACCGTTCCGCCGCCGACGATGTCGAGGCCGTCGATGAGCACGAAACGTGCCAGCCCCGCGTGACCGCCGGCGGTGTCGATCGCGAGGACATCGCGACTCTTGAGGACGACTTCCGCGACATCGTTCGCATGCACGGATTCGGTGTCGCGGGCAGCGAGCGAATCGATGTCGATGACGCGCTCCAGCGTCTTCACCTCCACGTAA
Source organism: Vulcanimicrobiota bacterium (assembly GCA_003161555.1). GTDB lineage: Bacteria > Vulcanimicrobiota > Vulcanimicrobiia > Vulcanimicrobiales > Vulcanimicrobiaceae > Vulcanimicrobium > Vulcanimicrobium vanleeuwenhoeki. The sequence goes on along the minus strand of PMOG01000285.1, from coordinate 6,570 downwards.
GCGAGCCGCGTGCCGATGCGAAGACCGAGCCGATCGCCGCTCGTAAGCGGCGCGCGACCCAGCCACACCAGGCGGGCGCGAACTTCGGTCGCCGGCGCCGGCGCGCCGAGCGGGCTGCTGATGACGTCGCCGCGGTCGACGAAGGCGGCTCCGTCGAGCGTGAAACCGACCGCGTCACCGTAATGCGCTTCCGTTCGCCCATCCGGCGGCCACGATTCGATCGACCGAACGCGAGCGCGAACGCGCGAGGGCGAGATGAGCACCTCGTCGCCGACCGCGATCGCCCCGGCCGCGACGCGCCCGACGATGATGCGCTCGAGGTTGCGGCGGAGAACCCCCTGCACGGCGATGCGCAGGCTGCCCGGCGCTCGCAGAGACGACTCGAGCGCGGTGATCGCGTCGAGAACGGAGGACCCGGCGTACCACGGCATGTTGACGGACGCGCGCACGACGTTGTCGCCGTCGCGGGCGGCGACCGGTACGAACGTCTGCGCCGCGATGCCGATGCGCTGGAGCATCCCCGCAAGTTCGTCGCGAATCTGACCGAATCGCGCTTCCGAGTAGTCGACCAGGTCCATTTTGTTGATCGCGACGACGGCGCTGCGCACGCCGATCAGGTCGAGCAGCAGCGCGTGACGGCGGGTCTGTTCGCTCACGCCCGCGTCCGCATCGACGACCAGGAGCGCCGCGTCGGCCTCGGACGCACCGGTGACCATGTTGCGGAGAAACTCCGTGTGCCCGGGCGCATCGATCAGCACCAGGTCGCGCTGGGGCAGCCGCAGCCAGATCCGGGTAGTGTCGATCGTGACCGCCTGGTCGCGCTCGCCCTGCAGCGCGTCGAGCACGAAGGACCATTCGAACGGAACGCTCCGGCGTTCGCCGGCCGCGCGGATCTCTTGCAAGCGGTGCTCGTTCAGATTTCCCGTGTCATGCAGCAGTCGGCCGATGAGCGTCGATTTCCCGTGATCGACGTGACCCACGACGACGACGCGAAGCTGCGCCGGCCGTTCCCCGCTCGGCGAGTTCACATGTACCCGCCCGTGCGCAGGCGCTCGAAAGCGTCCTCGGCTTCATGATCCATCACACGGCCGGCGCGCTCGGAGGTCGTCGTCGACTCGAGTTCGGCGATGATGTCGGCGATCGTCGCGGCGTTCGACGCGATGGGGTTCGTGATGTTCTTTTCTCCGAGCGACCGGTAGCGCTTCCCATCGCGCGCGAGATAGAGCGGAACGATCGGAATGTTCTCGCGCTGCGTATAGCGCCAGACGTCGAGTTCCGTCCAGTGCAGGAGCGGGTGGATGCGAAGGTGATGGCCGTCGGGGACATCGGTGTGGTACACGTCCCACAGCTCGGCGGGCTGCCGTTTGACGTCCCACGCGCCGTCGGGCGCGCGCGGGGAGAAGATGCGCTCCTTCGCACGTGTCGCTTGTTCGTCGCGGCGGATCCCGACGATGACGCCGCGGTACTTCCCGCGGTCGATCAGCGCCCGCAGGCCGGCGGTCTTGCGTGCTGCGGCCCGCGTCGCCGGCGGCAGGCTGGGGTCGATCGACGCCTCCGGCGGACACAGCTCGTTCCGCACGTCGAGCTTCCACGCTGCCGCCAACTCGTCACGAAAATCGTAGACCTCCGGAAGTTCCATCTCGGTATCCAAGAGCACGACCGGAAACGGAACCGCGCCGAAAAACGCTTTTCGCGTCAGCCACAGGAGTGCGGTGCTGTCTTTGCCCATCGACCACAGCATCATCAGCGGCGAGACGCGAAAGTAGGCCTCGCGCAGGATGGCGATTGAGCGAGCCTCCAGCTCGTCGAGCAGGCTCGGTGAACGTTCTTGCAAAGACCCTCGCGCGGTAACGGTGCCATCAGGTATATGCTATCGGACCCAACCAGTGCAAGGCCGAAGGGCGGGGCGCGTTTGCCGGAGGCCGAATCCGGTTCGCGTGGTGGGTTCCCCAAGCGGTACCGTGGCCTTTCTGTTCACGGACATCGAAGGCAGCACGTTCCGGTGGGAGGCGTATCCGGACGCCATGAAGGGCGCCGTTCGGCGGCATGACGCCCTGGTGCGCAAGAGCATTGAGCGGCACGGCGGGGTCGTCTTCAAGACGGTCGGCGACGCTTTCTGCGCGGCGTTCCGCGCGGTCCCGGACGCGGCTGCCGCGGCGCTGGACGCGCAGAATGCGCTGGCCGCTGAGGATTGGGGCGACGTCGACGGCGTTCGCGTGCGCATGGCGATCCACGCCGGGGAAGCCGACGAACGGGACGGTGACTATTTCGGTCCGAGCCTGAACCGCGTGGCGCGGCTGCTGGCGATCGGTCACGGCGGCCAGATCCTGCTCTCGTCGCCGGCCGGGCATCTCGTGGAAACGGCCCTTCCGAAGGGTGCGTTTCTGCGCGATCTTGGCGACCATGGGCTCAGGGACATCGCGGCGCCCGAGCGTGTCTACCAGCTCATCGGAACCGATCTGGTCGAAATCTCGATCCCGTTGCGCTCGATCGGCGTCGTGCCGCACAACCTTCCCTCGCAGCTCACTACCTTTGTGGGACGGTCCGTCGAATTGGACGAGATCCAACGCGAGCTCGAAACGACCCGGCTGCTCACGCTCGTCGGTGCGGGAGGCGTTGGGAAGACGCGGCTCGGCGTGCATGTCGGCGCTGCGATCTTGGATCGTTTTACGGACGGTGTCTGGCTGGTCGAACTGGCCGGCGTCCGCGAAGCCGACCTCGTCGGCGCGGAGTTTGCGGCCGTCTTGCGCGCGCCGGTGCCGCCGGGGAAGACGGTGGTCGAGACCGTCGCCGCTGCACTGACGTACAAGAACCTGTTGCTCATCGTCGACAACTGCGAGCATGTCGTCGACTCTGCGGCTGCGCTGGTCGGCGCGATCCTGCAGCGCGCGCAGCACGTGCGGATCATTGCGACCTCACGGCAGCCGCTTCGTATCCCCGGCGAATTCGTGCATCGCGTCGCGTCGCTGGGTGTTCCCCCAGCCGGGCAGCTGCGTGCGGACGATGCGCGGACGTACGACGCGCTCGCACTTTTCGTCGAGCGCGCGCGTACGGCAACGGGCTCCTTCACGCTGACGGATGAGAACGCGCCGCTGGTCGCCGACGTCTGCCGAAGCCTCGACGGTATCCCACTTGCGATCGAGCTTGCCGCCCCGAAGCTTACCGTGCTGAGCCTTCGTCAACTGGCGGATCGCCTCACCGAACGGTTACGCTTGCTCGCGGGGGGGAATCGCACCGCACTGGGACGCCAGCAAACCCTGCGCGCGCTGATTGACTGGAGCTACGACCTTCTCCATGAGCGGGAGCAGGCGCTGTTTCGTTTGCTCGCACCGTTCGCCGGCGGTTGGACGCTCGAAGCAGCCGAAGCCGTGTGCGGCGGCGCCGGCGTCGACCGTGCGGATGTGCTGGAACTGCTCGCCTCGCTGGTCGAGAAATCGCTCGTCGTCGCCGAAACGAGCGAAGACATTCCCCGCTACCACTTTCTCGAATCAATTCGGGAATACGCACTCGAGCGTCTCGCGACGAGCGGCGAAGAGCGGGTAGCGCAAGAACGCCACGCGCGCTATCAGGCTGCGTATGTGCGCGATCAAGAGCGGTTGAGCATTGCCATGGAAGACGCGGCCTGGCAGACGCGAATGCTGGCCGAGCTCGACAACGTTCGGAGCGCTCTCGATTGGACGCTCGTGCAACACAACGACCCCCGGCTCGGTCTCGAGATGCTCTCGCGACTCGGACGCTGGCGGCTGATTCTGCTTCCGCAGGAGGCACACCGCTGGTTCGTGCTCGGTGCGCAAGCGGTCGACGACGTTGCAGACTCAGCCATGGCTGCGGCCGTGCTCGTTCAGCTGGCGACGGCCGCCGTTCATGAGGAAGCACCTGCCGAGGAACGCATCGCCGTCTCGCGTCGTGCGGTCGATGCAGCGAGGCACGACGGGAGTCCCACCACCTTGGGTCGCGCGCTCATCACGCTCGGACTCTGTCTCCGCAACGCGGGGCAGATCGACGACGCGGACAGTTCGTTTCGCGAGGCGTCTGAAACGCTGGAAGGGTCGTTAACGGAGCTTCACAAGGCTGCTTTATACTCGGACTGGGCCAGTAATGACCTGATCCGCGGCGACGTCGAACTCGCGCGCACGCGGCTGCAGACCAGCCTGAGTTTCGGCCGGGCCGGCAGCCTCACGGCGGCCACCGCACTGGCGACGCTCGGCGAGATCGAGTTCGCGTCGGGCGACCGCGAGCGGGCTCGGGTTCTGGCGCTCGAGGCCAAAGGAACCTTTGTTGCGCTCGGCCTTCGGCTAGACGTCGCGGTCGTGTGCTGCAACCTGACCGCGTATGCGATCGCGTCTGACGCCTTTGACGAGGCCTTTACCGAGATTTCGGAGGCACTCTCGATTCTGCGAGAAGTCGGCTCGTTCTACTTGACCCTGGCGTTGGAGCACTGCGCGGTGCTCGCTGCGTTGAGCGGCGATTCGGAGAGCGCGCTGCAATTGCTGGGCTTCACCGACGCGTACTACCGCAGCCGAGGTGTCGTACGCGGGACGACCGAACGGAATGGTTTTGAGCGCGCGCGCGACCTGCTGCGGGAGAGCCTCGGCTCGGACCTGGTTTCAAGCCGAATGCGCGAGGGCGAGTTGATGACCGAGAAAGATGCATTGTCCTGCGCGGGCGGCGTACAGGTACGGCGCTCGCCTGCGCTAGCAGCGAAAGGATGACCTTACACAAAGCGCCGTGAAAACCGCCGCAGGAGGTATCGAGATGGCAGCTTCAACCAAAACAGCGAAAAAGACGACGGCCGCAAAAAAATCGGTGGTCGCGAAAAAATCGCCCGCCGCGAAAACATCGCGAGTATCGAAGAAACATCAGGCCGCGCCGGCGCTGGCGGCGCATGGTCGCGCAATCGACGCTCTGCACAAGAAGCTCGGGGCGTTGCAAGACGCGGGCGACGCGAAGGGCAAGGCGAATCTCAAGAAGGCCGTCGACAAGTACAAGAAGGCTCACGGGACCTTCGTCGACGACGTCCTCTACTGCATGCCCTCCGGCTGATTCACGAGCCTGGGCCGCGGCCTCCGAGCGCTTCGAGGATCGCGGTGCCGACGGGCGAGCCCAGGCCCGTACACGGATTCCACCCCTTGCGCACGTGATAGACCCCGTTTGAGCCGCGCTCGATCTTTCGAAAGAGCGTGCCTTTCGCCGCGCGCTCGTACAGCAGCGGCGCGTAGAACCCAAGCGGAACGCCCAGGGCCTGATTGAGCCGTGCCGTCAGTGCAGCCCAAAGCGGCGCGACGGTGCTGGTACCACCCGCAGCCGTCGGCACGCCGTCGCGCACGATGCGGTAGCCGGGAATGACCTGCGCCGCAATGTCCGGGACGCCGCGGCCGCCCTTGCCGCTCGAGGGATCGGCCTGCTCGTGGATGTCGGTTTGCCACGGCGGCGCCTCGCGGGTGCTGAACCCGCCGCCGGTGCGATTCCACGCATTCTCACTCACGATCGCGCCGTCGACCATTTCGGCATGCGTCCCGCCGCAGGCGTGGGCGAAGCGGCTCGATGCGGGCGAGCGCACGTGCGGCTTGCCGTCGAAATCGTCGGCGCCGCTGTCGCCGGACGAAGCGAAGACGCTGACGCCGAGCAAGGCTGCGGCAGCAAAGAGGTCGTCGAAGATTTCAAGCGCCGCGTTCGTCCAAAACCCTTCGGGCCAGCCGTAGCTGATCGAGAGAATCGACGGCTGGAGCTCATCGTCGAAGAGCACCGTGCGGATCACGTCGAGAAACCCGCGCTCCGAATGCGGCGCCGTGTAGAGAACCAGGCGCGCACCCGGTGCCAGCCCGCCGGCAATCTGCGTGTCGAGAGCAAGCTCGGTGTCGAACTCCGTCTCCCCGCGGCGGATGTCGTCCGCCCCGTCGACGCGTTTGGTCAACACTTCCCCGGCCTTGACGCCGTTCAGCTTCATGCACGCCTCGTAGTCGGCGCGATTGAACGTACCGCCGAACTGGAGGATGGCGATCGTTTGGCCGGAGCCGTCCGCGTTCGGCGGAAAGGCGTAGTCGCGCGCAACCGCATTGGCGAGCAGCGGCGGATGCGGAGTCGGGTTCTCCACCGCCGAGGCGTTCGGGCGCATCGAGTGCGCGCGCGGCCATTCGTTGAACCCGAAGACGCCGTGCACGACCTCCGCCACGTCGCGCGGCAGGCTCATCGTCCCCGAGCGCTGCCGGAACTGGCGCCCTTCGGGATCGACGTAGAGTTCGAGCGTCGCGCCGAACGCACTCGCCAGCGCCGAGAGCGTTCCGCGCACGAGGACCGAGCGCCAGTCGACCTCCACGACGTGAATCTTATGATGCGCGAGGTGGGCGCTCAACCGGTCGACGTCCGCGCGGTCGGCGGCGGTCGCTGCGTGCAGCTCTTTGCGCGAGAGGTAGGTACGCTCGTGCGGCGCGAGCGTCGAGAGCGTGTGCGCGCGCGCCGCGTCGAGTTCGCCGCCGTGCCGGGGACGCAGCCACACCGTGAGGTCGACCACTTCGTCCATGCGTGGTGCGCCGGCTTTCTGCGCACCCGGCCACGGGATCCGTTTACTTC
>PMOG01000097.1 GCA_003161555.1 Vulcanimicrobiota bacterium | reverse complement strand
CCTCCGCGTACCCGAAGGGTCGTACAACGGGCTCGCCTTCAGCGGCGGCCGCGCAGCGATCGCGCTGACGCACGGCATGCTCGATGCGCGCAATGGTGCGCTGACTTTCGGCACGACCCACACGCAGCTGGCCGCGAATGTGCTTTTCGCGCGGCGTGAATTCGCGCTCGACGTGCGCAGCCCCGATGCGACGCTGAGCGATTTCGACGACTACTTCGACGAAGCCGACATCTTGGACGGAAGAGGTCCGGTCGCGTTCGCATTCAGCGATGAAGGCGGCGGCATTCGCACCGACGGCCGGTTCGCCGTCCGCGCCTTGCGCTATCGCCGGCTCGCGTTCGGCGACGTCGACGCGAATTGGTCGCAGCAATCACAGGCGGTACGCGTCGCGGTGGCGGTGCACGGCACGCACGGTTCGCTGCACGCCGCGGGGACGCTCGTTCCCGCACGCGGCTCGGTCGCGACGGCGCTGCGCAAGGCCGACTACCACGCCACCGTCGACGCGCAGAACGTCGATCTGGGCACCTGGCTCCCGGCGCTGGGCACGACGGCGCCGATTCTGGGCAGCGTCGATCTGCACGCCACCGTCAACGGACGTTCGCCGCAGCTGACGATCGGCGGCGACGCGACCTTGGCCGATGGTTCGCTGTACGGGTACACGGTGAAGGAAGGCGTGCTGCACGCCACCAGCGACGGCACGCGTCTGACGCTCACGAACAGCATTCTCGACCTCGGATTCGCGCGCTTCGACGTCGGCGGCGCGATCGAGTTCGCGCGCGACATGCCGCTCGCGCTCTCGATCCACGGGCAGACCCCCGATCTCGCGACCGCGCTCGCGACCGCTTTCCCGAAGAGCCCGCGGTACGATGTCGGCGGCACGGTCGAAGCGGACGTGCGCATAAACGGGACGCTGACCAATCCGCGCGCGGCGGCCGGTTTCAACGTCACCGACGCGCGCTACAAAACGCTGGCGATTCCGCGCATCCTCGGCAGCGCGACCTACGACGGCAAGACGCTCGAGATCGGCGACGCTGAGGCGACCTTCGCGCACGGCAGCCTGCTGGTCGCGGGATCGCTGCCGCTGCGGCTCGAGCCGTTCGGCGTTTCGCCCGACGCCCCGATGTCGTTCACGCTCGCGCTGAGTGCGCTCGATCTGGCGCCGTTCTCGCCGTTCGTCCCCGGGCCGCCCACCAAACTCAGCGGTACGGCCGACGCGCGCTTGGCGATCGACGGCACCCTGCGCGCGCCGCGCGTCGTCGGCCGCGCCACGCTGGCGAACGGCGCCTACACTTCGCCGCTCGACCGCGCCGGTATCAGCGCCGCAAACGCGCAGCTCACGTTCTCCGGCACCAGCGTCACACTCGACTCACTGCACGCGAAACTCGGCAACGGCACGCTGGACGGAAAGGGTTCGCTCGACCTGCCCTTCCCCGGCGTGCATACCAGCGGCTATACGATCGCCCTGACGGCGCACAACGCCACCATCGATTCGCCGCAGTACGTGCGCGGGACGGTCGAGGGGACAATCCAGATCGCGAGCGCCGCGACGATGCCGGTGGTGTCCGGGGCCTTGACCCTCTCGAACGCATCGATCCCGTTCGCGGCGGTCTATCGCAACGCGGGCGGCGGCTTGGGCGAGGTGCCGCTTCCGATCGGCTTCGACCTCACGCTGATCGCGGGCCGCAACGTGCGGGTGCAGTCCTCGATCATCGACGTCGGCGCGACCGGCCAAGTGGTCCTGACCGGAACGCTCGCCGCGCCGAAGCTCGACGGCGTGCTGACGGCGACCCCGGGCGGAATTTTCTCGACCTACAATCGCGTCTTCCGCGTCCAGGAAGCAGTGGTGCGTTTCAATCCCGCCCAGGGCGTCGTGCCGTACGTCGACCTGCGCGCCTACGCGCACGTCGTCAACCCCGATCCGGACCCGACGCGCAACGCCGTCGGCAGCGCCGACATCACCGTGACCGTGCGCGGTCCGGCGGACGAACTGGCGCAAGGGACCGGCATCGCCTTCAGTTCGAACCCGCCGTACTCGCAAGAACAGATCCTGGGCTTGCTGCTCGACGCCTCCGTGTTCGGCGCGGTGAACTTCGGGCAGCAGCAGAACGGCACGACGCTGCCCGGCGCGCCGGGCGAATCGAATGCCCTCAACCCGCCCGGTACCACCGTCAACCAGACCGGCGTCATCAACTTCAACCAGGAGGCCTTCTCGCTGCTCAACGGCCAGTTCACGCAGCGCTTCCTGGCGCCGATGGAACGCGTGCTCGGCGGCGCGCTCAACCTGACCGATCTCGAACTCACCGTCGACTACGGCGGCGGCGTCGGCTACACGATGCTCAAGCAGATCGGGCATCGCGACATCTACGCGAGCTTCGGGCAGACGCTGACCTACCCCGAGCGCACGACGGCCGGCTTCACGTCACGTCCGAACGCTACCACCTCGATCCAGTTCAACTACTTCACCGCGAACGGCGACCCGCAGATCACGAACGATGCCAACGGCACCCAGCCGTTCACCTACGTCCAGCGGCTGCACGGACTGCAGCCGCTCTCAGGCCGGCAAGGATTCACCTTCTCGATCGTGCGGAAGTACCCATGAGCGCTTGCTCCGCGCGTTCAGTCGGCCGCTTGCGTTCACAAGGCCCTCGGCGTACTCTGTCGTACCCTGGGGACCGGGAACGCGTCCAACCAACGGCGCGTTGACCGCTCATCAGCAACCCGGCGAACGCCTCGGCGCCCGGGGTCCCCTCCTCACGAAGGACGTCTCCCGCTTGTTCGAACGGCTCCGCCGCACGTCGCGCTTCGCGCTCGCCGTGCTCGCGTTTTTCGGTCTCGTGATGCCGCAGGCGAACGCCGCGACCGTCGCCGCGCAAGCCGCGCCGACGGTGGTCGCAGTTTCGGTCACCGGGAACGCCCACGTTCCCACCGACCGGATCCTGGCGGTGATCTCCACCAAGGTCGGCGATCCGTTCGATCCGGCCAAGGTGCAAGCCGACCTGCGCGCGATCGCGGATCTGGGCTTCTTCGCCGACCAAGCGCCGCCGGTCATCCGGCAGCGGCCGGACGGCGTCGCGATCACCTACCGGGTGATCGAGAATCCGGTCGTCACGTCGATCCGGTTCAGCGGCAACCGCAGCGTCTCGGCCGACACGCTGCTGGCCCTGATGGACACCGCCCCGGGTCAGGTCTTCAACATCAAGACCTATCAGCAAGACGTCCTGAAGATCAACAGTTACTACGATAAGATCGGCTTCGGCGGACAGCTGCCCTCGCACGTCACCGACGTCAACATCACGCCCGAGGGCGTGCTGACGCTCGGCATTCAAGAGGGCCTGACGGTCCGCAACATCATCATCACGGCGCCGCCGGACGCCGACCCGATCCTGCCGCCGGCCGTCATCATCAAGGCGCTGGTCACCAAGCCCGGCAGCCCGTACTCCGAGGAGCAGCGCGACAAAGACTACGACGCGCTCAAAGCGCTCTACGAGAAGTACGACCTCAAGATCGGTGACGTCGAGGCGGGCGTCGATCCGTCCTCGATCGACCAAAAGGCCGGCACCGCCGACGTGCGCTACACGATCAGCGTCCTGCGCGTCGGCGCGATCGAAATCACCGGCAACACCAAGACCCACGACGATGTGATCCGGCGCGAGCTGCGCCTGCGTCCCGGCATGGTGGTCACCGATGCGGCGCTGCGGCGCGACTACGACCGGCTCAACGGCCTGGGCTTCTTCGAGAAGGTCGACTTCACGGCCAAACCCGGACCCGATCCCAAACGCCCGGGTCTGGTGACGCTGAACTGGCAGGTCAAGGAGCAGCGCACCGGCACCGCCACGGTCGGCGCGGGGTATTCGGGCGGCATCACGGGGACCGGCCTCACCGGGACGCTCTCGTACCAAGAGAACAACATCAACGGCACCGGCAACGGCGGCTCGCTGCGCTTCGAGCGCGGCAGTCAGGTCAGCGACGTGTCGCTGTCGTTCACCGTGCCGTATCTCGGCAAGACCGAAGCGTCGCAGAAGTACAGTTTGTCCTCGACGATCTTCACCCAGCAGCAGCGGAACTATTATCCGGTCTACGACGCCTGCGTCGGGAGCGCCGGCGCTGCGACCTCGATCGGTGCGCCGATCGCAACCCCGCTGGGCGGGTCGGCCTCGACGGCAACAACGCTGGCCTGTCCGGTCACCGGCGCGTTCCCCGTCTCGCTGCTCTCGACGGTGTCGACCAACATCGTCAACGGCATCGTGTCGACCTACAGCTCGCGCTCGGCCGGGATCTCGGCCACCGTCGGACGCCGCCTGAACGACATCTTCACCGTTCAGCTGGGCGCCAACATCCAGACGGTCGCGGCGGGCGCCTCGCTCCCCGGCGGTTACTACTTCCCGCTCGACCAGAACATCGTCTCGGCGACGACCTGCGCTTCGAACCCGCTCGATCCGTCGTGCAGTTCGCTCTCGAACGCCTACGGCGTCACCGCGCCTTCGATCGCCCAGGTCAACAACAACCAGACCTATCGTCTGCATAGCCTCGTCTTCGGACTGCGCACGGACACCCGCGACGACGTGCTCAACCCGCGCCACGGCATCCTCGCCACGATCAGCGACGAGGTGAGCAACCGCGCGCTGTCATCGGACTTCGACTACCAGATCATCACCATCGACTTGGCCAAGTTCTTCCCGCTGCCCCACAACATCACGCTGGGTATCCACGGGGTGGTCGGCGATTCGACCGGCGCGATTCCGACCAACAAGCTGTTCGTATTCTCAGACCAGCAGCTGCGCGGTTACACCGACCCCTATTACGGAACCGACGAACTGCTCGGCCAGGTCGAGTTGCGCATTCCGCTGACGCCCGACCGCAAGTTCTCGATCGTGACCTTCATCGATCAGGGCGCGGTCCGGATTCGCGGCGGCGTGTCGAATACGGGCAGCTCGACGTACGACCTCAACGCCTACCAGTACCACTCGGACTACGGCGTCGGCGTCCGCTTCGACGTTCCGCAGCTCGGGCTGCACACGCTTCGTCTCGACTTCGCCAAGGGCACCTTGGGTACGCACACTTCGTTCGGCATCGGTCAGAGTTTCTAGTGCCGGGCGGAACCTCTGGATCACGATACTCATGACATTTTGGAGATCGCGCGGCCGGACCGTCGCGCTCGCCTGTGCGCTCGTCGCCGCCTGCGTCGCGCTGCCGGCTTCCGGCGCGACCGACGTGACCGACATCGGAGCGATCGATCAGAGCGCGATCGCCGCGCTGCCGGCGTTCCAGTCGGCCAACAAGCAGCTCTCCGACTTCGGCGGATCGCTGCAGCGCCAGTACCAGAAGCGCGGCGCGCACGCCTCGCAGGCGCAGCAGCAGAAGCTGGTGGCGGAGTTTCAGTCGCGCATGGCCGACAAGCAGCGCCAAGTGCTGGCGCCGCTGCTGCAGCGCGCACAGGTGGCCGTCGCCTCGGTCGCGTCTTCGAAGAATCTCAGCGTCGTCGTCGACCGGCGAATCGTCGTGTACGGCGGAACCGACATCACCGGCAACGTGCGCGATCTGCTGACGGGGGTCGGCGATCCGGTGCCGCCGGTTTCGACGCCGCCGCCGTCCAAGGTCGGCTACGTCGATCAAGCGGCGATCGATCAGACGCCGAAGGTCAAAGCCGCGACCGACGACTTCCTCAAGTTCAAGGCCGATCAGGACAAGATCTTCACCCAGAAGCTCAAGGACGCCAAAACCGACGCGGATCGCGATACGGTCCTCAAAGACTATCGTAAGACGCTCGATGACCGGCAGAACACGACCCTCAAACCGGTCATCGATTCGACGCGTGCGGCCATCGCCGACATCGCCAAGGGCAAAGGCCTGATCCTGGTCATCGACCGCGGAAACATCGTCTTCGGCGGAATGGACATCACGAACGACGTGACCGCCAAGCTGAAGTGAGCCGGGCCGGCCGCGCGGGAGCCGGTTGGTTCGCGCTAGGTGCACTGGCGGCGCTGACCGCGTGCACCCACGGACCGCTCGGAGGCGCCGCCAACGACGGCGGCGCGGGTTCGATCGGCTACGTGCGCATGGATGAGCTGGTACAGAAGCACCCGCTCTACGAGCAGCTGGCCCGCTACGACCGCAGCATCGCGGCGTTCGACTTGACGTCGGCCGCGCCGCAGGCGGTCGCCGCCGATCCGCAGATGCGGGCGCGTGAAGCCGAGCTGCAGCGCGAGCTCACCGCGGCCGCTGACCGCACCCGCAAGCTGCTCGACCAGAAGCAGCGCCAGTATCAAGCCCAGGAGTCGCAGGCGATCGCCGCTGCTTTGCGCGGCGCGAACGTCGGCGGCGCCAGCGCCGCGCAGATCGCGGGCAGCGTGAACGTCACGGCCCAGCAGCAGCAGGGCGTCGTGGCGTCGCAAGCGCAGCGCGATCTGCAGTCGTACCGTACGACGCTGATTCGGCAGAATCAGGCGCAGATCGCGGCCGCGCAGAAGGCGCTCAGCGATCGCGCCGCGCGCACCTACCGCGTCAAAGCCGAGGAACTGCAGTCCAAGGAGTCGGCGCTGTCGCTCTCGATGGCGAACCAGGATGCGTCGGCGCGGCTGGCGCTGCACACGAAGCTCAGTTCGCTGGCGCTCGACGACGCGGCGCGGGAAGACGCGCAGAAACAGCTGCAGGCGCTCGACCGCAAAGAGAGCGACGCACTGGCGGCGCAGCGCAACCGCGATCAGCAGACGCTCGCGACCCTCCAGGCCGAGCTGCACGCGCAAGTGCAGACCGACCTCAACCAGACGGCCCGCGGCATCCAGCAGCGCACCGCCGGCTCGATGACGCAGCGCCAGGCGATCGTCGCGCGGCAGGCGGCCTCGGTCGGCGGCGCGGTGATCCAGACCACCACCGTCGGCGGGCGCCCGCAGCAGCAGGTGAACCCGAACCTGCCGCCTTCGCTGCGCAGCCGCATCCAGCGCCTGCACGACGACTACCAGCACCGCTTTCAGGATGACGCGAAGACGACGATCGCGGCCTTCGAAGCAACGCGCGCCGACCTGTCCCGCCGCTATGCCGAACTGCACGGGGTCGACGACGCCGCGCGCGGCGGCGCGCAGGCGCAAATCGTCGAACTGCGCAAGAAACGTGACGACCTGTACGAACAGATCATCGCCCAGATCGAGCGAGAAGTCCGGCTGCTCGCGCAGCAGCAGCACGTCTCGGTCGTGCTGAGCGACGTGGTCGCTCCCGCCGGCGGAGTCGACCTCACGCCGGACGCCCTCAAAGACATCGAAAGCCTGCACGAATAGAGTCATGAGACGAATCATCATCGCCGCGGCGCTGGCCGCGTCGCTCGCCGCCTGCGCCGGTCCCAAGAGCGACATCGGCCTGATCGACGAAGAGCGCATCAAAGCCAATTGGCCCAAGTTTCTCAACTACCAGAACCAGCTGACGTACGATGCGCAGTCGATCGAGCGTTCGCGCGACCCCGCGCGCCGCAAGCAGCAGCAGCGCGTTGCGCTGACGCAGAAGTACGTCCAGGAACAGACCGAGCTCACCAACGACGTGACCGATGCGGCGCGCCAGGTCGCGTCCGATAAGCACCTGACGTACGTGTTCACGCGGCAGTACGTCGGCTACGGCGGCGTCGACATCACACCGGAGATCGAGAAGATCCTCCAGATTGTGGAGAAGGCGACACCCTCGCCGTGAACCCGGCGCTGGGGACGCTGGCGGAGCTCGCCGCTCGCACCGGAGGACGGGTCGTCGGCGATGCCGCCGTCGCGATCGAGCGCATTACGGCCGTCGACGACGCCGACGCCTCGACGCTGACCTTTGCGGTCGACGAGCGCTACCTGCGGGTGGCGCTCGGCTCGCGCGCTGCAGCGGTGCTCACCGACGCGGCGCTGATCGATCCCGGCACGACGTATCCCAAGCCGATCCTGGCCGTCGAGTCGACGCGCATCGCGCTGGCCGCACTGCTGGCGGCGCTCGAGCCGGAGCGCCCGCGCGGGCCGTTCGTGCACCCGACCGCGGCGGTCGATCCGAGCGCGCAGGTCGGCGCCGAGGTCTGGATCGGTCCCCAGGTCACGATCGGCGCCCGCGCGCGCATCGGCGACCGCACGGTGCTCGACGCCGGCGTCACGATCGGCGCCGATGCCGTGGCCGGCGCCGAGTGTTTGTTCCATCCCCGCGCCTACCTCGCGCACCGCTGCGTCGCCGGCGATCGCGTCGTGCTGCAGGCCGGCGCGGTGATCGGCAGCGACGGCTTCGGCTGGGCCTTTCTCGACGGCCGGCTGGTGAAGATCCCGCAGATCGGGATCGTCACGCTCGGCGACGACGTCGAGATCGGGGCCAACACGTGCATCGATCGCGCGCAGACCGGCGTCACCTCGGTCGGCGAAGGGACGAAGATCGACAACCTGTGTCAGATCGGGCACAACTCCGCGATCGGGAAACACTGCGCGATCGCCGCGTTCGCCGGACTGGCCGGAACGACGATCATCGGCGACTACGTCCGCGTCGGCGGCCAGACCGTCTTCAGAGGGCACATCCGGATCGGCGACCGGGCCACCATCGGCGGCGGGTCGCACGTGTGGGGTGATGTCGAGGAGGGCGCGACCGTGACCGGACGCCCGGTCCAGAACCATCGCGACGAGGTCCGGCTTCAGGCCTACATCCGCCGTCTGCCCAAACTCTACGCCCGCGTCGACGCCCTCGAAAAAGAAGACTAACCCGCTTGCCGAAGCGGGGTTAGCGGTGCAGTACCAGACGACGTTGCGCGATGCGATCGCGATCGAAGGGGTCGGACTCCACACCGGAGTCCCCGCGCGCGTGCGCGTGTTTCCGGCCGCGGCCGGCCGCGGCTTGTGGTTTCGGCTCGACGATGCGGTCGAATTCCCGGCCCGTCCGGAGTACGTCGTCGATACCTTGCGCGCGACGGTACTGGGCAGCGGAGAACATCGCGTTTCGACGGTCGAGCATCTGCTCTCCGCGCTGCTGGGCTCGGGCATCGACAACGCGCTGATCGCGGTCGACGGTCCCGAGATTCCGGCCGCTGACGGCAGCGCCAAAGTGTTCACCGACGCGATCGACGCGACCGGGATTACGACCCTCCCCGAAGCGCGCATGCGCTGGCTGCCGCGCGAGACGCGCGTCTTTCGCGACGGCGACAAGCTGCTGGTCGTCGCACCGGCGGCGTCGTTTCGCGTCCGCATGACGGTCGACTACCCGGCGCCGATCGGCACCCAGTACGTCGAGGCCGAGGTGACGCCGGAGAATTACCGGCGCGAGATCGGACCCAACCGGACCTTCGGCTTTCTGCACGAGGTCGAGGCGCTGGTGAAACGCGGGCTCGCCCAAGGCGGGACGCTCGACAACGCGGTGGTGTTCGGGCCCGACGGTCCGCTGGCGCCGCTGCGCTCGCCGACCGAGCCCGCCCGGCACAAGATGCTCGATCTGATCGGCGATTTTGCGCTGCTCGGCGCGTACCCGCAATGTGAGGTCATCGCGATCAAGAGCGGACACAAGCTGCACTGCACCGCCGTGCGCGAACTGCGGCCCCCCGGCGATCAGACCGCCGTGGCGACCGCGACATCGTAGGGCCCGGCACCGTGTCCAGCCTCGACGTGCGCGAGATCATGAAACTCTTGCCGCACCGCTACCCGCTGCTGCTGATCGATCGCATCACCGAACTCGAGCCGATGGTGTTCGCCCGCGGTTACAAGAACATCAGCATCGGCGAGCCGGTGTTCAGCGGACACTTTCCGGGCAACCCGCTGCTGCCCGGCGTGTACATGATCGAAGCGCTCGCGCAGCTGGGCGGCACGACGATCCTGCAGCCCGGCGATATGGCGCGCAAAGTGCCCTATCTCGCGGCGATCGACAAAGCGAAGTTTCGCCGGCCCGTCGTGCCGGGCGACCGGCTCGACATGGAAGCGCGCGTGGTCAAGGTCAAGCTCGGTATCGGCTGGGTCAGCTGTCAGGCGTCGGTCGACGACAAGGTGGTCGTTACCGCCGAGTTGATGTTCTCGATCGTCAGCGACCCTTCGTCGTTCGCCAACGATGCATCGGTACTGCATCAGTGATTCACCCGACCGCGATCGTGCACCCCAACGCGACGATCGAAAAGTCGGTTGAGATCGGCCCCTACTGCATCGTCGGCGAACACGTCTCGATCGGTCCGGGGGCGAAGCTGCTGGCGCACGTGGTGGTCAACGGCCGCACCTCGATCGGCGCCGAGACCGTCGTGTACCCGTTCGCGTCGATCGGCGCGCCCTCGCAGGACCGCAAAGCGGACTTGGAAGAGATCGCCTACACGACGATCGGAAAGCGGTCGGTGATCCGCGAGTACGTCTCGATCCACCGCGGCACCGGCCCGAATTCCGTGACCTCGGTCGGCGACGATACGCTGCTGCTGGCCTACGTGCACGTCGCGCACAACTGCAAGATCGGCAACTTCGTGACGATGTCGAATCTCGCGCAGCTGGCCGGCCAGTGCATCGTCGACGACTATGCCGGCATCGGCGGGATGGCCGGTTTGCACCAAGGGGTGCGGGTCGGACGCTACGCCTTCGTCGGGGGCTACGCGAAGATCGCCCGCGATGTACCGCCGTATCTGCTCGCCGACGGGAATCCGGCTTCGGTGTACGGTCTCAACACGGTCGGCTTACGCCGTCACGGCCTGCCGCGCGAAACGCTGGCCGAACTCAAGGAAGCCTACAAGATCATCTACCGTTCGGAACGGAACGTCTCCCAGGCGATCGATGCGCTGCGCGAGATGGTGAACACCGACGAAGGCCGCGCCCTGCTTGCATTCCTCGAGGCGCCCTCCGAACGCGGGATCCTGAAATAAACGTCTTCTTTTCGACGGGTGAGGCGTCGGGCGAGCTGCTCGCCGCCGAATTGCTGGGCGCACTGCGTGCGCGTGTCGCGATCGATGCCAGCGGCATCGGCGGCGACCGGTTGGCGCGCGCCGGCGTGCGCATCGTGCAGCGCACGCGCGGCTGGGCCTCGATGGGGCCGCTCGACGCGCTGCGCAAAATCCCCAAGCTGCTGAGCATCTGCATCCGCACCGCGGCCAAACTGCGCGCCGAACCGCCCGACCTGCTGGTGCTGGTCGACTTCGGCGCCTTCAACCTGCGCCTGGCATGGCTCTTGCGGCGGCTCGGGTTCGCGCGTCCGATCGTCTACTATGCGCCGCCCGCGGCGTGGCTCGACAACGCGCAGCGCGCGCGGGCCGTCGCGGCGCTGTCGGATCCGCTCACGTTCTTTCGTCATCAGGCGGACTTCTATCGCCGGCTCGGACTGCCGATCGGCTACGTGGGTCATCCGCTGGTCTCGACGGTGCTGCCGCGTCCGGAGCATCCGCTCGCGCCCTCCGACGGCGGCGTGATCGCGCTGCTGCCCGGCAGCCGCGCCGGCGAG
>PMOG01000266.1 GCA_003161555.1 Vulcanimicrobiota bacterium | reverse complement strand
TGCTCGGGTTCGACTTCTTCGCCGACTCGGTCGTGCACCTCAATCTGGAAAAGAGCGTGGCCGAGGTGCTGGCTCCCGAGCGCTTTCGTCCCCCCGCGGACGCGGCCGGGGTCGGGATGGGGCTCGACGACAAGACGCCGGCGGTCCGCGTGCGCGCCGGCGCGGGCAACGGACGCGTCGTGCTCGATACCGGCGCCAATCGCAGCGTATTCGAAGCCGCGTTCGCGGAGCGCGCCGAGTTTTCGCCCGCTCGCGTCGCCGCGACGACGCACGTGCGCGGGATCGGCGGCGTCGCGAACGCCGAGCCGGCACTCATTCCGGGCCTCGAACTGGGTGGAATCTGGGCCCGCGAGGTCGTCACCGACGTCTCCAACGCCGATCTCGGCACCGACGACGTCGACGGCATCCTGGGCACCGATTTGCTGCGCGGGTACGAGCTGTGGTTCGACTACCGGACCGCGACCGTCTACGTGCGCAAGGCCAAGCGCTAAACGCACCCAACGGCATTCAGTATCAGAGGCGTGCGGCTTCGCCGAAGGCGAAACGCGAAGGATTCGGCTACGCCGAATCCACCTCAGTGACGCTGCGCGCGGCGCGAACCGTCGTCGCGCGCGTCCTGCAGCGCGCTCGCGATGAAGTGGCTCTTGCCCTCGGCATAGGAGTCGCGGTCGTCGCGGTACCGGGCGGCGAGTTCGTGCTTGAGCGCCGCGTAGCCCGCGGCGAGCGCGGGCTGCAGGCGCAGCGCGTCGCGAAAGATCAGGTGCGCGCGCAGTTCGGCCGAGGCGGCCGGGCACACGAAAAGGTGCTGCGCGGGCGAACCGGCCGGCGCGCGGAATGCGTCGCGGCCGATAATGCCGAGGTCGCCCAAGTGCTCGTACCCGATCGCCGCCAGACGGGCAATGGCCTCGGGAACGTCGCCGTCGTTGCGCACGACGACGTCGATATCGATGATCGGTTTCGCGTCGAGCCCGGTGACCGCGGTGCTGCCGACATGTTCGATGCCGACCGCGACGTCGCCGAGCGCGGCCGCGACGCGCGCGCAAATCGCATCGAAGGTCAGCGCCCAGGCGGGATCCCACGCGGCGATGACGACCGGCTCGGCGCGCTCCGCCGGGGCGATCGGGTCCGGGCGCGGGCCGGGCCCAGGCTTGCTCTGCACGCGGCTGGGTTCCGCGCGGTGAGGCGCCGCTCCGTCCGGCGGCGAACGACGGCGCGGTGCAAATCCGGAAGTCCTTCGCGTTCGAGGCGGCCCACGTGCTGCCGAACCACCCGGGACGATGCGCGCGGCTGCATGGCCACTCGTACCGGCTGGAGGTCGCCCTCGAAGGACCGTTGCAGACCGCCGGGCCGGCCGCCGGAATGGTGGTCGACTTCGACGCGCTCTCGCAGATCGTCAAAGAGGTCGTGATGGGCGAGCTCGACCACCGCTCGCTCAACGAACTGCTCGACAACCCAACCGCCGAAAATATCGTGGTCTGGATTTGGTGCCGGCTTGCGCCACGCTTGCCGGAGCTCACCGAACTCACGTTGTGGGAAACGCGAAAGGCGTGCACCGTTTTACGCAAGGGGGACCCGCTCGCATCAATTGGGTAAGGGCTCGCTAGGCCTCCCATCAAGCCGAAGGAGCATCGGGCAATGAGACGCAGATTTTTTTCCCTGACCGTCGCCGCAGCGCTGGCCGTCGTCCCGCTGTCGGCCGCGGCGCAGATTTCACCCGGCATTCAACTGAGCGGAACGATCGACCAGAACATCAGCTCGGGGAACGCGCAGATCGGAGGGCGCGTCACCGTTTCCAACGTGCACTCGCAGGACAACGACATCAATGGCGCGGTCCTCTACGGCCACGTCGATGACGTGCAGGCCGCGAGCCAAGGCCGGGCCGGCAAGATCGAAATCACCTGGGACAAGCTCCGTACGCGCTCCGGAAATTCGTACGCCATCAACGCGCGCACGGTGAGCATGCAGGTCAACACGAAAAACAATACGCTCAATGAAGCCGGCGGGGCGGTCGCGGGCATGATCATCGGCAACATTCTGGGCAAGAAGCTCGGGACCAATGGGGGCGGCTTGGTCGGCGCTGCGGGCGGCTACATGTACGGGCACAACGCGAAGCAGAACGTGACCATCCCGGCCAACTCGGTCGTCACGGTCCAGGTTTTGCGCGCCTATCGTCAGTCGCACTGAGCCGCGTTGCTGCAGCTGGCTGAGATTTTCTACAGCCTTCAGGGCGAGGGGACGTGGACCGGGACGCCCGCAGTCTTCGTCCGCCTCGCCGGCTGCAATCTCAGCTGCGCCTTCTGCGACACCGACTATGCGCTGAAGTTCCTCGCCTCCGTCGACGAGGTGACAGCGGCGGTGCGCGCCCAGGGCGGCGGGTGCCGCACCGTGATCCTCACCGGCGGTGAACCGCTTGCACAGCGCGAAACCCCGGCGCTGATCGCCGCGCTGCGGGCCGACGGCCGGCGCGTCCACATCGAGTCGAACGGTACGCTCGCAACCGAGCTGCCCGATGACGTCTGGCTGACGGTCTCACCGAAAGAGCGGCTCGACCCGGCGATGGCGCAACGCGCCGACGAAGCGAAGCTGATCGTCGACGGCCGCGTTCCGCTCGAATGGCTGACGGCGTTCGGCGCCCGCACGCGAATGTTCTTGCAGCCCGAGGGCAACAAGCCCGCCAACGTCGCGCTCGCGGTTGCCGCGGCCAAGAACGATCCCGACCGGCTGCGGCTCTCGCTGCAAACCCACAAATTCATCGGCCTGCGGTGAGCGTCTTGATCGTGTGCGCCGTCGCGGCCGAACTCGCGGCGCTGCGGCCGCGCGAGGGCATCGAGGTCGTGGCCGTCGGCGTCGGTCCGGTCGAAGCCGCGGCCGGCACCGCGCGCGCGCTTGCGATGCGGCGTTATCGGGCGGCGATCAACGCCGGAATTGCGGGCGGTTTCCGCGCCCGGACCGCCGTCGGCGACGCGGTCGCGGTCGCGGTCGAGTACTACGTCGAATTGGGGCTCGAAGACGGCACCGCGTTCCCGCTGCCGGACGGCATCACGCTGCTGCGCCGCGCCGAATCGGATCCGGACCTGCTGCGCGCGTGCCGCGACCCGCGCGTCGGCGTGCGGGTCGGAGCGGGGATCAGCTCGGCGACGGTCACGACGACCGACGCCCGCGCGGCCGAACTGGCCGCGCGGTTCGGGGCCGACGTCGAGTCGATGGAGGGGTTCGCGTTCCTGCGCGCGGCCGCTGCCGCCGCGGTTCCGGCCGTCGAACTGCGCGGGGTCTCGAATCTAGTCGGCGACCGGGCGACGAACGGCTGGGACTTTCGGGCCGGCGCGCAGGCCGCGGTCGCAACGACGGACGCCCTGCTCGACGTTCTGTTGGCGCAATGAGCTACTCGCTGGCCTACTCGCCGTGTCCCAACGACACCTACATCTTTGCGGCGCTCACCAACGGGCTGCTCGCGGACGCACCCCGAGTCGACGTTGTGCTCGACGACGTCGAGGCCCTCAACGTCGCGGCACGCGCGGGCCGCTTCGAATTGACCAAGGTCAGTTACGGAGCGATTCCTTATCTGTTGGATCGCTATCGCATCCTGCGCGCGGGCGGAGCGCTGGGCCGGGGCTGCGGACCGCTCGTCGTCGCGCGTCCCGATGCCGCCGGTGCCGTAGCGGCGCTCGCGGGCCTCGATGCGAACGCGGTGTTCGCAATTCCGGGCCGGATGACGACCGCCTACGCGCTGCTGCGGCTCGCCCTCGGGCACGAGCCGCGAACGGTCGAACTGCGCTTCGACGCGATCGTCGACGCGGTCGCGCGCGGCGACGTCGACGCCGGCTTGATCATCCACGAATCGCGTTTCACCTATGCGCAGGCGGGGTTGGGAGCGGCGATCGATCTGGGCGCGTGGTGGGAGCGCGAAACCGGCAATCCCATCCCCTTGGGCGCGATCCTGGTGCGAAACGACATCAGCGACCCCGATGCGCGGCGCATTGACGCCGCCATCCGCGACAGCCTCCGCTTCGCGCGGACGCGCGAGGACGCGATCATCGCCTACGTTCGCGCGCACGCGTTCGAAATGGATGAGGCGGTCATGCGCGCCCACATCGGGCTGTACGTCAACGAGTACAGCGACGACGTCGGTGACGAGGGCGTGGCGGCGGTCGAAGACCTGTTCGGACGTGCCGCTGCGGCCGGCTTGTTTCCGGTGGGCGCGCGGCCGGTCTTCGTACCCGCATGAGGCGCGACGTCCTCTCCCGGCCGGCCTTCCTGGCCGGCGCCGGCGCCGCGCTCGCGTTGGTGCGCGCCCCGCGCGCCGCCGGCGCGCGCTCCGCAACTAAAATTAAACGCTTCACCGACACACTCGCAGCGCTCCCGGAAGGGCGCGCAGGCCGGCTTTAAGTTCCGGCGGTGAAAGCATTTTCCATAGATGACCTGCTCCACGAATTTGTTACCGAGACCAACGAGAGTCTCGACGTGGTCAATGTCGAACTCGTGCGGTTCGAGCAGGATCCGAACAACGCCAAGATCCTCGATAATATCTTCCAGCTCGTCCATATCATCAAAGGCACCTGTAGCTTCCTCGGTTTGCCACGCCTTGAGGCGCCGCCGCGCCGGAGAGCCGGCGTATCGCCGCCGGTGTCAAGGGCTGAGCGCTTCTTCTCATTCACCAGACTTCTTGCTCCCCACCCGGTTTTAGGGAAAGCTCCGGCCAACAAAGCGATAAAACCGGGGAGGGATCGCAATGGACATCGTCCCGCTGGGCCCGGGCTTTGTTGCCGAGCTGCGCGGTGTCACGCTCAAAGGCGTTGCCACTGATGGCGACGCGTACAAAGAAGTACGCGCGGCGTTCGAGCAGCATTCGGTTCTGGTGTTTCGCAATCAGGAAATCAGCGGCGAGGGCCAGCTTGCATTCTCTCGCCGCTTCGGGCCGCCGGAAATCACCAAGGTCGGCTCGCTCGGCACCGGCACCAATTTCGTCATCCTCACCACGATCGGCGACGACGGCAAAGTGGTGCCGGAGGATCACCGCTATGCCATGCG
>PMOG01000169.1 GCA_003161555.1 Vulcanimicrobiota bacterium | reverse complement strand
ATGATGCCGATGCCGCCGACGAGCAGCGATACGGCCGCTACCGACGCGAGCAGCAACGCCAGGATCGAGGCCGTTGACGACGCCGCTTGCGCAATGTCGGCAAGGTTGCGCACGGCGAAGTCGTCGGGTTGTCCGGCCACGATGCGGTGGCGCTGTTCGAGCAGCGCGGTGATTTCGTTTTGCGCCGAGGTGATCTTGCTCGCATCGGCGGCCGACACCATCAGCGAACCGACCGTCGTCGAGCCGGACAGGCGCTCGAGCGCGGACGTATACGGAATGAGCACCGTGTCGTCCTGATCTTGGCCGCTGCCGCTCTGCCCTTTGGGCGAGAGCGTTCCGATGATGGTGAAGGGTACGCCCTTCACGAGCATCGACTGCCCGACCGGGTTCGAACCGTCGGGAAACAGCTGCTGCACGACGGTTTGTCCGAGCACGGCCACTTTCGAGGTGTCGTCGGTCTCGGCTTGGGTGAAGAAACGCCCCTGCGCGAGCGGCCAGGTGCGCACGTAGGTGTAGCTGGTGGCGACGCCGGTCACGGTCGTCTGCCAGTTCTGTCCGTTCGCGACGAGCTGCGTGCGCACGGAGACGACCGGCGAGACCGCGGCCACGCCGGGCAGCGTTGCGATCGCCATACCGTCGGCGGCGGTGAGCGTGGACGCGCCGCCAGTACCGGTTTTGGCGCCGGTCGTCTGCACGCTTCCGGGAATCACGACGATCAAGTTCGATCCCAAGCCGTTGATCTGGTCGGCGACCGACGTCTTTGCGCCGGTGCCGATCGCGACGGTAATGATCACGGCCGCTACGCCGATCACGACGCCCAGCATCGTGAGCAGCGAACGCGAACGATTGCGAATCAGCGCGGTCAGCGCGAGCCGGATGGTCTGAACGAAGCTGATCATGCGAGCACGCGTTCCTTCGTCGCAACGTCGCCGACGATGTTGCCGTCGCGGAAGGTCACCAGACGCTTTGCATGGGCCGCGACGTCGGGTTCATGGGTCACCAGCATCACCGTCATGCCGCGCTCTTCATTGAGACGGCGCAACAGCGCCATCACGTCTTCGGACGACGCCGTGTCGAGCGCGCCGGTCGGTTCGTCGGCCAGGATCAGGTTCGGCTGGTTGACGATCGAGCGCGCGATCGCGACCCGCTGCTGCTGCCCGCCCGAGAGCTGGTTGGGCTGATGTTCGGCGAATTTTGACAAGCCCACGGCATCGAGCGCTCCCATCGCGGCCGGGCGGCGCACGGCGGCAGGCACGCCGGCGTAGATCATCGGCAGTTCGACGTTTTCGAGTGCGGTCGTCCGCGGCAGCAGGTTGTACGCCTGGAAGACGAAACCCAGCGCCCGCGACCGCAGGTCGGCCAGCGCGTCGCTGCTCAGGTGCGAGACATCGTCGCCCGCGAACAGATACGTTCCGGCGGTCGGCCGGTCGAGAAGGCCGACGATGTGCATGAAGGTCGATTTCCCTGAGCCGGACGGTCCCATCACGGCGACAAACTCGCCGGGTGCGATCGTCAGGTCGACCGCATTGAGGGCGACGACACCCGCGCTGCCCTCGAGCGGATAGACCTTGCGCAGCCCGCGCACTTCGACGACCGGAGTCATCGCGCCGGTGCTCCGCCGCGCGGCCCGCCGCCGCCCGAGGTGCCGGACAGCAGGCTGCGCGTCGAGGTCGAACCTGCGGCCGAACCCTTGCCGGACCCGCGCGAGTCGCTGACGACGATCGCGTCGCCGGCTGCGAGCGTTCCGTGCAGCGGGGTGACCGATGCTTCGGTGTCGCTCACGATTCCGATGGTGACCGGAACCGGCGTCAGCTTGCCGCCGCGGTCGACGAACACCCGCCCGGTGCTGCCGGAGGTCACGGCACCGCCCGCGGTGCTGGAGGCCGCGCCCCAGGGGGACGCACCGTTGGATGCGTTCGCGGTCGAGGCGCTACCGGCTGCGGGTTTCGTGCCGCTGGCGGTGGCGGCCGGGCGCGGCCGGCGTGCGATCGATCCCGCTGCCGGGGTGTAGCTGAAGGCGGCCAGCGGAACGACAATGGCGTTGGCGACGTGGGCAACTTGAATCGTCGCGTTCGCCGTCATGCCCGGCAGCAGCGCGCCGTCTTTGTTCTGGACGATGACGACGGTCGTGTACGTCACGACGTTCGAGACCGTGGTCGGATTCTGACGGACCTGTTCGACCGTACCGTTGAAGACGCGGTTCGGGTAGGCGAGGACGCTGAAGCTGACCGGATCGCGTGCGGCGACGTGGCCGATGTCCGGCTCACCGACGGCCAGGTCGAGTTCCATCTTGGTCAAATCCTGCGCGATCGCGAACAGGGTCGGCGTCTGCAGACTCGCGGCGACCGTCTGGCCGATCGACACGTCGCGCGCGATCACCGTGCCGTTGACCGGCGAGGTGATGATCGTGTGCTGGACGTTCTGTTGGGCTTGCGCGACCTGCGCTTGCTGGATCTGAATCGCCGCGACCGACGCCGCGTGCGTGGCGTTTTGATTGGCGGCCGTCGCGCCGGCGACGCCGGTCTGCGCGTTTTGCTCCTGTGCGGTCGCATTCGCGGTCGCGATCTGGGCAATCGAGGCACTGGCTTGTGCCTGCGACTGTGCGACCGCGGCGCGCGCGCCGGCCAGAGTCGTCTGCGCGGCGACGAGTCCCGACTGGTCGGTATCGGCTTGGCTCTGCGCGATGTACCCCTGCGCGAGCAGTTGCTTATCGCGCGTCACCGTTTGCTGCGCCAGCGTAAGCGCGGCCTGATCTTTGGTGACCGTCGTCTGTGCGGTAAGGATAGCGGCCTGCGATGCCGCGGCAGTCTGCTGTGCCGCGCGCGTCGCGGCGACGGCAGCGGCGGCCTGCGCCTGCGCGGCGGCGATCGCCGACGGGCCGCCGCTGGAAACGCTGGAAAATCCGCGCATCCAGGAACTGATCAGCGGGCCGAAGCTCAAGGCCGTGACAGCGGACGCCGGCCATGCTTAAAATCGCCAACCTCAATGTCTCGATCGGCGCGGTCGCCATCATTCGCGATGTGTCGCTTAAGCTCGACACGGGCGAAATGTGCGGGCTGATCGGACGGAACGGCGCCGGCAAGACGACGCTGATG
>PMOG01000015.1 GCA_003161555.1 Vulcanimicrobiota bacterium | reverse complement strand
TTCATGATGCCGAGCGGATCGATCGCGTCCTTGATCGCGCGCATGACGGCCAGCACGTCGGTGCCCAGGTCGAGCTCCATGAACTGCTTCTTGAGCAAGCCGATCCCGTGTTCGCCCGAGAGCGTGCCGCCCAGTGCGATCGCGGCTTCGAAGATCGCGCGGGCCGCGGCGGCGACGCGCGCCATCTCCTCGGGGTCGCGGCGGTCGCACAGGATGTTCGGATGGAGATTGCCGTCGCCGATGTGACCAAAGAGCGGGATCTCGAGCCCGTGCTGCTGCGCGATCGCGCGCACCTGCGCGACCATCGCGGGGATGCGGCTGCGCGGAACACAGATGTCTTCGCCCAGCTTGTTCGGCCGTCGCCGCGCGAGGGCGGGTGAGATCGAGCGGCGCGCGCGCCACAAGCGTTCCGACTCCTCATCGTTCGCGGCGACGCTGACGCTGCGCGCGCCGTGGTCGCGCGCGATGGCGCCGATCGCCGCGATCTCGTCGTCGACGACGCGCGCATCGTTGCCGTCGGCGCCGAAGATGAGGATCGCATCGGCGTCGAGCGGCAGGCCGAGGGGGTCGTTCTCTTCGACGCAGCGCATCGTCAGCGCGTCGAGCAGCTCGATCGCGGTCGGCAGAATGCCGCCGGCCATGACCGCCGTGACGGCCGTTGCGGCGTCGTCGATGCGGTCGAACACGGCCAGCGCCGTGCGCGCGACGCGCGGTTTCGGAAGCAGCTTCAGCGTGATCTCGGTGATCGTCCCGAGCGTTCCCTCGGCGCCGGTGAAGAGCCGGCGCAGGTCGTAGCCGGTGACGTTCTTGGTCGTGCGTCCGCCGGTGCGGATCGGGGTGCCGTCGGGCAGGACGATCTCGAGCGCCAGCACGTAGTCGCCGGTCACCCCGTATTTGAGCGCGCGCGCGCCGCCGGCGTTCTCAGCGACATTCCCGCCGATCGCGCTTTGCTTGAGACTGGACGGATCGGGCGGATAGAAGAGGCCGAGCCGCTCGACCTCCGCCTGGAGGTGCCCGGTGATCACACCGGGTTGGACGACCGCGACGCCGTCGACCGGATCGATCGTCAGAATGCGGTCCATCCGCGCGACCCCCAGCACGATGCTGCCGGCCAGCGGAACGGAGCCGCCCGAGAGTCCGCTGCCCATCGCCCGCGGGGTCAGCGCGATTCGGCGCGCGCTGGCGATGCGGTGGACGGCGCAGACCTCGGCCGTCGTCGCCGGCAGCACGACCACGGCCGGCATCCGCTCGTAGAAGGTGCCGTCGAAGCCGTACGCGATCAGGTCTTCGGCAGCGCTGAGCAGGCCGTCCGGGACGGCGGCGCGCAGCGCTTCGAGGAGCCCGGCGTCGAAGGCCGTGGTCGTCATCGGTCGTAGGTTCGTCGAGCCGCGCGGGGTACACTCGTCCCCAGATGGTTTGGGGACCGCCCTGCAGGCAGTGGAGGCATCGTGGCTGAGGTTCTGACGTCTGAATACCGGCTCGCGCGCGAAAGCGATCTCAAACGGTTCGTCGCGAGCGTGCTCGAACGGGTCGGCGTGGCAGCCGCCGACGCCGCAATCGTCGCCGACGTCCTGGTGGCCTCCGATCTGCGGGGTATCGAATCGCACGGCGTCGCGCGGCTCGAATCCTACTACGTCAGCCGCATCCGCTCGGGCAAACTCGATCCGACGCCGGTCGTGACGACCGTGCGCGAAACGCCGGCCTCGCTCTTGGTCGACGCCGGAAACGGCCTCGGTCATCCGGTTGCCAAACGGACGATGGAACGGATCCTCGAGAAAGCCGGAACCACCGGCGCCGCGTTCGGCGCCGTGCGCAACTCGAACCACTACGGCATCGCCGGATATTACGCGATGATGGCGCTCGACCGCGACATGATCGGCATCGCGTCGACCAACACCGTCCGCTACGGCGCGCCGACGTTCGGCCGCGATATTCTGCTCGGCACCAATCCGCTGGCGTTCGCGATCCCGGCTCAGAGCGAGCCGGCGTTCGTCCTCGACTTCGCGACCACGACCGTGCCGCGCGGCAAGCTCGAAGTGTACGGACGCAAGGAGAAGCCGCTCAATGCGGGCTGGGCGATCGACGAGAACGGGCACGAGACGCTCGATCCGAAGGTCGCGCTCAAGGGCGCGCTGCTCCCGCTGGGGGGCTTCGGCGTCGAAGGCGGCGGCCACAAAGGCTACGGACTCGGCCTGCTGGTCGACATCCTATGCGGCGTGCTCTCGGGCGGCGCGTTCGGCGCCGATCTGCCGCTGCCGACCGACGGTCCCCAGCCCGGCAAGATTTCACACTTCTTCGGCGCCTTCAAGATCGACGGTTTCCGCGATCCGGCCCAGTTCAAGGCCGACATGGATACCGAGCTGCGCGGGTTCAAGGAGTCCGCCAAATCGCCGGGCCACGACCGGATCTACGTGGCGGGCGAAATCGAGTACGAGAACACGCTCAAGAATCGCGAGCACGGCGTCCCGGTCCACGTGAAGGTCTGGGACGGCTTGCAAAAACTCGCCGCCGAACTCGACCTCCCCTTCGAAGTGGAGTGAATTCGCCTCACGGCGAATTCTTCGCGGTCCTCGAGTGGATTCGCCTGAACGGCGAATCCTTCGCGGTCCTCGCGCCCGTAAGGGCGCTCCGGTCCGCCGGTTTTAATTGTGGAGTTCGATCGTGTCGGAGCAGCGCAGGCCGTTGCAGGCGGCGGGGATGAAGCGCGTCGCGAGCAGACGCGTCCGCAGCGCGTCCTTGAGTGCCGGGTCGGCCGGCGCGCGGATGAACGCGATCGCGGTTACGCGTCCGGTTTCGTCGACGTCGACGCGCAGGACCACCGAGCCGGCGACGCCGACGAACAGCGAGCCGCGCGCCTGCGGATCGACCTGCGCCGGATAGTTCTCGCTAAAATTTCCGATGCCGTCTTCGTGCGCTTCGGCGACGGTGACCGGCGCGGCCGTCGCGCTCGTGGCCGGCGGAGGGTTCGGCACGACGGCAGTCTGGACGGCCGGTGCCGCGCGCGTCGCGACGACGCTGGGCGGCGGGGCCGCGCGGAAGGACGCTGCCCGCACCGCTCGCGCTTCGTAACGGCGCTCGGAGGGCACGACCATGGCCCGCTGGGCGTGGGCCGTCGTCTGCGCGACGTGCAAGATCGGGGCTTCGGCGGCGACCGTGAGGGGCGGCGCGGCCGCGACGGCGCGCCGGGCGCGGGGCGTCCGCGGTGGCGTCCGGTGATCGATCCGGATCACGCTCGCGAGCAGCGTACGCTCGTCGGCCACGTCGACGTTGACCGGGAGCCGGGGCAACGTTGCGAGCGCGGCGAGGACGCAGCAATGAATGGCGATCGAGCAAGCGACCGCGGTACGATCACGCCGAGGGGAAAAGGCGCCGTTCACCATCGCTGGAGGGTTGCGAAACTGCGACGCGCGGGCGGCCGCAACCTTTTCCGTTGCGGCCGGTCCTTGACTGCGCGATGGGTCGAAACACGGACATGGTCCTCTATCAAGCCGAGTGGTGCCCGTACTGCGCGCGGGTCCGCAAGAAAATGACCGATCTGCTGCTCGATTACAAGACGGTCAACGTCCCCCATTCGCACGCCGAACGCGCCGAGGTCCAGGCCGCGTCGGGGCAGACCTCGATTCCGGTGCTCGTCGACGGCGACGTCGTGCTCGATGACGACGACGACATCATCCCCTACCTCGAGAAGAAATACCGCGCGTAGTCGATTCGCCGAGAGGCGAATCCACTTACTCGACGGGGATGTGGGCCGGAGCGGTCGTGTTTTTGCGCCGTTTCGGCAGTACGAACACGAGCGGGAGCAGGATGAAGGTCAGCGCGCCGAGCGCGAATTGACAGTCGGCATAGGCCATGACGCTCGACTGCTGCAGGATCGTTTGGTACATCGTGTGCAGCGCGCCGGCCGGATCGTGCTGCTGAAGCAGCTGCAGCGCGGGGTTGTCCGGTGAGGCGGCTTCGGCCAGGATCGTTTGATGGAACGCGCTGCGGCGCGCCAGCAGCGTGATCAACGCCGCGGTTGAGAAGGAACCGCCCAGCTGGAGCGAGAGCGCTTGGAATGCGGTCGCCTTCGGGACCGCTTCGGGCGGCACGGCGCTGAGCACCGCGATCGAGAGCGGAACGAACATCAGCCCCAGACCGATGCCGGCCATGATCGCGGGGCCGAGCAGCGAGTTGAAATCGTTCTGCGAGGTCGTGATGTATCCGAGCCAGATTTGGCTGACGCCGATCAGCGAGAAGCCCACCACCAGCAGGATGCGGGTGTCGATCTTCCCGCTGCCCGCGACGCGTGCGATGAACGGCGTGAGCGCGGCGATGAAGAACGCGCGCACGAAGATCAGCTCGCCGGAGAGCGTCGCGGTGAAGCCGAGCAAGCCCTGGACGTACTGCGGCAGGATCACCGTCGCGCCGAACAGCACCGCGCCGATCGCGAAGCCGAGCGCGCTGCCGGCGGCGATGGCGCGATACTTGAAGGCGCGCAGATCGACCAGCGGCCGTTTCGCGCCCCAGATTTCCCACCAGACGAAGGCGACGAGTCCGAGCGCGGTCGTCGCTCCGAACAGCCGGATCAGCGGGTCGGAAAACCAGTCGTTGCGCTGCCCTTCGTCGAGGATGTATTGCAGCGAGCCGAGCCCCATCGCGAGCAGCGCCAAACCGAGGCCGTCGATCGGGATCGGCTTGGGATCGGTCGGATTGCGCATCATCGTCAGGATGACGAAGGCGGCGAAGATGCCGGGTACGAGGTTGATGAAAAAGACGTAATTCCACGAGAAGTTGTCGGTCAGCCAGCCGCCGACCGTCGGTCCGACCGACGGGCCGACGATCGCGCCCAGCGCGAACACCGCCTGCGACGCGCCGAGCAGATGGCGCGGGAACGTGTCGCGCAGCGATGCTTGTCCGGTCGCGACCAGACCGCCGCCGAAGAGGCCTTGCACGACGCGGTAGAAGATCAGCTGGTCGATCGAGGTCGCGATCCCGCACAGCATCGACGCGATTGTGAAGCCGATGATGGCGACCGAGTAGTACTGCCGCCGCCCGAAGCGTGCCTGAAGCCACGGGGTCATCGGGATCACAATGACGGCCGAGATGATGTACCCGGTGACGACCCACGCGCCTTCGTCCTGCGACGCGCCGAGGTTGCCTTGAATCGTGGGGAGCGCGACGTTGACGATCGTCGAGTCCAGCGTCTGCATGAGCGTCGCCGCCATGATCCCGAGCGTGATCAAGATCAGCCGGGGGCCGGATTCGCTGACGTCGCGATTTAGGCTGAGCTGGTTCGTCATGATGGCGTGCGACGAATCGTCGCACGCCGCTGTGGACCCAGCAGCGCCTGAAGTCGGTTTCGATGCTTGCATTGCGGCTTGCGGCGGAGCCGCAAACGCGACGGGCTCAGCCGAAGGCTGAGCCCGCCCCCCTGAAGTCGGTTTCGGCGCTTGCATTGCGGCTTGCGGCGGAGCCGCAAACGCGACGGGCTCAGCCGAAGGCTGAGCCCACCAGGGCTCCGGCGGCGGTCGCGAGCAGGTTGACCGCGTCGTTGGTGAGGCCGCGCAGCCCGCGCACCAGCCGGGTCGCGCTGCCGCACTGGTGCGGGTCGGTTTCGCACGGCCGTTCGCAGGCGGGGCAGTAGCGCAATTCCTGAACCGACGCGCCCAGGAGCGAGTCGGCGGTCGCTCCGGCGATGCCGGCCAAGGCGATGCCGGCCAAGGCCCGCATGCCGGCCGGCCCCGCGGCGGCGGCCGGCAAACATGCCGCCGCGATGAGGGCCAGCCAGACCGCACCGGCGACCTCGGCCGCCGTGCCGGCGCCGGTGATTGCGCCGGACATTCCGGTCGCGACCGGCCGCAGGTTGAAGATCGAGCGCGGACGTCCGCGCGCCAGCGTTCCGATCTCGGTCGCCCACGTGTCGGCGGTCGCCGCCGCGTACGCCCCGGCGAACGCCCACGCGAGACGGACGTCGTGCGTCAGCCCAAACGCGAGCGCGCACGCGCTCGCGATGCCGCCGTTCGCAACGACCTGCAGCGCGTCGCGCGGGCCGCCTTTTCCGATGTCGACCAGCGCGCGCTTTTTCGCACGGCCGATGCGCGAGAGGGCGACCGACGGTACGAAAAAGGCGAGCAGCAGCAGCGTGAACGGGATCCCGCCGGCAGCGTACGTCACCGTGCCGACGATCAGTGCCGCCCAGCCGCCGCTGCGCGTCAGCGCGTGCGCGCGCACCGCACCGAGCGCGATCGCGCCGGCTACCAGCGCGCCGACCGCGACGTCGCGCGCGTTCAGGCGAGTGCGGCGGTGGTCGCGGCCAGGGCCTGCAGCAGTCCCTCGACCGTGAACGCCGCGGGCACGACGTCGACCCGAATGCCGGCCTCGCGCGCCGTCTGCGCCGTAATCGGCCCGATCGCCGCGACGGTTTTGTCGCGCAGCACCTGCGCGGCCCCGGGCAGGGCGGCGACGAAGCCGAGCACCGTACTGGCGCTGGTGAAGGTCACGATGTCCGCCCGTTCGGTCTTTGCGGCGAGCTCCGGGTCTGCGACGAAGTGCGTCCGGTATGCAGCGACCACGTCCACGCGGCGCCCGAAGGCGCGTAAGCTGAGGGCAAGCACATCGCGCGCATCCTGCGCGGCGTAGATCAGAACCCGATCGCCGGGCGCGGTGTGCGTCAGCAGCGCCGTCGCGACGGCCTCGTTCACGAACGTCGTCGGCACCAAGTCGGCCCGCAGGCCGCGCGCCTCGAGTGCCGCCGCCGTCTTCGGACCGATCGCAGCGATCTTCAGCTCGGCCAGCGACCCGGCAGCGTCGTCGCTCAACCCGCTGCGTGCGTCGCAGAACGCGTCGACGCCGTTGCGGCTGGTGAACGCGACCCAG
>PMOG01000194.1 GCA_003161555.1 Vulcanimicrobiota bacterium | reverse complement strand
GCAGCTCGGCCACCGCGGCGGCCGGCGCCTGCAGCGGGACGGTCGCGAAGGCCGCGAAGCGCTCCGGTGCGCGCGCGACGGTCGCGGCGAGCGCCTCGTTCCCGGCCCGGCACAGTGCCGATGCCGGCCCGGGATCCATGGCGTACGCGAAGTAGAAGGGCGGCAGGCAGACGATCTGCCGGTCGATGCCCTGCGCCCGCGCAAGTTCGCGGCGCGTGTCGAGATCGTACAGCAGCGGAAAGTACGGTAAGCGCGTCGTCGGGGCCGCATACCCGCACACGGCGTGCGCGAGCTCGAGCGTGCCGGCGTCTTTGCGCGGGTCGGCGAGGCCGCGCTCCTGCAGTACGGCGACGAACGCGTCCGGCAGAAAGTGCGCGTGGATGTCGATGCAGATCGGCAAACGGAGGTCCTCTTCGCGGCCCGCGCGGCCGCTTGACAGCGGCCGGCCGGAGTGATTTGATCGTTAGATAAATTACCCTGTACGGGGGTGTTTCCGACGAGCCACGGATCGATAGCAAGCTTCGACCGGCGCGACCTGCGCAACGCGCTCGCGACCTTTGCCACCGGCGTTACGATCGTGACCGCGCGTGATGCCGATGGGCGCCTGCACGGTCTGACCGCGAACTCGTTCAGTTCGGTGTCGCTGGATCCGCCGCTGGTCCTGTGGAGTCTGGCCTGCGCGGCGCCGAGCCTGCCGTTCTTTCGCGCGGCGAAACACTTCGGGGTCAGCATCCTGGGCAGCGAGCACCTCGAGCTCTCCCATCGCTTCGCGCATCTGCAGCCCGACAAGTTCGCGGGTGTCGAATACACCACCGGCGTCCACGGCGTCCCGTTGATTACCGGAGCCGTCGCACACTTCGAGTGCAGCGTCGTCGACCGCTACTACGGCGGCGACCATGAGATCTTTCTCGGGCGCGTCGAGAAGTACGCCTACGAACGCCGGCCGACGCTGCTGTTTTGTCACGGGACATACCACGCGGCGCAGCCGCTCGACGAGAGCTAGCGATCGCTCAGCGCACGCTGCACGTGCCGAGTCTCGGGTTGCTGAGCCTGGCACCGTGGATCGGCCCGAGCTTCACCTTTGCGAGCGTGGGGGCCGCGGCGGTGGGAAACGGCTGTGTGCCCGCCGCGTAACAGTTTGAGGCCAATAGGAACGCCATCACGTCGGCGTACTGCTGTGGCGCGAGCGAACCGGGATTTGAGAACGGCATGTTTTCAAACACCGTCGTGCGCATGTCGCCCAGCGTCCACTTGTTGTGCTGAGCGTTCGTCAGGAACTCGGTGCCGGCCACGGCGGGGCCGGCGGCGCCCTGCAGGTCCGCGCCGTGACACTGCAGGCAAGCACGGCGATAGATCGCGCTGCCGGCGTGCGCTTGAGCGGCGGTATACGGGGGTTGCGCACCGGGCGCGGCAACTGCGCGCATGCGTCGCATGCGCGAACCGGCGCGACACAGGGCGATGGCCGCACGGGCGGCCGGCGCGTAGAGGACGACCCAGGCTGGGGCCACCTCGACGCGGCTGACCGCGAACCCGTTCGGAATCCCGGCCGACGCGCTGCTGCGCGGCAGCGCGACATACGCTAACCGCCCTGCGACGATGCCGTAGGCGGGCGCGCGGTTCGGTGCGGCGCATCCTGAAACCGTCGTGGCTCCCGCCGGAACGCCGAGCGCCGTGTTGGCGAGCGCGCCGTCGAGCCCGCCGAGGACGCCGGTTTCGGTCGCCCGGCCGACGACCAGCGCCAAGCTTGCCAGTGCTTGGGTCAGATCGGCCTCGTAGTCTTCCATCTCTTTTTGCCCGAGCGAACTCTGCAGGCTCGCGGCCGCCGCAAGCACATTCGCTTTGGCGCCTTCGACTGCCGGCGTCCACAGCGACGATCCGGACTGGTCGAGCATGCGGTCGAGGTGGCCGAGCGTCCCGATGCCGTCGCCGGGATCACCGAAAGACGGCGCGTAGCCGTCATCGCGACGTCCAACCAACGCGTTCATCGCGCGATGCGCTGCGCGCAGGTACGCGCCGTGTCCGACGGCATAGCCGTCTTCGATGCGGACGATTTCTGCAACGGCGGCTCGCACGTCGGCCAGCGCGGACATCGCGCTGCCGTGGTCGTCGCGCGCCGGTCGCGGCGGCGCCGAGCTGCCGAAGAAGACCAGGGCAGCGAGGGACAGCGCGACCGTGCGCATCGGGATCCTCCAGGCCAGCAAACGCCTACGGCAGGGTGAACGCGGAGATCTGCGCGGCCGTGGGGTGCGAGTACTTGCCCTCGAGCGTCGGTGCACCCTTATTGAAGCGCGGGTCCGCGAAGTTGACGCCGGCCGGGCCGGCGGCGATCACGACGAACTGCTTTCCGCCCAGGGTGTAGGTCCCGGCCGGCGCTTGGATCGTCATGCCCGTCGGGTAGTGCCAGAGCACCTCCCCGCTCTTCGCGTCGTAGGCGGTGAAATCGCCGTTGACGCCGCCGGTGAACACGACGCCGGTCGACATCGAGAGCGCGCCGCCGATCTGCGGAAACGCCAAGTGCTTGCGCCACAAGAACTTGCCGGTGCCGATGTCGACCGCGTTCATGTATCCCGTGCTCGGACCGTACAGCGCCGGGAACGCACCGCCCAGATAGAACTGCCCGGCGACGTAGGTCGCCGTGCCTTGCGACTTCCAGATCCCGCACTGGTCGACACTGGGCACGTAGAACGCGTTCGTGTCGGGCATGTAGCTGCCGCCGTTGAACTCGACGCCGCCGTTTGTATTCGGACAGGCGATGTCGCCCTTGCGGCTCGGCTCGGTGTTTTGTCCCTTTTGCGTGCTGACCGCGAGGTGATAGACAACCGCGCCGGTGCCCGCATCGAGCACCCAGAAATTGCCGCCCTTGTCGCCGGCGGCGACCAAGCTGCGCGCCGAACCGGCCACCGAACCGGTGAAGAGCACCGGCGGCATCGCCGGATCCCAATCATGCGTATCGTGCGGGATGAACTGATGGTACCATTTGATCTTCGGCTGCGCGCCGCTGATGTCGATCGCGACCATCGAGTTGGTGTAGAGGTTGGCGCCCTTGCGGGTCGTGCCCAGGAAGTCGGGCTGCGGATTGCCCGCGTCGACGTACACGGTGCTCGTCGTGGGATCGATCGCCAGCCCGCTCCAAATCGCACCGCCGCCGCGCTTCCAGGAGTCGCCGCTCCAGGTGTTGTGACCCGGTTCGCCCGGACCGGGGATCGTCTTCCAATCCCACAGCCGCTTGCCGGTGGCGGCGTCGAAGGCGGAAAGATATCCGATCCCGCCCCAATCACCGTTCGAAGCGCCGAGCAGCAGCATGTTCTTGTACGGCACCGGCTGCATGGTGAAGAACGTGTTCGACACGTCGTGCGCGGCGACGACGTTCCACACCGGTTTGCCGGTCATCGCGTCGAGCGCGATCAGATGGCCGTCGAGCGTCGCCTCATAGACTTTGCCGTCGCCGATGGCGACGCCGCGGTTTGCCGAGAAGGCGATGACGTGCGGCTTGTAGGGGAAGTGCCATTTCAGCGCCCCCGTTTGCGCGTCGAGGGCATAGACGTCATTGTGCGAGGACGTCACGTACATCGTGCCGTTCCACACGATCGGCGCAACCTCGAGCGGGCCGCGCGCATCGACGTTCGCAGTCCACGCCCTCTTGAGCGTGCCTACGTTCGCGGTCGTGATCTGCGCACCGGAGACGTAGCGGTTGCCGCTATAATTCCGGGCCGGCAAGATCCAGTTCGCGGAGTCCTTATCGGCGGCGACGTATGCGTCCGCGCTCGGCCACGCGCTTTGCGCGCCGACGCGGGCCGTACCCACCCCGGAGACCGTGGCCACGAAGGCCGCGAGAAGTCCGAGCAAGAGTGTCCGCTGCAACATGATTCCTCCAGTTCCGGCTCTTTTCTGAAAGAAACTTGCCCGCAGCGAAGGTCTGGTCCTAGCAGGCAGGCCGTTCCTTACGGAACGACCGGCAGCAGAATGAAGGACACGCGCTCGGGGCCGCCGTGAAGGGTCGTCGTTCCGCCGAACACGCTGTCCGGCCGATCGCGCGGATCTTCGTGCAAGAACGGGCCGCAGCCGCGCATCTCGTTCTTGAAGTTCGACAGCCGGCCCCCGCTGGGACCAGGATAGACGTAGTCGTTGCCGCGCACGCTCAGGGCCAGACGATATCCCGCGGGCAGCACGATCGAGGTCGGCCACAGCTCGATGTCGAGCTGGACCGGCTCGCCCGGCACCAGCGGCTCGGAGCGCGCGTGCGTATGATACGGCCGGTAGTCGGTCGAGAGTTCCGCGTCGAGGGCGCGGTGCGATGCGCGCAGCCAGCCCTGCGCCGGCGGCGTGTGCGGGTCGATCGCGCCCTGAAAGACGACCTCGGTGCCGTCGGGCGCGAACGCGCGCAGCACGACGAAGACGTCGGCGTCGCTCGTGGACGAGGCAACGAACAGCCGTGCGGCCAGCGGTCCGGTGATCTCCGTCTCG
>PMOG01000183.1 GCA_003161555.1 Vulcanimicrobiota bacterium | reverse complement strand
ACGCACCGATCATCATCGGCATCTTAGTCGTGGGCGCGCTGCTGTTCGGCGCCGACAAGCTGCCGAAGCTGGCGCGCAGCGCCGGCCAGGCCAAGAAAGAGTTCTTAGTCGGCCAGGCCGACGCCGATTTGGCCGCCGAACGCGCGCGCGAAGAGGCCCGCTTACGGGCCGAGACCGAGAGCCGCGCGGCTGCCGAGGCCCGCGCCGCCGCCGAGCAGGCGACCGCGGTCAACGGTGTCGGCGGCGCGACGGCCGTCCCGGATCCGATCACCGGCGCACCCGGCCCGACGACGATTGCTCCACCGCACAGCTAGCTCGAGGTGATCGCGGAACGCGATCCACTCGATCGAGGCCCCGACGCGGAACGCCAGATCGATTGGGACCAGAAAGAGATGCCCTTTACGGAGCACCTGCGGGAGCTCCGTAATCGTCTTTTCATTTGCGTGGTCACCATCGCCGGGCTCGCGATCGCGATGCTGCCGGTCGCAAACTGGGCGATCCCGCGGCTGACCAAGGTCTACTTCGGCAACATCCAGCTGCACGCGTTCGGTCCGGCCGACGCGGTCTGGGCGATCTTCAAATTCGCACTCTACGGCGCGATCGTGCTGGGTCTGCCCGTGATCCTGTTTCAGCTCTGGATGTTCGTCGTGCCGGCGATCCATCCCAAGACGCGACGGGCCGTATACTCGTACGTGCTGCCCTCGCTGCTGCTGGCGCTGACGGGCATCGCGTTCGCACATTTTCTGGTGATCCCGCGGGTCGTCTTCGGGCTGGACTTCATCACCAAGGAAATCGCCGTCCCGACCTACGGCATCGAATCGACACTGAACCTCGTGCTGCTGCTGCTGCTGGCCTTCGCGATCGTTTTCCAAACGCCGGTCGTCATGCTGCTGCTGGCACGAATCGGCATCATCAACAGCCGGATGCTGCGCAGGTATCGTAAGTACATCGGCTTCGGGATGCTGGTGGTCGGCGCCGTGCTGGCGCCGGACGGAAGTCCGGTCACGATGTGCTTGATCGCCGGCCCGATGTTCGTGCTCTTCGAAGCGTCGATCTGGCTGATCGTGTGGATGGAACGCTCGTGGCGACGCGCAGCGACCTCGCCCTAACGCAGCGCGCGGCGACCGCGCTGCGCGAGAGCTGGGACGACCTGGTACGGCTGTTCGCCAACGTCGGCTTCGGCGTCTCGCTGCTTGCCGTGTGGGGTTTGCTCACGCTGATCGGCGTCGTCATCGATCAAGGCAAGGATGCGGCGACGTACGCGGCGGCATACGGGCCGCCCGGCGCGCGTTTGATCGAACGGCTCGACCTGGGCAATATCTATCACAGCGCCGCGTACATCGGCGTGCTGGGACTGATCCTGTGCTCGATGGCCGCGGCGACGTTCACGCGCGTGATCCCGCGCCGCATCCCGCGCCTGGGGCCGGTCAAGATCGATGCGATCCCCCTGCATGCGTCGGTCCGCGTGGCCGGGACGCCCGACGAGGTCCGTGCGCGCCTCGCTGCGTTCTTCGCGGCGCGCGGCTGGCAGATCCGCAAACGCGAGTTCGGCGGTGAAGAATGGACCTTCGCCGACAAGAACAACTGGGCGCGCCGCGGTGTCCTCGTCGCGCACGTCGGCTTCGTCATCATCGCGACCGGCACGACGCTCTATTGGGCGAAGGGGTACAGCGGCCAGTTCGCGGTGCTCAGCGGACAGACCGCAACGATTCCGCAGACCGGCGCTACCATCGCGCTGCGGCGCTTTTCGTACCGCATCGATCCGATCGCGACCAAGGCCGGCGTCGTCTATCAGCCGATCGATTACGTCTCCGACGCGCGCGTCACCGGCAAGGACGGCATCACCCGGGATGCGGTGATCCGCGTGAATCATCCGTACGACGTCGACGGCACGCTGGTGTATCAATCGACCTATGGTTTTGCGATCGACCTGCGCCTGACCAAAGACGGCCGGGCCGTCCCCGGCGCGCCGGATCAGCCGCTCAAAGAAGGCGAAGGGTTTCCGATCGACGGCACGAGCCGCTCGGTGCAGTACACGCGCTTCGTCGGGACGATCGACCGCGCGACCGGCGGGCCCGGTGCCGATCCGCGCCCGAACGACCCGGGAGTGGTGCTGACGGCCTATGACGGGGACCGGCCGATCGGCAGCGTGCTGGTGCCGCTGGGCCGGCCGCTCGATTTGGGCGCGGGCTACGTGCTCACGCCCGCCCGCTACATCCTCTACTCCGGCTTTCAGTACGGATATGACCCCGGCATCCCGCTGGTCGGGCTGGGTGCCTTCGTGCTCCTGGCCGGCCTCTGCATCTCGCTCTATTTTCTCCCCGCCCGCCTCTTCGTGATCGTCCGCGCGGTCGAGGGCGGCAGTGAGGTGGGTCTCGCGGCCACGACCGTGAAGGGATACGACGTGTTCGAAGACCGGTTTCGTGACATCGTCGACGCGCTGCGGCGCAGCGCGCCGCAGCCGGCCCAAGGGGGAGCATGATGGATCCCACCCGGCAATGGCTGGACCAGACCTTACTCGAGATCGGGATTGGGTCGTACGTCATCGCCGCGCTGGCGCTGCTGGCGTACTTCTTGTTCCGCCTGCGCGTCCTGCGCGCGGTGGGAATGCCGCTGGCGATCGTCGGCTGCGCCGCGCAGCTCGGCGAGCTCGGCGCGCGCTGGTGGATGACCGGCGTCTGGCCGCTGACGAATCTCTACGGTTCGCTCTCGCTCTTCAGCGCCTTCGCGGTATTGGTGTTCCTGATCTTCGCCTTCAAGTACGATCTCGCGCTGATCGGCGGCCCGGTCCTGGCGCTCGCCGCGATCGCGCTCGGGTACGCCACGACCTGGAATGAAGGCTACATGCCGGCCGTGCCGGCGCTGCAGTCGTACTGGATCAAGATCCACGTGCCGATCGTCATCGGCGCGTACGCGTCGTTCATGGTCGCGTTCTGCGTCTCGCTGGTCTACCTGCTGAAGTCGGCCGTCGAAGCGCACTATCGCGACCGCGGCCTGCGCGGCGTGGCCGCCGGAGCAGGCGGCGCGCGCGTCGACGTCCGCCTGGCGGCGTATTCGAGCGCGCAGCCGGCCGGCGGTCTGCGCGCCGATACTCCCGCGACCGCCGATGCGGCGGCGCACGGCGACGGGTTCGCGGCCTGGATGGCGGGGTTGCCGTCGCTGGCGCGCCTCGACGTGATGCAGTACCGGATCATCGCGATCGGGCTGCCGCTGCTCTCGCTGGGAATCATCACCGGTGCGATGTGGGCCAACGAAGCGTGGGGCCACTACTGGCAATGGGACCCCAAGGAGACCGCGGC
Organism: Vulcanimicrobiota bacterium; assembly: GCA_003161555.1. GTDB lineage: Bacteria > Vulcanimicrobiota > Vulcanimicrobiia > Vulcanimicrobiales > Vulcanimicrobiaceae > Vulcanimicrobium > Vulcanimicrobium vanleeuwenhoeki. The sequence goes on along the minus strand of PMOG01000183.1, from coordinate 4,054 downwards.
CCTGCTGTCGTGGATCGTGTACGCGGCCTACATGCACTTGCACACGCGTCCCGCCTGGCGCGGCATGCGCACGGCCTGGGTGAGCGTGCTCGGCTTCGGGTCGATCGTGTTCTGCTACCTCGGCGTCAACATCTGGATCAGCGGCCTCCACTCCTACAAAATGTAGTGGGTTCGCGCCTAAACGTCACGCGGGCGGCGGTTGCGGTCCAGGATCAGGTTAGCGGTCCACAGCAGCAGCGTCGCTGCGAGCACGATCGGTTCGACGATGCCGAAGCGCACCCGCAGCGGCGTGAAGTCGAACAGCAGCGCGCACCCGACGTCGATCAGCACCGCGAGACGGGTGATCGCCCAGGTGCGCGTGACGAACACCAGATAGGCGACGATCAGCGCCAGGATCGTCTGCATCGCGTCAGCCCGCGCGCGCGCCGGCCGGCGGCGAGGGCGCGGGGAGCGGGGTCGGCGGCGGTGCCAGCTTCGGATTTTCCCAGATCGCCTGCGCGCGCGGCGGCAGCGCGTCCATGTGCTTCATGAAGTAGGTCAGCTGCCAGAGCGCGCGCGGGTCGAGCGTTTGCCCGAAGGACGGCATCGCGGTCATGCGGATGCCGTGCGCGATCTTCCAGTACGTCTCGCCCTCGGGGTCGTCTTCGACGCCGTGTTTGCCGAGCTGCGGAGCCCGGACCGAGAAACCGCGCGCGATCGCGGTCGGGGTGCCCTTCGCCGTACCGTGGCAAACCGCGCAGTTCTGCACGTAGAGGACGGCGGCGGCGGCGTAGTCCCGACCGCTCGGCGGTCCGTAGGGATAGGGCGGTTGGGGAGCTTCGCGTTCGATCGTTGCTTTGAGCGACGTCCTCGCCATCCACTTCTCGAGGTTGCCCAGCGGGACGTCCTGACGCGCGGGAACCGCGCCGGTCTGAATGATCCCCAAGGCGACGATCGCGATTGCGGCAAGGGCCACGAACACGCCGAGAAGGAACGGACGCACCGGGCCTACTTCTCCATTTTCGATGAAAATATCTCGCGGCGCGCAACGCTCGACCGGGCCGGGCCGGTCTGAAAACCGATGGCCATCGCACCGCCCCGCGGCCGAACGCTCGAAGAACTGACCTTCGACAACTCGTTTGCTGCGCTCGGCGAGGCATTCGTCGAGCTCCGCACGCCCGAGGGGATCCCCGGCGCACGACTTGTTGCATTCAGTCGCGCGGCGGCGGAACTGATCGAACTGCGCGCCGGCGAGGAGCAGCGCTCCGAATTCGCCGCGCTGACCGCGGGCAACGCGCTGGTGCACGGGATGAATCCGGTCGCGGCGCGCTACGGCGGACATCAATTCGGCGTCTGGGCGGGCCAGCTCGGCGACGGGCGCGCGATCCTGCTCGGCGAGGTGCGGACCTCGTCCGGAGCGCCGTGGGAACTGCAGATCAAGGGCGCCGGCCGTACCGCGTTCTCGCGCTTCGGCGACGGGCGCGCGGTGATCCGTTCCACGGTTCGCGAGTTCTTGGCCAGCGAGGCGATGGATGCGCTCGGCATTCCGACCACCCGCGCGCTCGCAATGGCAGCCGGCGACGAGCCCGTCATCCGCGAGACCGTCGAGCGCGCGGCCACGGTGATCCGGATAGCGCCCAGTTTCGTGCGCTTCGGCTCGTTCGAGATCTTCCATTACGCCGAGCGGCACGACGACGTGCGCCGGCTCGCCGACTACGTCGTCGAGCGCTTCTTCCCGGTCGCGGCGGCGGCCGAAGGCATCGAACGCTACGCGCGCTTCTTCCGTGAGGTCGTCGAGCGGACGGCATCGCTGATGGCGGCTTGGCAATCGGTTGGATTCGCGCACGGCGTGATGAACACCGACAACTTCTCCATCCTCGGGCTCACGCTCGACTACGGCCCGTACGGTTTCGTCGAAGCGTACGAGCCCGGTTTCATCTGCAACCACACCGACGAAGCCGGGCGCTACGCCTTGGACCGTCAGCCGACCGTCGGATGGTGGAATTGCTACGCGCTGGCGGAGGCGCTCTCGGCAGTGCTGCCGGAAGCGGAACGCCGCGCTGCGCTGGTCGCCTACGAGCCCGCCTATTGGGCGGCGTATGTCGCGCGGATGCGCGCCAAGCTGGGCCTGTTCGACGAACGCGACGAGGACGGCGCGCTGGTACCCGACGTGCTCGATCTGCTCGCCGCGCGTCGGGTCGACTGGACGAATTTCTGGCGCGCGCTCGCGACGGATATCGCCCCTGCGCGCACGCTGCTCGGCGACGACGAGACGGCGAACACGTGGCTGATGCGCTATGCCGAGCGCGTCGCGGAGGATCCGCGCGGCAAGGCGGCGCGGCAGGCAGCGATGCGCGCGGCAAATCCGAAGTACGTGCTGCGGAATTGGGTGGCGCAGCGCGCGATCGAAGCCGTCGAAGCCGGTGATGACTCCGTCGTGCAGTCGGTCTACGCCGTCCTGCGCGCGCCGTTCGACGAACATCCGGAGCACGCGGCGTGGGCGCAGCCGGCCCCGCCCGAGTACGCGCAGCTGTCGGTGAGCTGCTCGTCCTAGCTCGCCTTTCCAGGACGCACGGCAAGCCGCCGGGAACGCGTGGCGCCGATGGAACGGTCGGGTGAAGTGCGGCTGCTGGTCCGCGGTGTCGCCAAGGGCGTCGCGGTGACGCAAATCGCCGAAGTCTTCGCGCCCTACGGCGGCGACCCGGAGCGGATCGCGCTGCCGCGCGACCGGCGAACCCGGCGGCGCAAAGGCATCGCCTACGTCTTCGTCCCCAACGCGCGGCTGGCGGTCGCGGCGATCGAGGCCCTGCAGAATACGCTGCTCGACGACAAGACGATCACGGTCGAGATCGCGGCCGAGCGCCCGCCGAAGCTGCGCCGCGGTTCGGGGCCCGGCCGCCGGCCCTAGCCTGGACGCTACTGCCAGTATTTTTCGACCGTCTCGGCGCTGCGGGGCTTCGCGCGGTCGGGATCCTGGTCGAATTCTTCGCGCGCGCGGCGCTGGCGGAGCAGATCCCAGAGCTTGTCGAGCTGGACGTTGACGTCGCCCAGGCGCGTCCGCTCGTCCGGCGTGATGTGCTGACCGCGGTCGAAGAGCGCGTGCTCTTCGGCGACGAGGGCCTCGATCTTCTGGTGGATGTCGTGGTCGTTCACCCTGGCCCTTTTCCCGAAAAGGCCGGAGCCCCATCCCGATCGACCCTGCGAGCGGAACGCGGGACCGCGCCGCGCAAAGGGGAGCGCTCGCGAGTCCTACGAAGATACGCGAGTTTTGCGGGCTCCCGCACTATTCTACGAGAGAGCCCGCTTTCGCAACGAGGAGACCGATGGCGCACGCAGAGGCATACAAGGATCCCGGCACACCGCAGGAACAGAGCCGCCGGACCTTTATGGCACAGGCGACGATCGCGCTGGGCGGCGTGATCGGCATCAGCCTCGCGATCCCGCTGGTCACCTCGATGATCCCGTCGGCGGATGCGTCCAACGAGCAGTGGTCGCCGTTGACACCCGACGAAGTCGCGATGCTCAAGAAAGCCACCGCGAACACGCCGGTCAAGGTGACCTTCGACGTCCACGAGACGAACGGCTATTTCGGCGCCGCCGACTCCGAACAGTTCGTCTGGGCCGTGCGCGCCTCCGATGCCGAGATGGAGAAGGCGCGTCCGGAGCTTTACAACGGCCCCGACAAGCTGCCCTATCCGGTGGTCAACATGGGTTTCACCGTGTTCAGCCCGCTGTGTCCGCACTTGGGCTGTCGCTATTCGTACAACGAGGCGCAGAAAAAGTTCTTATGCCCCTGCCACGGTTCGGAGTACAACGTCCTGGGCGTACACGAGGCGGGGCCGGCGCTGCGTGGCCTCGATCCGTTGCCGCTGCGCGATTATCAAGGCAAAGTTCAGGTGTCGTGGATCCTGTATCAGGCCAACACGCCCGCCCACGTCGTCATCCAGGTCGGATAGGAGAACGGTAGCGGCATGCTGACCTGGCTCGACCAACGCACCGGAATCGTCACCGCCACCAAGGACTTCCTCACCGAAGACGTTCCGGGGGGCGCCTCCTACTGGTACGCGTTCGGCAG
>PMOG01000278.1 GCA_003161555.1 Vulcanimicrobiota bacterium | reverse complement strand
CTGGTCCTCGCGCCGGGCGCGGTCGAACTGCTCGACGCGCTGCGGCTGCGCGGCTGCAAGCTGGGACTGGTCACGAACGGCTTTGCCGCCACGCACCATGACAAGATCGACCGGCTGGGCTTGCGCGAGCGCATGGACGCCTTCTTTCTGGCCGACGAGGTCGGCATGGTGAAGCCGGACCCGGCCCTCTTCCGCTACGCCTGCCGCGCGCTGGGCAGCGTCCCGGAACGTGCGGCGATGGTCGGCGACCGGTACGACCGGGACGTGCGCGGCGCGCTCGAAACCGGACTTTTCACCGTGCTGATCGACGTCCACGCGATCCCGCTGCCCGACGGCGCTCCGCGTCCCGACGCGATCGTGCCGACGATCGCCGACGTCCTCGGGGTGCTTCCGCTGGCCGCATCGCGCTAGGCTCGGTCCGCCACCACCGTAAACATCGGCAGCGTTCGGCCGCGGTACTGCTGCGCGTGGCGTACGACACGCGTCGTACGGTAGCCGGCAATCGCGAGCAGGTTGGCGATCGAGTCCGGCGTGAAGGACCACCACGTCTCGACCGGTTCCGACGTCGCGCCGTTGGGCACGAAGAGCGCGCTGCGGCGTTGCGAAGGCCGCTCCGGCAGCAGCGGGAACCGGCGCCGTCGCGCAAGCTCGGTGACGATGATCGTTCGCGGACGCAGTTTCGCCGCGCTCTGCAATGCGCCTAATGGATCACGCACGTGCAGCAGCACAGCCCCGAACGTGCATAGGTCGACCTCACCGATCGTCGCCGGTATGTCGTAGACGCTTCCGTAGACTACGCGCGCGGCTGATCCGAACGCGTCGCGCGCGAGCCACCAGGCGTTGTTCATTCGCGCGATGTGTGCGGCTCGGTCGGCGAGGATCTCGCATACGTTGAGCGCCGCGTACGGTACGACGTCCCACGGCGTCGCGCTCGAGAGGTCGTAGGCGACGACCTCGGCGCCGTCCCGCTCCATTTCGAAACACACAAATCCGCTGGCGGTACCGACCTCGAGCACGCGCTTCCCAGCGACCGGTTCGTGACCGAGGTACGCGTGGATGCGGCCGCGCAGATCCCATTCGCCCGCGACGAGGCCGTGTTGCGCGAGGTCCATCGTGTGGTAGAAGTAGCAGTCCGCGAGCGCCGGAACATCCGCGCGCCGCGCGTAGGGGCCCTCGCCGTCGATCGCGCGCACGCTTGCGCCGTTCTCACCGCGGGAGGTGCCCTCCCCGCCGAGAGGTGTAGTGCCGGCCGGAGCGAACGTATGTTCGTATGGGTCTGGCGCATCGCGCTGATCGCCGCCGGCCGTGCGCGGCGCATCGAATGGGCAAGCTCCTGGAACCGATGTGTGCCGCGAGGGGATCATTACGGAAGCATGTCTGACGGGACCCACGCCCTCGACGCGATCGTCATCAAGGGCGCGCGCGAACATAACCTCAAGAATATCGACCTGACCCTCCCGCGGAACAAGCTGATCGTGGTGACCGGCCTTTCCGGGTCAGGCAAGTCGTCGCTCGCTTTCGACACGATTTACGCCGAGGGTCAGCGCCGCTACGTCGAGTCGCTCTCGTCGTATGCGCGCCAGTTCCTGGGCCAGATGGAGAAGCCCGACGTCGATTACATCGAGGGGCTCTCGCCCGCGATCTCGATCGACCAGAAGTCGACCTCGCGCAACCCGCGCTCGACCGTCGGAACCGTCACCGAGATCTACGACTATTTGCGGCTCCTGTTCGCGCGCATCGGCAAGCCGCATTGCTATCAGTGCGGGCGCGCGGTTTCACCGCAGACCGCCGAGCAAATCGTCGACCAGATTTTAGCCTTCCCCGAAGGCACGAAGATCCAGCTGCTGGCGCCGGTCATCCGCGGTCGCAAAGGCGAGTATACGAAGCTGTTCGAGGAGGTCGCGAAGGAGGGCTTCGCCCGCGTTCGGGTCGACGGCGTCGTCCACGAGCTGCGCGAGAAGATCGAGCTCGACAAGAAGCGCAAGCACACGGTCGAGGTCGTCGTCGACCGGCTGGTCGTCAAGCCCGACGTACGCGGGCGCCTGACCGACTCGATCGAGACGACCCTCAAGCTCTCGACCGGGATCGTGACCGTCCTCTACCTGGGTCCCGTCAACGTCGGGACCTCGAAGAAGACCGAGGATTGGCTCGAGGCGACCTTCAGCGAGTCGTTTGCCTGCGCATACTGCGGGCTCTCGTTTCAGGAGCTCGAACCGCGGCTCTTTTCGTTCAACTCACCCTACGGCGCGTGTCCGGCCTGCAGCGGGCTGGGCGTGAAGATCGAGATCGATCCATGGAAGGTGATGCCCGATCGCACGAAGTCGATCGCCGGCGGCGCGATCGTGCCGTGGTCGAAGAGCATGGGCGCGGGCCGTTATCCGTCGACCAACCCGTACTACATGCAGCAGGTCGAGCGCCTCCTGCGTTCGCGCCGCTGCAAGGCGTCGACGCCGGTCGAAGAACTCCCGGCCGACGTCGTCGACACGATTCTGTACGGCGCCGACAAGAAGCAGAAGTTCGTCTACGAGTCGCGCTCCGGCAACCAGTGGGAGTACGAGTCGCAGTTCGAGGGCGTCGTCAACAACCTGCAGCGCCGCTACACCGAGACGACCTCCGACTACGTCAAAGAAGAGATCGAGAAATACATGTCCGCGTCGGTCTGCAAGGTCTGTCAGGGCGCGCGGCTCAAGCCCGAAGCGCTGGGGGTGACCTTCGACGGGAAGAACATCCACGAGGTGACCTCGATGTCGGTCGAGGCGGCCGAAGCGTTCTTCGCCGGGTTTTCGCCGACCGAGCGTGAGGCCAAGATCGCGCACCAGATCCTCAAGGAGATCCGCGCCCGGCTGGGTTTTCTGAAAAACGTCGGCCTCGGCTATTTGAACCTGTCGCGCTCGGCGACGACGCTCTCGGGCGGCGAGTCGCAGCGGATTCGCCTCGCGACCCAAATCGGTTCGTCGCTGGTCGGCGTGCTGTACATCCTCGATGAACCCTCGATCGGGCTGCATCAGCGCGACAACGATCGGCTGCTGGCGACGCTCGAAACGCTGCGCGATATCGGCAACACGCTGATCGTCATCGAACATGACGAGGACACGATGCGCTCGGCCGACCTGATCGTCGACATCGGGCCGGGTGCCGGTGCCGAAGGCGGGCGGATCCTTTCGGTGGGTTCGATCGAAGCGATCGAGCAGAATCCCGAGTCGCTGACCGGTGCCTATCTCTCCGGGCGGCAGTTCATCGCGATCCCGAAGCATCGCCGCAAGGGCCGCAGCATTCTCGCCGTCCAGGGCGCCAAGGCGAACAACCTGCAAGGCGTCGACGTCGACATTCCGCTGGGCACGTTCACCTGCATCACGGGGGTAAGCGGTTCGGGGAAATCGACGTTGGTCAACGAGGTCGTCGTCAAGGCGCTCAATCAGTATCTGCACCATCAGCCGGCCGGCGGCACGTACGGACGCGTCAAGGGCGCCGAGGCGCTCGACAAGATGGTCGTGATCGATCAGTCGCCGATCGG
>PMOG01000168.1 GCA_003161555.1 Vulcanimicrobiota bacterium | reverse complement strand
ACTTGCGGTCCGCGGCCTGGTCGAGATCAACGAGGGACTCGAGATCTGACTACCGGTGACGCTCGCCGTGCTGCTGAAACGTCGATGGAATCTTCGTGAAGCCTAGGGTCAAAGGGCGGTATGGCACGTCGACTGGTTAAGTTTTTTCGCCTTTCGTTTGCCGATCAGCGGCTGCTGACGCGGGCCGCGCTGGCCCTCATCAGCGCTAAGCTGGCGATCAGAGGCCTGCGCCTGCCGGCCGCGCGCGCGGCGGTTACTCGCCTGGAGCGCCTGCGATGGATCGTCAGGCCGACGCGCGCCGATCGTGTCGTCTGGGCCGTCGAGACTGCGGGCGGTGCCATTCCCGGGATGATGAACTGCCTGGTGCAGGCGGTGGCGGCGGAAGCGATGCTCGCCCGCGCGGGCCATCCATGCGAACTGCGAATCGGCGCCGCGAAAAATGGGCCGCATGAATTGATCGCGCACGCGTGGCTGGAAAGCGAGGGCAGGGTGCTTATCGGCGACTTCGAGCTTGACCGCTATGCTCCGCTGGTGCCGGCTCGTCTCCAAGGTGGCAAGCCTCCTACGGAGCAATAGACCGCGCCTCTGGCCCGAATGGGCGGTGATTTCAGCTAGTTCCTTGGTGCGACCGGAGAGTGTAGACTCGCCGCCTGACTCAGGGTAGCGGGCGTGACGATTCGCGAGCTTGACGAGCTCGCGGCGCCGCCGATTCGGTCGTGAACCCCATCGCATCCGCCCTCAAATCCGGAACGCTGCCTAGCCGCGAGGCGAAATTGCTCATCTGCTGCGCGAGCGCAGTTGCGAGCCCTGAACGCACGGTGCGCCTGCGCGCGATCGTCGAGCAAGGCGTCGATTGGCCTCGGGCGATACGGATGGCGCTGGTCCAGGGGGTGATGCCACTGGTCTATCGCTATCTCACCTCGGAACTTGCGGAGGTGATGCCGTCGGACGCAGCTACGGTCCTGCGCCGGGCCTTTCACGGCAACTCGCTGCGCAATCTACATCTCTCGCGCGAGTTGGTTCGGCTGACCGCGCTACTCGAGCAGGGCGGCGTCGAACCCCTGGCACTCAAGGGTCCGGCGCTGGCGGTGACCGCTTATGGCGACATCGCGATGCGCCAGTTCACCGATCTCGACTTGCTGGTGCGCAAAAGCGAAGTCACGCGCGCGGTCGGGATTTTGTTCAACGAGGGTTACGCACCGCACGCCGGATGCAGTCTTGGCGATCTTGGCCGCGCGGGCGCGTACGAACTCGCGCTGGCACGGTCCGGCGCTATGACGGAGATCGATCTCCACTGGCGGCTCGTCCCGCCTTATTTTCCGCTCGCCCCCGACGGCGAAGAGTTGTGGCGGCGCGCAGTGCGGGTCGAGGTCGAAGGCGCCGCCGTGCGCACGCTGGCGCATGCGGACTATCTGCTTTACCTGTGCGCGCACGGCGCCAAGCACGGATGGCAGTTGCTCGGCGGGATTTGCGATCTCGCCGAGGTGATACGCGCGTCATCGCGCACTGCGGCCCGCGCCTCGCTGGATTGGAATGACCTTTCCGCGCGGGCCGCGCGGACCGGAGCTCGCCGGGCATTCGCACTCGGGATGCTGCTCGCGCATGAATTGCTCGACGCCGCGGTACCGGACGACGTACTCGAGGCGGCGCGCCGCGAGCCCGCGGTCATGCGCGCGGCGCGCAGCTTTATCGGTTACGTGAGCGATCCGGGCGTCGACGGCCCGGGGTTTTACCAGCGATGGTCGGTGCCGCTGCGGGTTATCGCGAAGCCCGGGGCGCGGATGCGCTACCTGGCTGCGCGCGCGCTCTTGCCCAGTGCCGACGATCGCGAATTCTTGCGGCTGCCTCCGGTGCTCCATCCGCTGTATTATCTGTTGCGTCCGGTCAGGGTGGCTTTCAAGGAGGGCCCCGCCGTCTTGCGCAGGCTCGTGCGCTTGGCGCCGTGGCCGGCGGACCATTCATCGCGGTGAGAAAAACCCTCGACGCCTATCTCCATGCCCTGTTTGAGGTCGGCCGCGCGCGAATCGCCGGCACGGTCTTGCTGATGTTTTTCTTTTCCTTAAGCGAAGGTATCGGCATCGCGCTGCTGCTTCCGATCCTGCGGCTCTCGGGCTTTGACTTCGGCGCGGAGCACGCGGTCGGCCGCTATTCCAACGCCGTGGCCTCCGCGCTTGAGGCTGTCGGCCTCCATCCGAGCCTACTGATGTTGCTTATGGCATTCGCCATCCTGATCGGGGCGCGAGCGCTTTTGGGACGGTGGCAGTTACTCGCGATGTTTTCGGTGCAGCAGGATTTCGGCGCCCGGCTGCGCCAGAGATTGTACCACGCGATTGCCAACGCCAACTGGCTCGCGCTCTCGCGGATGCGCTCGTCGGACCTGACCCATGCGCTGACGGCGGAGATTGAGCGGGTCGAGGTCGCCACTTTCGAAGCGCTGAGTCTCGCCGCCTCGGTGCTGCTGTTCCTGCTCTACTTAGCAATCGCGCTGGCGATCTCGGCGCCGATGACTGGCTTGGCGCTCGGTTGCGGAATCGTCCTGGTCGCGGCGATGACGTGGCATCCGTGGGTCCATCCGTGGACCGGGATCACGCATTGAGCGTCGAAGGCCGGTCGGGGTGAGCGCGCGGATCGTGATCCTGGGCGGCGGCTTCGCCGGCGTTGCGGTCGCGCAGCGATTGGAGAAGAAACTGCGCCCCGACGAGGCGCAGATCGCCGTCGTCAGCCGCGAAAACTTCACCCTCTTCACCCCGATGCTGCCCGAGGTCAGTTCGGGCAGCATCGAGACGCGTCATGTGGTGACGCCGGTGCGCGCGCAGTTGCGGCGCTCGACCTTCGTTCTGGGCGAGATCACCCGCATCGACCTCGATGCGCGGGAGATCGAGGCCCGTCACCCGATCACCGGCGACGCGACGACGCTCGGCTACGATCAACTCGTGCTCGGTCTGGGCAGCGTCAATGCCACCTTCGGCATCCCCGGTGTCATGGAGCACACGCTGCCGCTCAAGACGATCGAGGATGCGGAGACGCTGCGCAACCGGATCATCGCCGCGCTCGAGCAGGCCGTTGTAACCGAGCCCGGTGCGGAGCGCGACCGGCTGCTGACCTTCGTCGTGGTCGGCGGCGGCTACACCGGCTGCGAAGCAGCGGGCGAGCTCGTCGACCTCTTTCGCTCGGTCGTGCCGTTCTATCATCCGCTGGTGCTCGCCGACGTGCGCATGATCTTGATCGAGGCCGGCAAGATGCTGCTGGCCGACCTTCCGCCGCGGATGGGGCAGTACACGACCGGTAACCTTCAGCGCCGGCACGTGGAGCTGGTTCTCGGCGACGGCGTCAAGCAGATCGACGCCGACGGACTCACGCTTGCCTCCGGCACGGCGATCCCGTGCGCGACGGCTATCTGGAGCGCGGGCGTGCGGCCGTCACCGGTGCTCAAGGATCTGCCCGGCGTCGTCCACGCGCGCAACGGCGGCATCGTCGTGCGGCGGGATATGTCGGTCATCGGGCGGCCCGGCGTGTGGGCGATCGGCGATTGCGCGTGGATTCCGAACGTCGCCGACGCCGATCAGGCTGACCGCGGCGCGTGGTATCCGGCGACGGCGCAGCATGCGATCCGTGAAGGGCCGGTACTCGCCGACAACATCGTCGCGACGCTGCGCGGCCGGCCGACCAAGCCGTTCGTCTATACTTCGCTGGGCACGATGGCGTCGCTGGGCGGACGGCGCGGCGTAGCGGCATTTCCGGGCGGGTTCGTCCTGACCGGCTTCCTCGCGTGGTTCTTGTGGCGCACGTACTACCTGGCTCGCTTGCCCGGACTTGACCGCCGGCTGCGCGTCACCGTCGACTGGACGCTCGGGCTGCTCTTTCCGCGCGACATCGCAGAGATGCGCCTCTACACGGAACGCGGCGGTTCGCCGCTGCCCGAAATGCCGGCTCCGGTCGGGGCGCCGCCGCCCCCTTGACACCGCCCAGGCGAGGCCGCCGCGCGCTTACGTCAGCCACGCATCGTCGGCACCCGCATACGTGTTTCCGTAGAGCGTGGCGGCTTCGGGATAGGGTTCTGCCTCGACAAGATCGGTTGCGGCGTTTACCTCGTCGGCGATCGCGCGCTTGAACGCCTTGAGCGCCGCCGCGTCGAGGACCCCGCGTTCGAGCACGTAGCGTTCGAAACGCGGGACGGGATCCTCCGGCCGGCGGCCTTCCACCTCATCGCGGGTGCGATACGTGCGGTCGTCGTCGTCGGTGGTGTGCGAGAGAAA
>PMOG01000195.1 GCA_003161555.1 Vulcanimicrobiota bacterium | reverse complement strand
CGACGGTGAACACGACCGTGTTCGAGCCGCTGGCCTGGACCTTCGTCGCCTACGCGCTCGTGCGGGCGGCGCTGCACGACGACCGCCGGATCCTGATCTGGGCCGGAGTCGTCAGTGGCCTGGCGATGGAGGCGAAGTACGCGCTGCCGATCTGGCTCCTCGGGCTCGTCGTCGGCTTGGCGCTGACGCCGGAGCGCCGGCTGCTGCGCCTGCGCGAGCTGTGGCTGGGCGTCGCGCTTGCGGTGGTGATCGCGCTGCCGTCGGTGCTGTGGCAGGCCGCGAATGGGTGGCCGTTTGCGACCCTCGTGCACGCGGCGGCCGGCAAGAACGTCGACGTCCCCGTCTTCAAGTCCGTGATCAATCAGATCATCGTGTTCAACCCGTGGTTCGCGCCGGTGTGGATGGCGGGTCTGCTCGCGCCGTTCCTGTTGCGCGACTTTGCGCGGGTGCGGTTCATCCCGATCGCCTTCGCGATCGTCGCCGTCGCGATCTACGCGGGCCATGGTAAGGACTACTATCTCGCGCCGGCCTACCCGTCGCTGATCGCGATCGGTGCCGCCGCCATTGCGCTTGCCCTTCGCTCGGCGGTGATGACGGCGATCTACAGCGTGCTGGCGGTGAGCTTCAGCGTGATGGTCGCGCCGCTGGCGCTACCGATACTCCCGTACGACCGGCTGGCGCCGTACATGCAAGCGCTGCACCTGGCCCCGCAGGAGCAGGAGAAGAACGCCGGCCACACGCTGCTGCCGCAATCCTTCGCCGACCAGCTTGGCTGGCGCGACTTCGTGCGCGAAGTCGCGGCCGCATGGGACAAGATCCCTGCCGCCGAGCGCCCGCGCACATCGATCCTCGTGGACAACTACGGCGAAGCCGGCGCCATCGAAATCTACGGCCCGGCCTACGGCTTACCGCCCCCGCTTAGCGGCCACAACCAGTACGGCTTCTGGGGCCTGCGCGGCCAGCATCCCCAAAACGTGCTCCGTGTACACCGCGAAACAGACGAGGCCGGCGCCCATTGCGATCACCCGCGCATTCTCGGCACTACATTTGCCGAGTATGGGATGGGATATGAGAACGGAAAGGCTGTCCTCTATTGCCCTGAGGCTCACCCGTCGCTCGAGGAGACCTTCCCAACGCTTCGGGAGCTCATTTAGAAGTAGAGTCACAAAGTACGACCCCGACGCATCCGCGGGCACACCGATGGACATGGAAGAATCGGACCGCCTCGGTCCGATTCTTCGGTGCCCACACCCGGCAGGAACTCCCGTGCCTATCGCGGTCTATGAGCCGCGAAAAAGGTCACACGGCCAGCATACCCGCTTAGCTTCAAGAGCGCCCTCGTCCAAAAGGATGAGGTGAGGCCCAGTCAGATGAGGCTCAGCCTACGAGCGGCCGCCGCCGCTTCGCCGCGACTTTCGCACCCAAGCTTTCTTAGAATTGCGGACACATGCGTTCGTATGGTGTTGATTGTGCGACCTTGGGCGCTAGCGATTGCTTGATTGGAGAGACCTTCAACGATCGATCTCAAAACCACCATCTCCATTGCCGTTAATGGTACGCAGTCGCCAACCTCTAACGGGAAAAGATGTGCGGTCGCGACTGAGATCATCTTCGAAACACCTGCCTGGGAGCAAGAGCTCAGTGCCCGTAACGCGGTCGCGAGCCCTTGCCGTGAACGCAACCTTACCGCCTCGATGGCCGCGTCAAAGGCTTCAAACAGATCTGCCCTGTCTCCGCGAGCCATCTGCCGTGCGAGCCGCCGCGAGGGCTCACGCTTGGAAATCATAATTGCGGCAAGCATCGCAAAGCGTAAACTAAGAGCTCGCGAACGTGCAAACATTGAATGTGTATTCGAATCGAGGCTAGCCGCAGCCTCATACGCAGACAGAGCGCTTAAAGCAGCCTCAGTGTCACCCCTAGCCGCCGATGCGACCGCCAAGAGCGACGTCCTGAGACGGCTTTGGTGTACGGAAAACTGCAACCTTTCCGCATCCCTAAGAAGCGTTATCGCCTCATCAAATTGGGAGTACCAGGTGAATCTCATTGCGCGTGCGAGCAATAGGGCCGGGAGTCCATTCGGACCAGTGTAGGCAATGGTAGCAAGTTCGCGCTCGGCTGAGGCTACGCGTTCTTCATTTCCCAGTTCGGTCTCCAAGGCAATTAGCTCCCTCAGGCCACGCGCGCGGACCTCCGGATCGCCCGCGCGCTCCGCGTTGAGGACAACTCGCTCAGCATGGGACCTGGCTAGGGAAATGCGCCCAGCGGAGGTATGAAGCGTGCTGAGAGAAGTGCCGATGCGCGCAGCTAGGCTGTATAAAGAACAATGCTCTGCGATGGACACTGCCTCGATCGCGTAAAGTTCAACGGCCCGTTCATCGCCTGAGAAAAAGGCGACGGCCGCCGCTCGGCCATATGTCCGTGCGTACAGGGGTTCATCGACAGCGTCGGCCAACAGCAATGCCTCGTTCAAGAATGCCGCCGCTCGCGCCTGATCGCCGGCGTACCCGAGAAGCACTGCTAACGTGCCCAGGACGTGTGTGCGGTCAGGCGTACTGAGGCCACTTTGGCTCTGCAGCACTTCTAAGAGCCGAATTCCATCCGTTCGACCCTGCTGATAGAGAAGCAAGGAATATCTGCAAGAGACGGACACGCGAAATGATGGGTCGCGTGCCGGTAGGGACAGTACTCGTGCGTACAAGGCCTCGGCTCGATCTACGCGCCCGTACGCTTCCTCAAGTGCGGCCCGTAGTGCGAGCACACCGGGCCAGTCAAGTTCAGGCGCATCTTTTAAGGCGCGCAAGGCTCTCTGTGCGACATCGTAATGGCCACTCTCGAGCAGCGCCACATTGTGGACGTCCAAGAGCCGGGCTATTGACTGAGTAGCGTTCGCGTCAATGTAACGTTCAAGCGCAGCCGCCGTGAAACCGGTGCGCTCGAGAATTCCTGCGGCGCAGAAGATCGCCTCCTCTTGAGCAGCCCCGCCTTGGTTAGCCAATGTTCGCCGAATAAACTCCCGAAATAGATCGTGTAGCTCATAAGCCCCCACAGTTCTCGTCGACAATAGACCTATATGGGCACGAAGGCTCTCGATCACCGTATCGCTATTGGGGTGTTTCGCCTCAGTCGCAAATTTAACGTCAACCCACGGCAGAAAGGCCGCAATCGCGAGGAAACGTTTTAGGTCGGCGCTTAGCGAATCCCATACCTGTTCAGCTAAATAGCGGTAAATCACGTCGCGAGTGCGGTGTGTCACGGACTGCAGATCGCGAGTTTTCGTCGCATTCCTAAATGCGAATGTGAGTGCGGCCGGCCAGCCTTCAGTGAGGCGAAGCATTGTCTCTATGTCCTCGTCGCAGAGAGTTGCGCCAGCGGCCTCCGCAGTTAATCTCGCTTCATCTAGCGTAAATCGTAAGTCGTTTGCATCAACAGCGAGATCGGAATCGTTGTACGCAAGCCATGATGCTGTTGGAAGAGCCAGACTCGAACGCGACGCCAGACACCACCGAATATGAGTCTTTGTCGCATCGATGAGTTTACCAAGAAAGCGAGATATCTCCGGATCACCAATCGTATCGAGGTTGTCGATTACAATGAAAATCTTAATTTCGCGCATATGCGCGGTGGCCCAGGAGGCGAGGTCTTCTCCGGGTGTGGTCGACGAAGCGAATCCTTCAAATGCAGTTGGGAGAGACGCGCGTAATCCAGGCGTGTGACGCGATAACGCATCGCAGAAGCCGCGCACGAATTGAAACAGGGTCTTGCTTTCTTGTGAGACTTCGTACAGAACTGCACGGGGTCGACGTCGTACGAAGTGACGAAGGGCTACGGATTTCCCAAATCCAGCAGGCGCGACAACGGTAACGATTCGATAGCGTGCGGCGGCGGACAGACGCTCGTATAGGCGAGGTCGATCAATTGGTCGGAACACTCGGGCCGAGTTGGGCCGATAGCGAGCATCGTTATCGCGCACGGCCTTACTTGGTACGTCCGAACCGCGACATTCCCTGGTGTCGGCGGTCGCGCCGAATTCGTTCTTGGAAGTCGATCCGAAGGTCGAAACGAGATGCATATACCATCTCGGGGGTGTGTGAGCCGTCTTACGTGTACAGGCCTTTTAGCGCGCTATGTACGTAGGGGTTAGTATGTCGTTGATTGACCCCTGTCATCGTCCCGCGCAAAGTGATCTTTTTCGCTGCACGCGTATCTTTCTTCGCGACGCCCGGGTACAAGTTACCTATGACGACGAGCGAAAAATGCGCGCACGAGATGTGCGCATGTACGAAGCCCTATTCACCCCAGAGCAGGGCGACATCAGCGGCTCCGTTGGACCCGAATGCCGAATTCTGCAGCCCGCGGTGTGCCGAGATGGTTAGCCGGGGCCCTATGGGGGAGGGGGCCTGCGAGTGCGGGCACCCGGACTGCGATGCGGAAGCCGACGCCGGCATTCCGCCGATGTAGCTAGCGGCGGTCGCGCGAGATCAGGCGCAGGTAGCGGCGCGGTTCGAAGGTGCCGTCGGCGTCGATCCGGCGGAAGGCTTCTTCGCGGATCTGGGTCGAGAGCTCGCGGCGCTGGCGCATCGCGGTTTCAAGTTCGCGGAAGGCGCGTTCGAAGTCGTCGCCTTCCAGGCTCGAGATCTGCTTTTTGAGCCGATCGATCTGGCCGCCCAGCTGCCCCTGCAGCTCCTGGCTCACCGCGCGTTCGGTGTGCTGGATGCGAGTGAGCAGGGCGTTGAGTTCTTCAACGCTCGGCAGGCCGATCGAGCCGCGGGGCTGCTCCTGGTGAGCCGGGCTCGCGCTGCGGATCGCACGCGGCTTGGGGCCGGGGCGGGGCGCGTCGAAGTCCGGGTACACCCGGATGATCGACTTGATCCGCTGGGGGCCTTTGGGCGACTGCAGCCCCTCGGCGATCCCGGCCATGATCAGCCGCGACCGCAGCGCCGTATCGTTGATCACCCGCAGATGCTGCGGGTCGACCCCAATGGGCCGGCGGTTGCCGTTAAAAAAGTCTTCATCGCGTACCACGGGCAGGCTCATAGCCTTGTCCCACAAACTGGCACGCGCGCCTCGCGTTCCGTTCACAAGCAACTCGTTCACCGCAACCGTTACACGTTACCTGCGGCCGGATTCGCCCTCGGTTAGTTCCGCTTGCGTGATCAGCCGCTCGCCCGAGAGCATGCCGGTATCGTCGGCGGCGATCACGGCGTCGTCCAGCTCGTCGTTCTTGAAGGGGTCGAGGGGCGCTCCGTGCGCATCCTTGGACTTCTTGTCGTCGGTCATATGTGGCATCTACCCCGTTGGGTGCCCCGGCCGTTGCACGTCATTCCTCGCCAACCGGACATTGTTGCAAGAGGGTGATCACGGTCGGCATCGAACACACGTTCGTATCTTTCCCATGCCCAGACAGCTTCCGTTATTCGCCTCGGCCAAGAACCCGACGATCCTCGTCGGCGACCGCGGTGACGTGACCTACATCCCCGAGTTTCTCGACCGCGCCACGGCCGACACCCTGGTCGAGGAACTGCAGAGCGACACCCAGTGGCAGGCCGACTCGCGGATGATGTACGGCAAACGGGTGCTGGTGCCGCGCGAGACGGCCTCCCGCGGCGACCGCATGCGGCAGCCCTGGACGCCCACCCTCGAGGTGGTGCGCAAGATGATCGAGCGCCACACCCGCACCGCCTACGATTACTGTTTCCTCAACCTCTATCGCGACGGCCGCGACGCGGTGGCTTGGCACGGCGACCGCGACGGCACGCGCGACGCGCGCCTGGTCGTCGCCTCGCTCTCGCTCGGCACCACGCGCCAGTTCCAGCTGCGGCCGAAGAAGGACAGTGGGCTGCTCTACAATCCGATCTCGGTCGACGTCAACCACGGCGACCTGGTGATCATGGCCGGCGACACGCAGCTGTACTGGGAGCACCGCGTCCCGCGCGACCCGCGCATCACCGGCGAACGCCTCAACGTGACCTTCCGCCAGCACACCGCGCGCACGTCCGCGAACTAGGGGCGAACAGTGATTGTTGCGTCGTTCGATCTTACTGAAGCGAGCACTCCCCCGTTTCGTTGAAAACCACCTGAGCGCGTTCGCGTAAATTGGGCATCCACCCAGACGTAGCTCGTCGTGCGGAGGATGAACGTGCCGGGCGTTGTCAGTTTATAACCCCAGGTTGACAGCGTGGTCCCGTAGATCGGCAAGTCTGCTCCGGACTTTACGATCGTCATGCTATTTCCCGGCGGACCGCCCAGTAGCGCGACGTGTGTTGGGAAGGCATTGGGCTCGATCACGGCGCCGTTCGTGCCGATGAGGGCAACCCAGAAGTACTGAAAGTTTCCCTCGGCCTCGTGCGTGCTTTGATTGCGGAAGGTGATCGTTACCCGAGGGTCTTCCCCAACGCGATACAGCGACTTGTCCGTTGAAAGCGCGAGCTGGAGGCCCGCGACCGTGACAGCCGTAGGCGCTATCGTCGGCCCGGCACCGGCGCTGCCGAACACTACAGCTAGCGCAATTGCCGCGGAGAGGATAGCCCGCATATGCATCTTTGCCCGCATTCGCCGGATGAATTTATGAAATCGCGTCGGATTCGAGGCGTTTCGCAATAATTAACAGGCGATTCGCGCTGATGATGTGACGCCGAAGTGAATGTTCCTCGCCGAGTGGCCAATTCGGCCGCCGATTACCCGCCACTGCTACAGTTCAGGCGGCCGACGACCTCCTGAGACCACGGGAACCGTCGACTTCGGATCGAACACGCTCGCCAAACGGGGAATCCCGGTTAAGGAGAAGCTTATGCTTCGTCTCTCCCTGACTACCTTGGCCTTCGCCATAGCGCTGACGGCGATCGCCACGTCGGCGTCTGCCGCTTCCACCTATGAGAGCGTGACACTACGGGTGCCGGTGTCGGTTGCCTCAATGCCGATCGGCACCACCGTCCAAGTTACCTGTTGGGCGGGCCCGGCTGGGCATTCGCCCGATTCGCCCAATGGCTTTGCCGGCTACCAAGTGCAGGCTACCGTCCCCGTCCAAACCGTAAACGGCTTCGTCGTCTATAACGGACCCCCACTCGTCGTCGTGCTCAGGGCGCCCGCGGGGGAACAATCGGCCATGGTTACTGGTGCGACGGTGTGGTGCTGGGTGATCCCCACGCCACGCTCGGGTGTCGACCCTAAAAAGTCGATCGGATCAACGTCCGCTGTTAACCTTCCGTAAGCCGGCCGCGCTGGTCGTGTTGCTAGCGGTGAGCGTGGCTCAAGTCGAGGCGCAAACCCCGAAGACGGCATCGTTCACGATGTCGCCCTTGACGATCGTCGGCGTGCCGGCCGCAACCGCATCGCTCAACATGACGCCGGCGCTCGCGATCGTAGGCGTGCCGGCCGCAACCGCATCGCTCAACATGACGCCGGCGCTCGCGATCGTCGGCGTGCCACCCGCAACCGCATCGCTCAACATGACGCGGCTTATTCTCGTAGGGTCGCCTCGCTAGACGGCGATGACGTCATTCGTATCGTTCAACGTCTCGTTTTGAGGACGCCGAAGACCAGTCATTGTTCGCCGTTCGGGAGCACCAGTGTTCGCAGCGCTTCGCCTGAGGCGAGGGCGTCCATCGCGGCGTTGATTCCGTCGAGCCCGATCGTTCCGCTGACGAGCTTCTCGATCGGGAGTTTGCCGCGCCGCCACAGTTCGACGTAGCGCGGGATGTCGCGCTGCGGGACCGACGAGCCCATGAACGAGCCCCGGATCGTGCGGTCGCCGACCACGAGCAGCATCGGCGAGACCTCGGCGCGGGCCGAGGCGCGCGGTAGCCCGACGGCGACGATCACGCCGCCGGGTGCGCTCGCGGCGACGGCATCCTCGAAGGCCTTCACCGTGCCCGAGGCCTCGATCACGTAGTCCGCGCCGCGTCCGCCGGTGTGTTCGCGGATCTGCTTGACCGCGTCGCCGCCGGAGGGATCGATCGTCGCGCGCGCGCCGAGCGACGTCGCGGTGTCGCGCTTCAGCGCCACCGGATCGATGACGATCGCGGACGCGCCCACGACTCCGACGGCTAACGCCGCCATGAGCCCGACGCCGCCCGCACCGAAGACGGCGACGGTCGTTCCCGGCGCGACGTGCGCCGCCTCGAACACGGCGCCCAGGCCGGTGAGCGCGGCGCAGCCGAACAGCGCCGCGACCTGCATCGGCACGTCGTCGGGGATGCGCACGAGCGACTCCTCGGCGGCGACGGTGTACGTCGCGAAACCGCTCACGCCCAGATGGTGCGACACCGACTCCTCACCGGCGTGCATGCGACGCGCGTCGCGGAGAGACGTGCCGTTCATGTTCGCGCGGTTGCCGAGCTCGCACAAGGCCGGCCGGCCGCTCGTGCAGGGGCCGCAGCGGCCGCAGGTCGGCACGAAGGCGAACACGACATGGTCGCCCAGCGCGACCCGCGTCACGCCGGGCCCGACCTGCTCGACGATCCCCGCGGCTTCGTGTCCGAGCGCGATCGGCAGCGGCTTGCCGAGCACGCCCTCGATCGTCGAGAGATCCGAGTGGCACACGCCGGCGCTGGCGACGCGCACCAGCACCTCACCCTGCGCCGGCTCATCGAGTTCGATCTCCTCGATCGTCAGCGGCCGCGACGCCGCATACGGCCGATCGCTCGAGAAGGCGCGAAGCACGGCCGCCGTGGTTTTCACGCCTGCGCTCTTCGGTCGCCCGACGTGGTGAGACCTAGCGGCGGATCAGAATCAGGCCGCCCGCCTGCAGGAGCGCGCCGACGGGGCCTCCACAGTCTTAAGCGCCACGCCGCATTGGCCCAGTGGGGAAGTCGCATGTCTGAATGCCTACCGCCGCGATCCAACTTGCTCCGTCGTGAACGCGCGTTCTTCGCAGCTTGTTCGGTCGCTATTATGACGGCGGGTTCTCTATCTGTTGCGTCAGCCTCGATGAACGGAACGTCGATCGTCCAGGATGTCTCGGCGCTTGCATCCGTGGTGATCTTTCAACAGAGCCACTACAGGGTCGGCGACCCGATTTTCGTCCGTGTTGGCTTTGTGAACAACTCATCGCACAGCATCGACATTCTTGCTGCAGTGCCGCCTTGGGTCCAAGTAGATCTAACCATTACAGGGGCAGATGGGAAGAGAGCGCCCCAAGGTCTATCGGACTTGTCGGGATACAGTGGGTCGGGGAGAACGTTTAGTCTTGAACCCGGAACTGTTCGTTACTTGTCCTGGAAAGGAGAGACGTTTATTCCGCTTGACCACTGGAGCTACCGGCTAACAACGCCGGGGACGTACAAAGTCGTGGCGCGTGCTCAGGCAGAAGGGCCGTACATTGTAGACTCTCGTATGGAGCAGAGCACGACCACCACACTCACGATCGACCCCTAAGCGAAGCGGACGTACACGGCCGCCGTGGTTTTCACGGCTGCGCTCTTCGTTCGCTGGACTCGCCGGGACCTAGCGGCGAATCAGGACCACGCCCGCCACCAGCAACAGCGCGCCGAGCACGCGGCTGAGGTCGACCGCCCGCGGCGCTAACCCGAACAGTCCCCACTGATCGAAGGCCAGCGAGGCGACCATCTGGCCGGTAACGATGGCGGCGAACAACGTCGCGGCGCCGATACGCGGCAGCAGCACGATTGAGATGACGACGTAGATCGCGCCGAAGAAGCCGCCCGTCCACAGCCACCAGGAACTGCGGCTGAAATCGTGGACGTAGGCCCACGACTCGCGCATGGCGAGCGCGACGATCACCATCGCGAGCGTACCGCCGGCGTAACTGACGAAGCTGGCCCTCACCGGCGAGTTCAGCACCACCCGCAGCTGGGCATTGAGCGCCGACTGGGTCACAAAGCTGGCGCCGGCCCCAACGGCCAACAGCGCGGGTCCAAGAAAGCTCCAAGCGATCCGCATCGTGCCTCGTTCTGCGACCCGCAATCAAACCTTGGCGGGGACCGAGGCCTCCAATCGCGAGAAGGTCAAGAGCCCTGCGGAGCCGGAAAAAGTTCGGCGAGGGGGTGAGCGCGCGACGTGGCGGTTTCGATACGGCAGCTGATACCTCGGGGCTTATGGCCATTCTTTTTCGGCAGCCTTGAGAGCGGGCTCGCAACCAAAGAAGAACGCGCAGACACCGTCAAACGTATCACGACGGGCTACCCCGGCTTGCTCGGCGCGCCCAGTGCGACCGTCGACCTGCTCTACGCCGAGGCGAAGAGTAAATTCGATGCCGGCCGCGAGCGTTCGCGAGCGCTCGACGCGAAAGCCGGTACGCTCATCACGATCATCAGCACCGGCGTCGGTGTCTTCGCGATTCTCGGCGATCCCTCGAAACTCGGCGTGAACGCGTGGGTGATCGTCGCGCTGGCGGCGTTTGCCGCCGGGTTCTTCTTTGCGCTGATGGCGCAGGTTCCGCGCGACGTCCAGTTTCCGGAGATTAGCATGTACGCGACCCTGCTGCTGGTCAGGGATCCGAAGAATGCGATTCGGATCAAGTACGAGCTCACGCGATCGTGGCTGCGCGATGCCGATGCGACCGACCGCGCGGGCTTCGCCAAGCGGCGCTTGATCAATCTCTCCACGACGTTCGTGGGCGTCGGCCTGGCGGCGCTCATCGGGAACTATTTCCTCGCCGGGACTGGCGAAAAGCCGGTACCGACCGTCCACGTGATCCTCCAGGCCACCGCACCGCCAGCGACGCACCACTGAGGCCGTATGACATGAACGAACGCGGAAAACCGGATCGCGACCGGGGCGAAACTCCGGAGCCGATCGAGCTGCCGGACGAGCCCGACTTGCCGCGCCCCGGTCGAGGAACCGAGATCTACGTTGACGAGCGCGATCTGTACTTCGAGCCGGAGCTGCCCCGAGCGGGTCACGGGTCGGAAGAAGAATAAGCGCTAACCACGCGGCATGATCGCGCACACCGAGTACCTCACGATTCGTACCGCGACGCGCTACGAGATCCGCGACATCACCGCGGAGGTCGAGCGCGTGCGTGCTGTCGCCGCGCTCGACGACGGCTTCGTGCTGGTGAGCACCATGCACATCACCTCGAGCATCTTCGTCAACGATCACGAGTCGGGGCTGTGGAGCGACATCCTCGCCTGGGTTGAAAAGCTCGCGCCCTCAGGTCTCGATTACAAGCATCACCTCACCGGCGAAGACAACGGCGACGCGCACCTCAAGCGCATGCTGCTCGGTCACCAAGTGCTCGTACCGGTCACGAAGGGCGCCCTCGACCTCGGCCCCTGGGAACGCATCCACTACGGCGAGTTCGACGGCCAACGCCCCAAACGCGTGCTACTGAAGGCGTTCGGTCTCGCCGCCCCGTGATCGCGGCGCGTCCTGGCTACAGATTGATGACGGAGATCGGCCTCAGCACGACGGCGCCCTTTGCGCGCGCGCATGCCGTGTTCGCGACGAGCTTGATGGCCTCGTCGAGGTCGGCGGCCTCGATGATGCCGAACCCCGCCAGCGGGACGCGCGCATGGGCGAAGGTATCCTCGGTCGTCGCCGGCTTGCCGTCCCATGCGGTGACGGTGGTGGCTGTACGTTCAACGGCGGCAACGATGTCGCCGCGCTGGCGCAAGCGTTCGTCTTGCGCGAGCAGTTCGTCTTGTTCGGCTTTCGAGAGTTCGTTCCAGCCCTCTTCGGCGCCGTAGGCCAAGCAGAGAAACTTCATTGCTGCACGTATTTCCCAAGGCGATCAAGATGCGTCTCAGTTCCGCTGATGCGGCTCTGGGCACCGGAATCCTCATAGCCGTCGAGGCAGACGAGGTGCTCCGTGAACACGAGCCGCGTGCCGGCCGTGACCGGTTCCAATTCCACGGTCGCAAGGGAAACCGAGAGGCGCTCGTCGTTGAATAAGACGTCGTAGGCGTACACAATGCGCTCGTTCGGCACGATATCGTGGTAGTGGCCCACGAACGTGGTGCGCGTGCCGTCCTCCAACACGCCGGTCAGGCGCTCGGTGCCGCCGACGACGAAGTCGTTGCTGCGCGCGTGTTCCTTCCCTCACCAGGCCCGATGAACCATACGGCTTTCGCTGCCGGGTCGGCCCAGGCGGCAAAAACGCGCGCCGGGGTCGCGTCGTAGACGCGCTCGAGCGTGAAAGTGGTGTTGGCGGTGCGGGATTTGGTCATCATGCGTTTCCTTTGCGTGCCGGGTCGCCGGTTTCGGCGAGATAGTCCGCGAGGCGATCGAGCCGGCGCTCCCAGCTCGTGCGGCGCGCAGCAAACCACTGTTCGGCGCCACGTAGGGCTGCGGGTTTGATGCGGCAGGTCCGCACCCGTCCGACCTTCTGGGTGTGCACGAGCCCACTCGCTTCGAGAAAGTTCAAATGCTGCACCACTGCCGACAGCGAAATCGCAAACGGCTCGGCCAGATCGCTGACCGTTGCCGGTCCGCGGCTAAGGCGCTCGACCATAAGCCGCCGGGTGGGATCGGCCAAGGCCTGAAAGACGAGTTCGATCGATGCAGTCGACATAGTGAAGGCGCCACTTAAGTATCACGGGAGGCCAGGGGTGTCAAGCCCGCTACCGTTCGGGACCGTACGATTAGCCCGCACGGCGGAATAGCCGGTTTGGAAACCGGGTAAGGAGCAGCGTCTACAGCTTGCTCGGCGCAGAGGAGAACCCGTGGCTGCATCAATTACCGTCGAAGATACGAACACGCAGGAAAAGTTCGACGAGGCCGTTCGTAAGATCGACGTCTTGCGCACCCAGTATCCAACGGTCGTGTACGAGACCGTGACGCAGGGCAACGCCGTCGTGTCGATCACGGTGAAGGTCCCGCAGGAAGACACGACCCAAAGCGAGCTCCTGGCGGCCTACGCGGCGGCATAAGGCCTTACGGCCGGCGGCCTCGCGCTCGCGCGAGCAGGCGCTGGCCCTTGGCGATCTCTTTCCAGCGTTTCTTTTTTGCGGCGTAGAGCGCCGGGTCGTCGCGCCGTTCGAGGTTCGCCACCTCTGCGCGCAAGGCGCGCCACCGTACCAGGCGTCCTTCGTCCACTTCCGCCGCAACGGCGCAACCGGGCTCGGTGTCATGGCGGCAATCGCGGAAGCGGCAACGGGCCGCCGCCTCATCGATATCGGCGAACGTCTCCGCCAGCGCAGCGTCGTCGGCCCACGGCGCAAAGGCGCGCATTCCGGGCGTGTCGATCAGCCAGCTGCCCGACGGCAGCGCGATGAGTTCGCGCGCGGTCGTGGTGTGTTTTCCGCGGCCGTCGGACTCGCGAATCGTCCCGGTCGCGAAGCGGGCGTCGCCGATGAGCCGGTTCGCGATGGTCGATTTCCCGACGCCCGACGAACCAACGACCGCGATGGTCGTCTGGGCTTGGAGG